>NZ_CP026103.1:1676111-2011334 GCF_002902945.1 Paraburkholderia caribensis
CGGCAGGACTCGCATCGTCGTGGACAGGTGTGTACGACGTCACGCCGGACTGGAATCCGGTGCTCGGGAACGTCGGCGATGTCGAAGGGCTGGTGGTCGGCTTTGGCTTCTCGGGCCATGGCTTCAAGCTCTCGCCCGGTATCGGCAAGCTGCTTGCCCAGCACGCGCTCGGCCAGCCAACGGATGTCTCGCTCGCGCCTTACGCGCTCGACCGCTTCTCGACGGGTGCGCTGCTCGTCGGCAAGTATGGTTCGGGCGCCGTGTCCTGATTTCGTGGAGTCTGTCATGACCATCAAGATTCTGGTTCCCGTCAAACGCGTCGTCGATCCGAATGTGCGCGTGCGCGTCAGCGCAGCCGGTTCGATCGATACCAACGGCCTGAAGATGTCGCTCAATCCGTTCGACGAATGCGCCGTTGAAAAAGCGCTGCAACTCAAGGAAGCGGGTCACGCCACCCATGTGACCGTCCTCACCTGCGGACAGTCGAACTGTCAGGACGTGCTGCGCACCGCGCTCGCCATCGGCGCCGACGATGCCGTACTGATCGATACGGGCGGAGCCACCGCGACACTCGATTCGCTGGCGGTCGCACGTTTGCTGCACGCGTATCTGTCGGCGCACGAGGGATACGGTCTCGTGCTGTGCGGCAAGCAGGCCATCGACGACGACACAGGCGGCGTCGCCGCGATGCTCGCGGGCCTGCTCGACTGGCCGCAGGCGCTCGACGCGAGCGCGATCGACGCGGACGCAAATGGCTGGCGCGTGACCTGCGGCGACGACGCGGGCACGGCGACGTGGCGTCTAGAAGGCGCAGCCGTCGTCAGCGCGGACCTGCGGCTTGCCGAGCCGCGGCGTGTGACGCTGCCGAGCATCGTCAAGGCGAAACAGAAGCCACTCAAGACGATCGATGCAGGCATCTTCAACGTGGATCTCGCGCCACGAACCCGCCTCGTTGGCTTGAGCGATCCGCCCGCGCGGCAGGCGGGCATCAAGGTCGCGGATACGGCCGCCTTGATCGAGGCGATCGCCGCGCAGCGTGTGTTCGAACAAACAGGAGTGGCAGCATGAGATCGCTCGTTCTGGTGGATATCGACAACGGCGTCGTCAGCGACGCGAGCCTGCGCGTGATCGGCGCAGCGCTGCAGATCGGCAAGCCTGTCGATCTGCTCGCCTTCGACACCGACGCTGCACAAGCAGCCGCGCAAATTGCGGGCGTGGAACAGGTGCTGCTGGCGGCGTTCGATACCGCGCCGACGGCTGAGTCACTCGCTGCCGTACTGCAAGGTGTTTCCGTTTCGGCAAACTATACGTTGATCGCTGCCGCGCATCGCGCGCTGGCTCGTGGCGCGTTTCCGCGCGCAGCGGCGCGTGCGGGTAGCGCGTTTCTCGCGGATGTCACGGGTGTATCCCGCGATGGCCACTTCGTGCGCGGTCTGTATGCGGGCAGCGTCGTGGCGAACGTCGCAAGCGAAGGTGCGCTGACGTTCGCGACGTTTCGCGCGTCGTCGTTTGCGCCGGTTGCACGCAACGGCGGACACGCCGCCGTCGTGACGCTCGAAGCACCGAAAGTCTTCGGCAACACGACGCTGATCGAGCGTCATGCGACGCAGCAGGCGGGACAGGATCTGTCGAGCGCACGTATCGTTGTGGCAGGCGGTCGCGGTCTCGCATCGAAAGAGAACATGGCGCGGCTGGGCGAACTGGCGGACAACATGGGCGCTGCGCTCGGCGCGTCGCGCGCCGCTGTCGATGCCGGCTATGCGCCCAACGCCGCGCAGGTCGGGCAGACGGGCAAGACGGTGGCGCCCGACGTCTATCTGGCCTTCGGCATCTCCGGCGCAATCCAGCATCTGGCGGGCATGAAGGATTCGAAGCTGATCGTCGCGGTCAACAAGGACCCGGATGCGCCGATCTTTTCGATCGCGGATGTCGGTCTCGTCGGCGATCTGTTCGAGACGGTCAGCGGACTCGAAGCCCGCGTCGCAGCGAGGAGCGCATGATGATCGACACACTGTCGCCCGATCGCGTGTCTGTGCAGCGTCATGGAACCACGGCGCGGCCTTCGCATCAGTCGATTCACTTCTTCGATTGCTCGAAACTTGCGCCTGAGCCATGGGCGAACGGCGGCGGCACGACCCGCACCGTCGCGCTGCAATCCGCCGACGATCACGCGGTCGACTGGCGCATCAGTATCGCGACGCTCAATGGAGCGTCGAGGTTTTCGCTGTTTCCCGGACTCGATCGCACGCTCCTGTTGCTCGATGAAGGCGCGGTGGATCTGCATTCGCAGGACGGCGCGTCCGTCGCCCGGCCTGGTCAGCCGGTGCAGTTTTCCGGTGATCTGCTGATGTGGGCGAGCATGTCCGTGCAGCCCGTGAACGTGCTCAACGTGATGACACGTCGTGGCACGTATCAGGCCGCGGTAAGCGTCGCGACGCACTCGTTGCGTGTCACGCCGGCGTCGACTCATATCGTGCTGTGTGTTGCGGGCGAATGGCGCGTCGGTAGCTCGCTGCTCAACAGCGTGTCGCTGCAGCCGATGACGGGCATCTGGTTCGAAGGCAGGCGTGAAGAGATCGACCTGCACGCGGTCGGGCTGGGCGCCAGGCTGGTTTCGATCGCGATTGCGGGCGTGGAGCGTTGATCGATGACGGATGCGAAGTGGGTCGAGCAATATGGGCCGCGCGAGTCGATGGAATATGAGGTGGTGATCGTCGGCGGCGGGCCGGCTGGACTGGCTGCGGCGATCCGGCTTAAGCAGCGTGCTGCGCAGAGTGGTGTCGAGATTGGCGTGTGTGTGCTCGAAAAGGGTTCGGAGATTGGCGCGCACATTCTGTCGGGCGCGGTGATGGACCCGCGCGCGCTTGGTGAACTGTTCCCCGACTGGAAAGACAAGGGCGCACCTTTGAGCGTCGAAGTCACGGAAGACCGCTTTTTGTTTCTCTCCGAAACGGGCGCGAAATCGGTGCCGAACTGGGCGCTGCCGGATAACTTCAAGAATCACGGCAACTATGTGATCTCGCTGGCGAATGTGACGCGGTGGCTGGGCCAGCAGGCTGAAGCGCTGGGCGTCGAGATTTTTCCGGGTTTTGCGGCGGCTGAAGTGCTCTATAACGACGACGGCTCGGTCAAGGGTGTCGCGACGGGCAATCTCGGCATCGGCAAGGACGGTGAGCCGACCGAAAACTTCCAGCTCGGCATGGAGCTGCACGCGAAGTACACGCTGTTCTGCGAAGGCGCGCGCGGGCATCTCGGACGCCAGCTGTCGGACAGGTTCAAGCTGCGCGATGGCGCGGACCCGCAGGTCTACGGTATCGGCATCAAGGAACTGTGGGAAATCGATCCGGCGAAACACAAGCCGGGTCTGGTGATCCACACGGCGGGCTGGCCTTTGGACTCGCAAACGTACGGCGGCTCATTCCTGTATCACATCGACAACAACCAGGTGATGGTTGGCTTTGTGGTTGGCCTGGGCTATTCGAATCCGTATCTGTCGCCGTTTGAAGAATTCCAGCGCTACAAGACGCATCCGGAAATCCGCAAGTTCCTCGAAGGCGGCAAGCGTGTGTCGTACGGTGCACGGGCGATCACGGCAGGCGGCCTGATGTCGCTGCCGAAGCTGGTTTTCCCGGGCGGCGCACTGGTTGGCGACGATGCGGGCTTCCTGAACGCCTCGCGGATCAAGGGTTCGCATGCGGCGATCAAGACGGGCATGCTCGCCGCCGACGCCACCTTCGACGCGGTGCAGGCCGGCCGTCACAACGATGAGCTGGCCGCGTATCCCGAGTCGTTCAAGACTTCGTGGCTGCACACCGAGCTTTACCGCGCGCGCAATTTCAAGCAGTGGATGAGCAAGGGCCTGTACCTCGGCACGCTGATGGTCGGCATCGAGCAGAAGCTGATGGGCGGCAATGTGCCGTGGACGCTGCATCACCAGCACTGGGACCACCAGATGCTGAAACCCGCGTCGCAATGCAAGCCGATCGAGTATCCGAAGCCGGATGGCAAGCTGACGTTCGATCGTCTTTCTTCGGTGTTCATCTCGAACACGAACCACCAGGAGAATCAGCCGGCTCACCTGACGCTCAAGGATCCGACAGTGCCCGTGAAGCTGAACCTGCAAACGTACGCCGGTCCTGAAGCACGTTTTTGCCCGGCAGGCGTCTACGAGTTCATTAAAACCGAAGAGAACGAAGACTGCTTGCAGATCAATGCGCAGAACTGCGTCCACTGCAAAACCTGCGACATCAAGGACCCGACGCAGAACATCGTGTGGGTGACGCCTGAGGGCGGTGGCGGGCCGAACTATCCGAACATGTAGCGGATTCGCTTCTGGTGCGAATGCGTCAGGGTGACTCCACCCCCTCGCTTGTCCGGAAACCTTGCGCATCTGACATTGGCGAGGCTCCGTGTTCGGTGAAAAATGGCGTTTTCAAGGAGTGCGACGACCATGCCTTACCTGCAACTCGACGTAACCGACCACTATTCAGTGGAGGACAAGCGGCGCCTGGCGCTGAAGATGAGCGAGACCTACGCGCGGATGATGTCGGTCGACATCAGGCGAATCAGCGTCGCGATTCGAGAGCTGGGCGATGGGGGTGTCTGGCGGATTCCCGAGGCCGGTGAAGAGCCCACCCCGGTCGCGGTCATGATGCTGGACATCCGAAGAGGCAGAGCGCCCGAACTGCGTATGGATGTGGCCAAAGCGCTGTGCGCGCACTGCATCGAAATTCTCGGCCTGCGTGAAGACCGGCTCAACGTCGAATTCACCCAGCATTCCGGGGATGAGATGTATCATCCGGCGCTGGGCGGCTATAGCCCGGAGTGGACGCCGGGCGAGCAGTAAGGCGAACTACGCTTAAAGCGCAAGGGGTGTGACACCCGACGCCCGCTGTATGGTTTGCGGTGGCTGACCGAATGCACGCAGGAACGCTTGACGCATCCGCTCCCGGTCACCAAAGCCTGTCTCTCGCGCAACGATCTCGATCGGGTGACGAGTCGTCTCCATCATCAGTCGAGCGGCTTCAACGCGAAGCCGCTCGACTGCCTTCGCGGGCGATTGACCCGTTTCCTCACGAAACACGCGGCTGAACTGACGCGGACTGAGCCGTGCTGCTTCGGCCAGCCGCTCGACCGACAAATCGCTCGCCAGGTTTTCGCTCGCGTAGGCAAGTGCCATCTGAACGCGGTCTGAGCGCGGACCCATTTCCAGCAGCGCCGAGAACTGCGACTGACCGCCACCGCGACGCTGATAAAGCACGAGCTTGCGCGCGACCATGCGCGACGTGTCAAGCCCGAAGTCGTTTTCAACGATCGCAAGCGCGAGATCCACGCCGGCGCTCATGCCGGCCGAGGTCCAGATCTGTCCATCCACCACGAAGATGCGGTCTTCTTCGAGCTGCACGTTCGGATACTGCTTCTGGAAGTCACGCGCGTGGAACCAGTGTGTCGTTGCGCGCTTTCCTTCCAGCAGACCTGCAGCAGCCAGAACAAATGCACCGGTACAGATCGACGCAATTCGCCGTGACCGGCGCGGCGCTTCCCGAAGGTAATCCACCAGCGCAGCCGAGGGAAGGCGGCATTCGTTGTCGCCCGCCACGATGAGGGTGTCGTAGCCCTCTGCGGCAAGTGGTTCGCTATGAACCGAAAACCCCTGGGACGAAGCGACAGGTCCGCCGTGCTCGGACACGATGCTGAACTCGTAAGCAGCTTCGCCGCGCAGCAGATTGGCGTATTCGAAGACGCTCGCCACAGCGAGCGCGAGCGACTGGAAGTTGGGATAGACGACGAGTCCGACGGTATGCATTGATGCCTCGCGAGTCATGGCCTGATTCGTTGAAGGTAGCACATAACGGACAGCATTGTGGATGAAAGCATGACCGAAATCCTTGCATATATGACATTGAGGTCGCGCGCGGCCGAGGTCAGAATTCGATCCATGAACTGACGCCCTGTTGGTTCAACCACTCACTCAAAGGATTGAAAATGACTTCCTCTACGAACGGTTTCGCGCTGATCACGGGCGCATCGGCTGGCATTGGCGCCATCTACGCTGATCGTCTCGCCAGGCGCGGCTTCGACCTTATTCTGGTGGCACGCAACCAGGCCCGACTGAACGCTCTCGCAGAGCGTCTTACGAAAGAGACCGGCCGCTCGATCGAAACGATTGCCGCCGATCTCAACGACAAGGCTGCGCTCGCGAAAATCGAGACCCTGCTTCGCGAAGACCCGCGCATCACGATGCTGGTGAACAACGCGGGCGTCGGCTCGGTCGCATCGGTTCTCGATGGTCACGTCGACTCCATGGAGTCGATGATCAACCTGAATATCACGGCACTGACGCGTCTCACCTACGCGGTTGCGCCCGCGTTCGTCGCCAAAGGCTCGGGCACCATCATCAACATCAGTTCGGTGGTCGGCATTGCAGTCGAGCTGCTGAACGGCGTGTACAGCGCCTCGAAATCGTACGTGCTGAGCTTCGGCCATGCGCTTCAGCGCGACCTCGCAGGCAAGGGCGTGCGTGTGCAGACCGTGCTGCCGGCAGCGACGGCAACCGATTTCTGGGACGTCGCCGGCTATGCGAAGCAAAAGGAAGCCGCGAGCACGATGACAGCCGACGATCTGGTGGATGCCGCGCTCGCGGGCCTGGATCAGGGTGAACTCGTGACCATCCCGACGCTGCACGATGGTGACGACTGGACGAAGTGGGAAGCCGACCGTCGCGCGCTGGCTCCCCGGTTCGCGAACGCCAAGGCCGCGCCGCGCTACACGTCGAACGCCACGCCCGCCCAGTAGGTCCGGCAACGCGTATTGCAAAAAAGCGTGATCGTGAACCTCCCTAAACTCGGCCGCTGCGCTCGCGATGGCCACGGCCTTTGCCTTGCCGGTGCGCGCTTCGGCACAGTCACGCGGCAAGGTTCTCGCTGCGATGTCGAGCGCGCATGAGCTCGACCTGCGCGATGCCAAGCACTACGAGACGGGCTACTACCTGAACGAGGAACACGGGCGGCACGATTGATCCGCCGACGCCGGTCGGCAACATCGCTGCGACGATCGAGGCGCCCAACCGTTCCATCACGTCGAACGGCGTGATACAGAACGACGGCAATTATCGGGACATCGGTAACGCTGACCGGCCAGAAGCTCATCAACGGCATCACGACCGCGAACACCTACACACCGCGTGCGAATGCGCCGTCGCAGGTGACTTCGCTGAGCCCGGCGGTGGGCAGTCTCAATCCGCAGGCGCTGCTCGACAATCTGCCTGCGAACCTGCAGCCCGGGTCGACGCGGTTTTACTACAACCCGCACGAAGAAGACCTGATGCTCTAGCAGGCGACGCTACAGCAGACGGGCAAGGCCAGCTTCATCGATGGACTGAGCTACGACAGCAAGGCGGGCACATCGGTGACGGAACAGGAGAAGGCCTACCTGATTCAGAACGCGCTCGATACGCGAAAACCAATAGAGTCTGTCCGCATCAACCAGCCTGGTCTACCGTGCAGATTCGCACGAGGTATGCAAGCGGGATGCAGAACTGGAACCTGGAGTGTTAAACAGTAGTGCATGAGATGACGCATAAGTTGAACGTGAAAATGCATGCATCGGCAACGCTTTGTCAAGAATCGCTTGCTCGGTGTCTCAGCGCATTAAAGCAAAACGACGTTCGTGCCGATAACACCGATGCGACTATGCAGACGTCGTTGACGCTACACCAATGCAGTATCCCTCAAGGGGAGGTGCAAAGATGGCTGTTGGGCGGCAATGGCACAAAATAACTGTAACTGAGAGATCGATATGAAAGTCATTGCTATCACTACTTCGCTCATCAGCGCCATGCTTCTCACGGCATGTGCCGGCAACCCGACGATGACGCAACTTCCGCCGGATCGCGGCCATGATGTAACTGTCGCGCTTGCGAACGGCGTAAGCGACCTGCAGATTGACTCGGGAACTTTCAATATCTCCGACGAGGCGAAGAAGGAACTGCTTGGAGCGTTTCACACGGAGATGACGAAGATCGGCATCCCGGTCTCAGCAACGGGTGCGCCAGTGATACTGCGCGTGAGCGAATTCAAGACCCGCCCGGTGGCTGCTCGAATCCTTCTTGGCGTTTTGTCGGGAAGTGATCACATCAAGGGAACCGTGTCGGTCGCAGGAACCGGTTTTGATGTGTCAGACACGGGTATCTCAGTCGTGGGTGGGCTGGGAGTGGTCGCGAGAAACGTGGGTACGCAAACCGCAGACGGCATCGGTCAACTCGCAGGCGTAGCGACGAAGTGAGCCCGACGGTGCACTGTCTCGGATCTCACTGATCCCTGGCAGGAGGTTTGGCTCTGCCCGGACGAGTTCGGCAACACTCTTCCCATATGCCTCTGCCCATGGACCGGGCGGAGATGCCGCCCGTGCCCTCAACGAGCTGGGTAGCGAATGGATATGGACGTTTTGGGCATTGTCACCTGCCGAGGCGATGTGCGTTTATTGCGAACCCGTCGGCTACGGGAAGTACACGTCCCTATCCGAACAAGATCTCCTTCCATATCCGCAAGAGCGGTATGAGTGCAGGGTCGCGTAATTGAACTGCAAGTGATCGATGCTTACGCGTCGGCCCAGCGCCCTTGAGTCGGTCGGTGGGAGCCTCGGGAAATAGCCGGCCAAATTCGGCCGGTCGACGGCGCCGACACAATCCGCGACAATCGGACCGAAACAGTTTCGTTTTGCCTATGTACTGCCCTTACTGCTCTGCACAGTTGGGCGACGCCTGTGGACGGGATCATTGTTCAGCATTTCCGTTCGAGATCAATTCGAGCAGCTTGCATTGAGCGCGGCAGTTCTGCCCTCGGGGAATATGCCGTAAAAGCTTGGAAAATGGTTTTGCCCCTGCTGTGGCAAGCAAACTGACGACCGATTTTGCGCAACGTGCGGCCGGGTGATTACAGTTCGGCTTGCGCGCGAATTGTTGGAGTTGAATCCGCACTGACGACTATAAAGCGATATTGATGATAAACCCTCGCTGCCTAATCGACCCATATCTTCATGGCAACTCGGATACGGCCTGGAACAGCTTCCGCTTCGTAGCAAATTTGTGCATGAGGTGACGAGACTCTCTGCTACTTACCTTGCGACATCGAACGACCGATTTGCGAAGAATTGGGTGACTGCAGTGGGACGGGTTTTCCTTTTGCATGGGAGCGGCGCCCGAGGTAATCGCCGCGCCCGGTCGTGGGGCACTGGTCGGCCGCAAACAGCCGTTCAGCACCGGCGCCTCCATCGCCGACAATCCCAGCGTGACAACGAGTGGACGATTGAAGCCGACACACTGGTCGTCACGCGTTTCGCCAAGCAGCACGTGAGAAAACTGCAACGGCGTGAGATAGTCGGTGTCCGCCTTGTAGATCAACACATCACACTGACCTGAACGTAACGGATGATTGTCCGCATTGCCGTTGAGGACGGGCAACAACCACGCCGTGTCCGCGCCGGACTTGAACGAAACGATATCGCCCGTGGCAACATCGAACGCTTGATCTCCGCCGTGATTGGTGTACAGGACGCTGATCGACTGTTCGATCAGGTCCGTGATTTGCAGCTTGTCGTGTTTGACGACCAGCACGTCGGCCCAGGCTGACGTAATGATTGTCGCAAGAAACGCGGCGGCGAGCGATGCAAGTCGAAAATTCATACGTGGATTTCAGTTAACGACGTTGAGACGTATAGTCCACGGTGACAGCAGTGGTCATGTTACCGTCATGCGGATTAAACGTCGTGTTGCGCCATGTCCACGTCGTCGCCCAGAAAACGTGCGATGTAGTGTGCATGCCCTGGCGCTCGAAAAAGCCGAAGCCGCCGCCGTTGACGAGCACCGATACGCGCCCAATAGCAGCGAAGCGGTTTTTCGAGCGCGTGCTCGCTTCCTGTGGTGAAGTACTGCGCAAGATTGTCACGGATCAGCTACGCAGCTATCCGGCGGCGAAGGCCGACATCCCCGAACTGACTGACGTCAGGCATATCTTCGTCAAGGCAGCGGCTCGCGTGAACAACCGCGCGGATAACAGCCATCAACCAACCCGCGAACGGAAGCATCGGATGCGCGGCTTTCGTGGCCGGAAACGTACCCAGGCTGTCCTGTCGAGCTTCGGACCGATCCGGCAACACTTTGCGCTCAAGCGACATCTGCTGCGCGCTTCGCTCTACCGCAAACAGCTTGGCGAGCGCTTTGCCAGGTGGCATCGCTTTACTGGGTTGGTCCATAATCCGTCTGCCGTCTGAGCAGACTCGCGCGAACTGTACTTTCGCGTCGTCAGCGATTTAACTCGACAACGCCCGTGCAGCCAAGCTCATTCGCGAGCCGCACCATCATCGCATCGCAACGCGCAAGTTGTTCCAGCGTGACAAACTCGTCGGGCTTGTGTCCTTGATCCATGCTGCCGGGGCCGCACACTACCGCAGGAATGCCGGCGGCGTCGTACAACCCGCCTTCCGTACCGAACGCCACGGTGCCGAACGCACGCGTTTCTGCCTGCACGCCGCTGATCGACGCGATCAGCCGCGCGCCGTCGCTGTCCGGGTCGGTGGCGAGTCCCGGATAGGCGTTGAGCTCCTCGAAACGAATGTCGGTATCCGGTTGCACCGCGCGCATTTTGGGCAAGAGCGTCTCGCTCGCATAGGTTTCGAGTTCCCGCGCCACGCTGCCTATGTCGAAGCCTGGCACCGCACGCACTTCGAAGTCGAAATCGCACTCGGCCGGCACGATATTGAGCGCGCGTCCGCCGCGAATCAGCCCCGCTTGCACGGTCGAAAACGGCGGGTCGAACCGATCGTCGCGATGCTCAGGATGCGCGAGCGTTTCGCCGATCTCCTCGAGTTTTCCGATCAAGCGCGACGCATAGTGAATGGCATTGACGCCATACGGCGCATACGCCGAATGACACGCCGCGCCGCGCACGCAGCAGCGCACCGCCATCTTCCCTTTATGGCCGAGCACCGGCTGCATCTCTGTCGGTTCGCCAATGATGCATACGCGCGGCCGAAGACCGCGCTCCTGCAATGCCGCCAACAACGGTCGTACGCCCACGCAACCAATCTCTTCGTCGTACGAAAACGCGAGATGTAGCGGCACCGCGAGCGATCCCGACCGGGCACGCTCGACGAACAGCGGCACGGCCGTCAGCACCGAGGCGAGATAGCCTTTCATGTCGGCGGTACCGCGTCCGTAGAGGCGACCGTCTCTCTCGGTGAGTTCGAACGGCGTGACAGTCCAGTTCTGTCCGTCCACGGGTACAACGTCGGTGTGTCCCGAGAGCACGATGCCGCCATCTTTCACCGGCCCAATCGTCGCGAAAAGATTGGCTTTCGTGCGCTCCGCGTCATAGAACAACTCACTCTCGACGCCGACATCGCTCAAATAAGCCTGAATGAATTCGACGAGCGCGAGGTTCGAATCGCGGCTCACGGTCGGGAATCCCACCAGCTTCGCCAGCATGGCCTTGCTCGAAAGCGTATTCATCGCTTGATCCGAATAACAGGAGAGTGAGTTTTCATCCGCCCGTCACGCCTTTTGATACGCCAGGTAACTGCGCTGGAGTGCAATGTGATCAGCAATGTATTTCGCGTCGTGCCACACGCCGTAGATAAACGACGAAGCACGATTGGTCAATTCTGGCAGACCCAAAAAGTACACACCGGTTTCCGCCGAAATGCCGCGCTTGTGGAACGGCATACCGTTTTCGTCGAAGGCGTCCACGTCCAGCCAGCTGAAATCGAACTTGAAACCCGTGGCCCAAAGAATCGTCTTCACGCCCGCCTTCGCGAGATCGAGTTGAAGAATCGGCTGCACGATACATGCGGGATTGTCGAGCAGATTCCACGCTTCGGGTTCAGGCGGCAGATCAAGACCGTTACGCTCGACATAGGCATCGGCATCGCGCAGCACGTCGAAATAGGCCTCGTCGCCCTCGGCGATGTTCGCAGCGAGATCGTCGGCAATATGCAGCACGCCGTTCTCGTAGCCCTTCGTCAAACCGAGCACCGTGATGCCGCTGTGCGCGAGACGGCGAAAGTCCATCGTCTTGCCGCCGTCGTAGCCGCTCACGGCGAACGCCACGTGCTTCTTCTTCGGCTTGATCTTGATCTCGTCCCACTTGCCGAGTACACCCAACCACCACACGTAGTCGCGGTCACGATACGAACGCGGCGGACGGTAATGCTCGCCGATCGAGAGATACACGGTTCTGCCGCTCGCACGCAGTTCTTCCGCGATCTGCGAACCCGACGCGCCGCCGCCCACGACCAGCACTGCGCCGTCTTCGAGTTGACCCGGATTTTTATACGCCGACGAATGAAGTTGCTGAATGCCTGCATCGGCGGGAACGATGTTCGGATATTGCGGCACCTGAAATGGACCGGTCGCGGCCACCACGCGCTGCGCCTCGATCACGCCTTCCGAAGTCGCGATGATAAAGCCAGGCCGATTCTCGCAGCGCTTCACGTGCCTGACTTCCACGCCGGTACGCACTGGTGCCTTGATCATCTTCGCGTAATCCTCGAAGTATTGCGCCATGCGCTCCTTCGGCGGGAAGACGTCCGGGCCGACATCGTCGAATTCGAGGTTCGGAAAGCGGTCGTGCCACGCCGGGCCGTTGGCGACCAGCGAATCCCAGCGCTCCGAGCGCCAGCGTTCCGCCACGCGCTTGCGTTCAAGAACGATATGAGGGACGTTCATCTGCGTGAGGTGCTCGCTCATGGCAATTCCGGACTGTCCGGCGCCGATCACCAGCGTATCGATTGCTTCAACTGACATGTTTGACCCTGAAAGAGGACTGAGATTGAACAGGCGGTTCATTGGATGGGAAGTGTGCTCAAGGTCCGCGCCGCTGATAACCAGCATTTTTGAAGGCGAGACTTCGGAAAAACCAAAGAGGTCGCCCGGCGCTTCGCGCGCTCCTCCGTTTTTCCGACGCCTGCCCTCAAGATTCGCAAACGGCATCCGCTCGCTTTTCTCGTATCCTTCGATGCAAGTTTTTATCCGGTAACGCCACGCATCGAGCGCGCAGACAAAAGACTTCCATGAAATCCGACGATTCCTCCGCACGCAGTCCCGCCCGCCCATCGACGTCCGGCTCGCCGGTTGCCGTCAGCATGGAAGGCGTGGTCGCGAAGTACCGCGAGCAGACCATCCTGCACGATCTGTCGCTCAAAATCGGTCAAGGCGAATTCATCACGCTGCTCGGCCCCTCGGGTTGCGGCAAGACCACGCTGCTCAATCTGATTGCAGGCTTCACGCAGGCGAATAATGGCGAGATCTTTATCGACGGCAATCTCGTCACCGACCTGCCACCGCACGAGCGCGAAATCGGCATCGTGTTCCAGAACTACGCGTTGTTTCCGCACATGGATGTCGCGCGCAATATCGGTTACGGGCTGCGCATGCGCGGCGTGCCGAACGCCGAAATCGCGCAGCGCGTGGAAGCGGCCATGCAGCTCGTCAAGCTGGGCGGGCTCGGCCATCGCAAGCCGCGCGAACTTTCGGGCGGCCAGCAGCAGCGCGTCGCGCTCGCACGCGCGCTGGTCATCAAGCCGAAGGTGCTTCTGCTCGACGAACCGTTCTCGGCGCTCGACAAGAGCCTGCGCGGCGCGATGCAGGTGGAGATTCGCGAGATCCAGCGCGAACTCGGCGTAACGACCGTGTTCGTCACGCACGATCAGGGCGAAGCGCTCAGCATGTCTGATCGCATCGCGGTGATGTCGCGCGGACGCATTTGCCAGATCGCCACGCCCGACGAGGTGTATCGCCGCCCGACCGATCCGTTCGTGGCGTCGTTCCTCGGCGACGTGAACATCCTGCCCTCGCATTTTCACGGCGAAGACGCCACGCATCTGCATCTGCGCCTCGGCGGTGGTATCGTGAGCCTGGAGCGCGAGCGCCTCGTGGGCGGGGAGCACGGCGGCGGCCGCATGGATATTTACGTGCGCCCCGAACATATTCACTTCGAGCCGCTGGGGGCGGATTCGGTGCTCACGGGCACCGTGGTCAATCACGTGTTCCAAGGCGACCACGTCGATACCTATGTCGATATAAACGTCGTCGCCGACGGTTCCCAGCGCGTCATGGTGCGCACGTCAGGCCTCGATTCGATCGAGCGCTTCCCGATCGGCACGGTCACCGCGCTGGCGCTGCCGCCGCGCAACATGACCGTATTCCCCGAAGCCACAGCTTGAACGCGCCCGTCATGATGATTCCACTTTCCATGCAAGCCGTCGTCGCCCGCGAACCGGGTGGCCCCGAAGTGCTCGCGCTCGCCGAGCGCGCCGTGCCTACGCCCGGCCCCGGTCAGGTGCTGCTACGCGTGCGCGCGGCGGGCGTCAACCGGCCCGACATCATGCAGCGCGAAGGCCGCGCCAAACCCGCGCCCGGCGCCACCGATGTGCTCGGTCTCGAAGCGTGCGGCGAAGTCGCCGCGTGCGGCGCCGGCGTGCACCGCTTCGCACCGGGCGCGCGCGTCATGGCACTGTTGCCCGGCGGCGGTTACGCGCCGTGGTGCCTCGCCGACGCGAATCACTGCCTGCCCGTGCCCGCCACGCTCGACGACGCTGAAGCCGCCGCGTTACCCGAAGGCCTGTTCACCATCTGGCACAACCTGTTCGAACTCGGCGCACTCAAGATGGGCGAAACCGTGCTGATTCACGGCGCGGCCGGCGGTATCGGCACCCTTGCGATTCGCATGGCGCACGCGGCGGGCGCGACCGTCATCGCCACGGCCGCACGCAGCGACCGGCTCGACACGCTGCGCGACATGGGCGCGGCGCTCGCGCTCTCTTATCGCGAGACCGACTTCGTCGCGGCATGCGACGAAGCCACTCAGGGGCGCGGCGTCGACGTCGTGCTCGACATGGTCGGCGGTGATTACGTGCGCCGCAATCTCGACGCACTCGCATTTGGTGGACGTCATCTCAGCCTCTCGTTCCTGCAGGGCTCGCAAGTCAACATCGAATTACTGACGCTCATGCAAAAGCAACTGAGCCTGCATTCGTCCACGCTGCGCCCGCAAGCCGACGAAGAAAAATCCCGTATGGCGCGCCTAATCGAGCGCCACGTGCTGCCACTCGTCGCCGACGGCCGCGTGCGTCCGCGTGTGCACCAACGCTTAGCGCTCGCCGAAGCTTCCGAAGCGCATCGTCTGCTCGAATGCGGCGACGTGTTCGGCAAACTGGCGCTCGTGCCATGAGCGACATGCAACTGCTCCACGCGCCCACTTCGCCCTATGTCCGCAAGGTCATGGTCAGCGCGCACCTTTTGGGACTCGCCGAACGCATCGCGCTGCTGCCGAGCGCCGCGAATCCGATCGTACGCGACAGCCGCATTGCCGCGCACAATCCGCTCGCGAAAGTGCCCACGTTGATTCTCGCCAACGGGCACGCGCTCTACGACAGCCGCGTGATCTGCGAATATCTCGACAGTCTTGCGCCCGCCTACGGTTTGTTTCCGCAGAGCGGCCCGCTGCGTTGGCTCGCGCTTAGCCATCAAGCGCTCGGCGACGGCCTGCTCGACGCCGCCCTGCTAGCGCGCTACGAATACACGGCGCGCAAGGCCGAAAAACAATCGCACGACTGGCGCGCCGCGCAGTTGACGAAGGTACACGCGTGCCTTGCGGAGATTGAAAAAGACGCGCCCGCGCTCGCCACGGAACACCTCACCATCGGCGAAGTCACGCTCGGCTGCTCGCTGGGCTACCTTGACTTCCGCTTTCCTGAACTCGCATGGCGCGACGCCCATCCCGAATCGGCGCGCTGGCATGCTCAGGTTCACGCGCTGCCCGCCCTGCAAGTCACACTTCCTTACGAGCTTTGAACGCACGCTCATGACCGACATTTCTTCGACGCAAACCGTCTGGTTTCTGAACGGCCCCAACGCGAATCTCTACGGGCTCGACGCCAACCACGTGTATGGCAGCGACAGCTATCTCACGCTCAAGGCTCGCTGCGAAGGGAAGGCCGCCTCGCTCGGGCTCGCGCTAAATTTCGTGCAATCGAACTGGGAGGGCCAACTGGTCGACTGGATTCAGGAAGCGCGCGGCACGGCCAGCGGCATCATCATCAACGCGGCGGGCCTGACCTATTCTTCCGTGCCCATTCTCGACGCGCTGCTGTCCTTCCCCGGAAAGATCGTTGAAGTGCATATGAGCAACATCTGGCGCCGCGAGAGCTTCCGGCATCACTCGTATATTTCGAAAGCCGCCGACGGCGTGATCGCCGGTTTGGGCGGCGACGGCTACGAGTTTGCCATCGAGGCCATGTCCCGTTTGATCCAGCGCCCGGTATGAGCATGATTCCCGAGGATACCTCTCACGGCACGCTCGTTTTTTATAGCAATTTCGACGACTTCGACACGTGGAAGCGCGCACTGCAAACGCAGCTTCGCGGCTTGCGGGTGGTACGCGCGAACGAAGTCACCGATCCGCGCGAGATTCACTTCGCGCTGGTGTGGAAACCGCCCGCTGGCTTTTTCCAGTCGATGACGAACCTGAAGCTGATCGTCAATCTCGGCGCAGGCGTCGATTCGCTCACCGCGCGCGACGACTTGCCCGCGCACGTGCCGATCACGCGCATCAGCGATCCGAACATGGCACGCATGATGGCCGGCTACGTGCTGTTCGCCACACTGCGGCACGCGCGTGAGATTCCGCATTTCGAAGCGGCGCAACGGCGCGGCGAATGGGCGTACCGGCATCCGCGCAATCCCGAGGACATTCGCGCGGCCGTGCTCGGTTTGGGCGAACTGGGCGCGCTCGCCGCGAGCGAGTTGCGACGCCAGGGCTTGACGGTGCTCGGCTGGTCGCGCAGCCCGCGCGAGATCGACGGCGTGCAGTGTCACTCGGGCATGGACACGCTCGATAGCGTGCTCGGTCAGGTCGATATTCTCATCATCATGTTGCCGCTTACCGCCGATACACACGGCTTGCTCGATCGCGACCGGCTTTCGAAATTGCCTCGCGGCGCCGCCATCGTTAATGTGGCGCGCGGCGCGATTGTCGATCAGCCTGCGCTCACGGCGTTGTTGCAAAGCGGTCATATCGGTTCGGCCACGCTCGACGTGTTCGAGAAAGAGCCGCTGCCGAGCGACGATCCGCTGTGGTCGATGCCGAATGTACTCATCACACCGCATCTCGCTTCCGTGGCGATTCCCGCTTCGGCCGCTCGGCAGGTCGCCGCCAATCTACTGTGCGTGTCCAGCGGGGAAAGCCTCACAAGTCAGGTCGATGTGCGGCGCGGTTATTGAGCAAGGTTAGATCGTCGTGGCTGCTTCCTGCACCGCCATGCCATGCACGGCCAGCAAGGCGGGCGTGAGATCAGTGGGTTCCGCGCCCCCCAAGCTACGCATGCAAGTCTGCATTCCTTGTGCAGCATAGCGAGCACGTCGGTGGCGCCAGAACGCCCCGCCGCCGCGAGTCCATAGAGGGGTGCGCGGCCGAGCAGCGCGCCATGCGCGCCCAACGCCACGGCCTTCGCGATATCGCTGCAGCGCCGAATGCTCCCATCGACGAATACTTCCGCCCTGCGCGGCGCTTCGCTCACGGTTTGCGCGAGCAGATCCAGCAGGCTACGCACACCGTCGGGTTGCCGTCCCGCGTGATCCGGGAGCACGGTGCAACCAACATCGTGTTCGAACCCGCGGCGCGCATCGCTCACGCTTTGGTATCGAGCGCGAGGCAGGACCGCCGTATCGCGCAGAATCAGATGGCGCGCGCCGGCGCGGCGCAATTCTCCACGCTGATGCACCCCTACGCGCGCGGCGCGCACGCTTCTTCCGCGTCGCGGCGAAATATGCCGCTGATGCCGCGGGGTCCGACCACGGCGAGCCATGCCGCTGCGCGGCCCGCGAGCGTCGTGCACGTGTCGAGCGTGGGCACGTCGCGCAGCACGTGCGGCTCGACGCCAGCGCCTTGAGTGCGGCGCGATTGCGGTGCAGCGTGAGTTCGCTTGCGGCACCGCCCTCGTGATACCCGAAGGCGAACTTCGGCAGAAAGCGTCGCGCCGCGAGATGATAGTTCGCCACATCCGAGAAAATCATGCGTGTCCTTCTCGCGCGTGGCCGCTCAAGGGCTTTCCTCGATATTCAGGATCTTGCCAAGACCGAGGAAGTAATTGGCGAACGCGAGCAAACTGGCCGTCACGACGATATACACCACGGAAAGCGCCGCCAGCGTGGGATCGGCGAACTCGCGCACGTAGTTGTACATGGTCACGGGCAGCGTTTGCGTGCTTTCTGTCGTGATAAACAGCGAGGCCGTGAATTCGTTGAACGACAGAATCGCCGCGAACAGCCAGCCGCCGAACAAGCCCGGCCCGAGCAGCGGCACCACCACCGTGAACAGTACTTTCATGGGGGGCGCGCCAAGGCTGGCCGCCGCGTGTTCGAGCCGCTCGTCGAGGTTTTCCATCGACACATAAACGCTGCGCAACACGAATGGCAGCACCAGAATCACGTGGCACAGAATGAGGATCGCATAGCCGCGATCGAGCCCGACTTGAGCGACCAGAATCAGCAGCCCCAAACCGATGGTGAATTGCGGCACGACCATCGGCATCATCAAGATGGCTTGCAGCGCGTCCTTGCCCTTGAAGTCGAGCCGCTTGACCGTAATGGCTATGCCCGTGCCAATCACCAGTGCGATCAGGGAAGCCCAGAACGTGACGACCAGACTCGAATGAAAGCCCGACTGAAAGTCGGAGTACGTAAGCACGCGTGCGAACCATTGCAGCGACCAATGCTTGGGCGGAAACGCAAGTATCGCCTTGTCGTTGAACGCAGCCAGCGTCACCACGATGACCGGCAACAACATGAACGCGAGAATCGCCGCAATCAACAGCGGGCCGGCAACGCGCAACGGCCAGGGCAAGCCGTGTCTGATTTTCATCTCAATGTCCTCCAATCCGTTTGAGGCGCACGGTGAGTTTGCCGAATACCAGCAACGAAACCGCGGTGAGCGCGAGGCCGATAACGCTGAGGCTCGCCGCCAGCGGAAAATTCAATGAAGACAAGCCAAGCTGATACACCAAGGTGGAAAGTGTCGGCACGCGGCCCCCGCCGATCATCTGCGGCGTGGCGAACGCGCTGAATGTCCAGGCGAAGGCCGTGGTCGAACTCGCGAGAATGCCGGGCATGGAAAGCGGCAGCGTCACGGTCACGAAAATCTTCACGGGATTCGCGCCCAGACTCTGCGCCGCGCGCTCGTAGTCGCGGTTGATGTGCGAAATGGCGGCGCCGAGCATGAGCACGGTCACGGGAATCGTCACGTGCACGAGCGCGAGCACCACGCCAAAATGCGTGAACATCAGGTCGATAGGCCATTCGATCAGCCCGAGCTTGCGCAGCACCGTGTTGACGAAGCCGTTGCTGCCGAGCACTACCGTCCACGAGTAGGTGCGCACGATCTCGCCGAGAAATAGCGGCGTGAGCGACATGATGAGAATCACCGACTTGAGCGCGCGATTGCGCACACGCACGAGCGCATACGCGAGCGGATACGCGAGCAGCAGCGAAAACACCATCGTTTCTACGCTCAGGCAGAGCGTATTGCCCAGAGCGCTCAAATAGATGGACTTCATGAGCCCGGAGAAATTGTCCAGTGTGAAGCCGCCCACGTCGAGCGAGCCCGGAACATAAGTGCGCAGGCTAAACTGCAATACGGTCATCAAGGCCGAACATGTGCCGATCGCCACGATCACCGCGGGCGAGATCAGCCATCCCTTCAGCCTGCTATACATATTCATGGTGTCAATCGCTAGTGTTTGCTGTTCCTGCTTCGCTGATACGGAAAGGCTGCTCGCGCGACGCCCCGAAAGCCACGAGTGCGTTCGGGGCTGGTGTAACGCGATATCGCGAAACCACGCTTAGTTCATGATGTTTTCGGTGAACCACTTGCGCCATTCGGGCGTGAGTTCCGCGCGCAACTTCGAGTCGATCACAATGGTCTGCTTGTCCCACTGCGAGCGCGTCGTGAACACGCCAGGCAGCGCGGCATCGGCCGGGGCCACGGTGGCGTTGTCGACCACCGGACTCGCTTTTTCCATCGCGACGATCTTGGCCTGCACCGCTGGTGACAGCGCGATATTCATAAACTTGTAGGCCAGCGCTGCCTTCTTCGAGCCTTTCATGATGCCCATGGTGTCGATGCCGAGCACCGCACCTTCTTTCGGAATCACCACCTTGAGTGGTACACCCTGACCGATCTGGTAGTAAGCGTTCATCGAAAGCAGCACTTCGACCGGCGTTTCACCCGTTTGAATTAGCTGCTCGCCGTTGGCGTCGTCGGTGTAGAACGCTTTGAAGTTCGGTTTGAGCGCCTTGAGCTTGTCCTCGCCCTTCTGCCAGTTCTTCGCGTCGCCGCCCGAAAGCACGGCCGCGACCGTGATGATGTGGCTCGGATCCCAGTCCGGCGCCGAAAGCTTGCCCTTGAGCGCCGGATTCCACAGGTCGTTCCAGCTGTCGAACTTCATGCCCGGTGGAACCATATCGGTGCGATACCCGATGGTGTAGACATACGCCCACGTGCCGATGTGATACGGGCTGATCTTCGCCTGATCCATGAGGTGCGCGTAGTTCGGCAGCTTGCTCGTGTCGAGCTTCTCGAACAGATTGCTATTGGCGTAGAGCCAGCCGACCTGCGAAGTCGTGACTGTCACGTCGCTTTCTGGCGTCTTGGCGAGCTTGGCCTTGTTCAGACGGTCGATAGTGCCGCCCGTCACGTACTTCACCGGCACGCCGGTTTCCTTGGTGAACTCCTGGCCGACCGTCTGGTCGATCATGTCGCGGAAGTTGCCGCCCCAGGTGCTAACGACGAGCGCGTCTTCGGCGTTCGCGGTGCCCGCGATCAGTGCGCCGAACGCAATGCTGGCTGTGAATAGTGTCTTGATCACTCTAAATCCCGTAGGTTGATGGATGAATCGCGTCGTGTGCTGGCCAGACGCCCGGTTCGCGGTGTGTTCAGGTACACGTGAATAGTGAAAGAGTTGATCTTGATCACCAAGTTGCCTTTTCTGCAGGCATGACTCGCAATTCCTGACGTCCGATTTTTCTCTAACGTGAACGGTTGCGAACGCTCGTGCCGCCTGCACACTTTCGGAAAAGCTGAGACACCGCCCTGGAAAAACCAAATAGGCAGCGTCGCGGGTCTCGGTGACTATCTGATCCATCGCAAGCGCGCGCTCCGTTTCGCCACGATGCGGCGACGCTATCGGTCGATCCCAGTCAACCCAACCCATTCGTGCCATGAAACACAAACGTATCCGCACCTTCAACACCCAAGCCACCTACCCCGAACAGAAGCTCGACAACGATTTGTGCCAGGCCGTGGTCGCACGCGGCCAGTTCGTGTTCCTGCGCGGCCAGATCGGGCAGAACCTTGACACCTCAGAGAGCGTGTGCATTGGCGACGCGGCGGGGCAGGCCGAACAGGCCATGTCGAACATCGCCATGCTGCTCGGCGAAGCGGGCGGCGAACTCGCCGACATCTGCAAGATCACCGTCTACATCACCGACCCGCGCTACCGCGAGGAGGTGTATCGCGTAGTCGGCAAATGGCTCAAGGGCGTTTTCCCCGTTTCCACGGGCATCGTGGTCTCAGCGCTCGCGCGTCCCGAATGGCTCGTGGAAGTCGACGCCACCGCTGTGATCCCCGATTGATCCGCCATAGACCTCCGACTGACACACGACCTTGAGGCAATCCTCATGACCTTCTCGATCATTGCGCGCTGCCCGCAAACCGGCCAGTTCGGCGCGGCGGTGGCCTCGTCGTCGCCCGCAGTGGCGGCTCGCTGCATTCGCGGCCGCGCGGGCGTGGGCGCGGCGGCCAGCCAGAACATCACCGACCCGTCGCTCGGCCCGCAGGCGCTCGACCTGATGGCGGCCGGACACACGCCCGCCGAGGCGCTCGAACGACTGCGCCGACAGCCGTTCGTCGACTACCGTCAATTGATGGCAATCGACGCGCATGGCACACCGACTGTCTTTACCGGCGCCAACGCGCTCGGCACGCTCGCGAGCGTCACCGGCGAACACGCCGCGTGCGCGGGCAACATGCTCGCCTCGCGCGACGTACCCGCCGCCATGCTCGCCGCGTTCGAGCACAGCACGGGGCCGCTCGCCGAGCGTTTGATGCTGGCGCTACTCGCGGGCGAAGCGGCAGGTGGTGAAGAAGGGCCAGTTCACTCGGCCGGTTTGCTGGTGTACGGCGAACTGGATTGGCCGATGGTGGATCTGCGCATGGACTGGGTAGAGGAAGCCCCGGTGGAAATGCTGCACGCCGCATGGCAGGTGTACGCGCCCCAGGTGAGCGACTACATCACGCGTGCCCGCGACCCGCGCGCTGCGCCGAGCTTCGGCGTACCCGGCGATTTTTGACGAGATAACGCCGATTCTTGCTTTATGCGAAGATCGGCTTGCCTGTGCTGGACTTGGTTCCGGTGGCGTTCCCTCACGTATGTCCCTGGTCCTGCTCATGCTAAATCGGATTTCCCTTCGCCAAATGGAGTATTTCCTGGCGGCCGCCCAATACGGCAGCATCGCCATCGCCTCCAATCAGATTCATATCTCCGCGCCGTCCATTTCCGCGGCCATCGCGCATATGGAAACGGAACTCGGCATTCAACTGTTCATCCGCCATCCGTCGAAGGGCATGACGCTCACGCCCATAGGCGCTCAGGTTACGCAGGAATGCGAGCAATTGCTGGACCGCGCGTCCAGGCTCTATGAGATCGCTTCCGATTCCAGCGAGGCGATGCAAGGCGTGCTGCGCGTGGGCTGCTTCCAGTCGCTCACGCCAATGATCGCGCCCGAGGTCATCTTCGGTTTCAAGCGCGCGTTCAGCAAGATCGATCTGCAACTCGTGGAAGGCGATCAGCGCGATCTGATGGAAAAGCTCCGTAACGGCGAGATTGATGTCGCCATTACCTACGACCTGGAATTGAGCAACGAAGTGCAATTCGAGGTGCTGTGCCAGTTGCCGCCGCACGTGATCGTCAACGAAGTGCATCCGCTCGCGCAGCAAAACGCGGTGACGCTCGGCGAACTCGCGCCGCTGCCAATGGTATTGCTCGACTTGCCGATGAGCCGCGACTACTTTCTCTCGTTGTTCGCGCAGGCGGGCGTGGAGCCGAATATCGTCGCGCGCTCGCGCTCGGAAGACGTCGTGCGCTCGCTGGTCTGCAACGGCATCGGCTATGCGCTCTTCAACGTACGCCCGAAGTCGAATCAGTCACTCGACGGCAAGCGCTTTGCGCGCCTGCGCCTCGCGGGCGAACACAGACCGATGCTGCTGGGGCTTGCCACTTATGCGCCGGCCAAACAGCCGCGCCTCGCGCAAGTGTTCATGGAGCGCTGCCGCGCTTACATCTCCGACCAGTACATTCCCGGCATGAGCGCCGCGAGCTACTTCGATCCGCATCTCACCGGCGTGAGCACCGATGCGACTGCCGCGCAGTCCAACGTGCACGCCATTCGCGCCGCCTGAACACGTGAGCCAAAATACTGCGCGCGTGCGTGGTGGTCTGCAGGAAATCCGCGACGAGGTGATAGCGCAACATTGTGGTCTTAAATTGCCGATTGACGGCAGCGAGTCGCACCGTGCGAGGTTCGGCGGCGGAATGCAAATGGTTGAACTCCGGCGCGGGCGTGATAAGCAGTACGTGTGCGAGCGCCAGTCAATGCGTACACGCGGCTGCCCATTCGCCGCCGCTGTCTGGGTCGGCGAATAAAATTTTTCCGGCCCAGGCTTACACAGCGCCGCGCGTTCTGCACGTGTAGCACGCGACACGAAGGAGTGCCGCAGTTGCGAGGATTGACGTCAGGTCAATTACCGGTCAAAGACAATTATCGGAGCAAAGAACGAGGAGAAAGCAAGATTTCGTGCAGGATCGAAGAAGGGAAAGACACTGCAAACACAGGCACAATCAGCGTACATAGTTAGGAAACGAAAGTTTAACGTAAATCAGAAGCTGTCGCTGATATCGAAGCCGAGTTGGGCACGCTTTTATTGGCCCGGACCACACGCGCCGTTATTCCGACCGAGGCAGGGGCCGACTATCTCATTCGCGTCGAGGCCGTGCTCGATCAGCTTGACGATGCCGGACAAAGCGTCCGGCAGGATGAGCTTCGTGGAACGCTTCGCGTAGGAATGCCGACGAGTGCCGGCGTGCGGGAGATCATTCCCCGACTTCCCCCTTTTGCTGAGCGTCACCCGCTGCTACGGATCGAGGTCGTGCTTGACGACCGTCGCCAGGACCTTGTCCGGGACGCAGTCGATGTCGCCATCCGTATCGGAACCCTCCCGGACTCGAACGCGACGGCGCGTCTGCTCACCAGCTACGCGCGACTGATCGTCGCCTCCCCTGCATATCTCGCGCGATGCGGCACGCCCATTTCGCCGGACGCGCTCGTCGGTCACCGGATCGTCTATGGACCTGCGGCCAGCGTCAGTACCGCCTGGACGTTCACGCACAAGGGTATAACCACCAATGTGCCGATAGAACCCAACATATCGTTCAGCGACAACGAGGGCGCGGTTGCAGCCGTTAAGGCTGGCTTGGGTATTACTTCGATTGGATACTGGGCCTGCCGCAGGGAACTGGAGGAAGGATCGCTCGTGCCGATCCTCACCGACTGGTCGATGGTCGGCACCAAGGTGCATGCCTATTTCCCCCTCGGCCGCGCGACCCGGACGGCGGCCCGCGCCTTCATCAATTTCTTGTTGGACGAGTTCAGCGAAAGCGTCGACGTGACACGCGCTGGATGACGCTGCAGCATCCCAGTCATGCGTATGCCGCGTGTCGATATGTGAAAGGCTGAGTCACTGCTCTGCGCAGAACACAGCGCCCATGAAACGTTCAGACGATCAATGCTTCTCCGGCAGGGGCGCGGACCGATGATTGTTCACGAGCAGAAAAGAGCATTGCCTGGAGCTACGGCAGGTTCCCTTTTGTCTGCTGCGCACTGGACGGCGCCGGAGTTTTGGTCAGGACGCGGCTCAGACCTTGGCGGCACATAAGACTTCGACGAGTGACTGTCTGTCACTCGTCGAGAGCCGTTCACCGAAGGTTTGCGGATGACTCCTTTTTGGCCGTTCGCGGCACTCGACGCTCGCAGATGGTCGCCCGTCGCCGAGCCGCCCCCAACTTCCGGGGCCGATCCTGAACTGACGTTCTTTGCTTGACCGCGAGGACCGCTTCCAAGGTGAAAGGACTTTTCATGGTGGCGGTGTCTCGAGGCAGAGCAACCGTTCACCGCACGGGCTCTGCCAGATCTTCCTCCACGAAGCGCAAGATGGCCTCCGCCAAGGCCTCGCGTGGGTAGGCATTCGCTGTCACGAAGAGCGCCCCGATCGTCGGATGCGTCCGGGCAACCGGCACCGCCAGCGCCCAGTGATCCGCGTTGACGTAGGCCAGCAGCGTACTGCCAGGCACAACCTGATCGTAGAAGATGACCTGACTGTCGTTTCGCGAGTCGACGCGCGACAGCTTGTCGTAGCTCGACTTCAGGATTGACGAGATGCGTTCGGGTTGCGGGAATGTCACGATCGAGTAGTAATGCAGCTCGGCCGGAAGCGGGTGCTGCGCCAGCCATGCCTTGCGGGTCGCCGGTCTCAGGCTCTGCACGGCGCCACCATCGCCCGATGTGCAGGTCGCGCCCGGAAAGTATCGCAGCAGATCGGCCTGGTACTGCTCGGCGTCATTGGCAAGCGGCGATCCGCCAATTGCGCCGGCTGCACTCACCACCGCCGCCACGCGGTTTCGGATTTCCGGATAGGCGACCAGCGCTTCGAGGATGTCGGGCGCCCCCTTTGAATAACCGATCAGCACGATGCGCGGCGCACCCTCGGGCGCCGGCATGGCCATGATCGCGTCGCGAATCTGCCGCGCGTTATTGGTGGAACTCGACAGCGCATCGACGTCGATCAGCGTTGCGTCAAAGCCGAAGTGGCGCAGGTGCGTCACGACAGTATTGGGCGGATCCAGCCACGGTTTGAAGCAGTCGTAGCCGATTCCCGACACGACTGCGGCGATCAGGTGCTGTCTCGATTGACCCAGTTCGACGGGCTCGCCGGTGCCCGCGGGCTCGGTGCCCACTCGGGTCAGTGCGTCCTCGCAGGGCCGGTAATCCGGTAGCGCCGGACCGCGCGCCGCAAGCACCGCGCAATAGATTTCCCGGAAGCGCCCTCGCTTGTCCGCGACCCCGGCCTCGGATGCCGGCACGAGAACCATCGGCGGCGTATCGGCCGAGTACGGGATAAGCGGCCTCGTCGCACACGCGCCGAACAGAAGGCTCAACGTCATCGTCGCCAGCACGGCGCACATCAGACGCCACGCATCGATGGCGGCAACCCGCCATCGTGATAACACGAGCGACGGCCCGCGGTTCATGTCACTGGCGTGCATCGCCGGTTGCTCCAGGTTGGCGGGTATCGGGCTCGTCCAGATAAGGCACCCAGTCGAGAAGCTCCACATCCGACAGACTGCGCGGCCGGGTCGCGAAGAACACGACCGCACGCAAGCCGTCCGTCTGGTAGGTCGCGCCATCGAGCGTCGTGCGGGGACGAGTGGGCGATGCCACGCCAACACCATTCACATATCCAAGCTTGTCAAGACCACCCGAATACATCAGGTCCTGAGTGAGGAAGTTGCGTGCCTCATCGACGTTCCCCTGCAGAGTGGGATGTGTTTCACCGCGCGGAGCAAAGCGCCCCCCGACAGGGCGACCGACCTGCGCGACGTAAACCAGTTGCCCTTGAAAGCGGATTGGGGCGAGCCATCCCCGTATCCATGTCGCAGGCGCGCCCGCCTGCGCCTGCTTGCGCATGACGAAGTCCGGTTCCCGCCCGAAGACCCGCTGCGCGAGGTCGGACTCGCGCGCGTCACGCCGATAGTCGCGCCGGACCAGCGCGGCCCCGATGTCAGTGAGCTGGCCGATGCCAACGGCGTTCAGCGGATCGGCCTGAATCGTCCCGCTCGCGTCAGTGGCACAGCATGGCAACCGTTCGAGCGCGGCCCGCAGCGACGCAAGGTCCTTGTAGTCCGCGATCGCGGATTCGGGGAACGGAAAAGGGATCTGCGCGAGCTGCGGATCGACCGTGCCGCCGGGCACGCGCAGAAACAACGAGAAAGGAATCAGCGTCTGGTTTCCCAACAGATCGACATTGACGAGCTTGATGCCCTGATCGTGGTTGGTGAACAGGATGCCCGACCGTGTCGCGCCTGGCGGGATCGGGTTGCTGAAGCCGAGATCGCGGAAATACTGGTCCATGCGCGTATTCGTTGCACCGCCGAACAGCGTATGCATGGACCACGCTACTTCGTGAGGCGAAAAGTAGTCCGGGTCAGTACCCGAGCGCAACAGCCACAGAGCCTGCGATGTCCCGTTCTCCACCTCGATCCATAGCGGCTGGACTCCCGTCCTGTTGACGTCGGCGCCATACATCCGCTCGCTGTCTTCACTGCTGAGCACAGTCGCACTCACGCGCACGCTGCGGCTGGTGGCACTGACCTCACGTTGACGCAGCGGCCCATCGTCGGCCACGGGCGGAGGGTGCCACGTCGCACACCCGGCCAGCGCAAGCGCAAGGCCAAGCGCACGTCCCGCATGGCGGCGTGCACGATGCACAGTCTGCGAAGTGCTCACGGCTTCGCTCCGGGCGCCACGTGCATGATTCTGTACGGCAAGATCCACGGGAAGACTTCGATCTCCGGTAGCGACCTCGGCGTGCGGTCGAATACCAGCACCACGCGATAGCCATCGGTGTAGTACGGATCCGTTGTCAGGTTCGTGCGCGGCGCGCTGTCCTGTGCGGGGCCCACTCCCGTCACGTGGCCGAGCTTCATCAGATTCTGCGAATACGCCATGTCTTCGGTCAGCGCAGTGCGTGCCTCGTCCACGTCCGGGTCGATCTTGTGTGTGGTGAACGTTGGAGAGTGCCAGGTCAGACGGGTACCGATATCGCGGCTGATCTGTCCAACCCAGACGAGTCTGTCGTGGTAACGCATGTCGCTGAGCCACAGGCGCATATGGTTGCGCTGGTGGATGTCGCCCCGCGCCTTTTGCAATGCGAGGTCCTGTGCGCGCCCGAAGAGATAAAGGTCGCTCACGGGCGCGTTGACGTACGCTTCGCCGGACAGTGCAGCGCTGATCATCCGCCTGATCGCGCCGGACGATTTCTGCTCCGTGAGGCTCCAGCCCCGCCGGACGAGTGCGGGAAGCGCGTCGTCGCGGCTGCCGACGATCACCAGGTTGAGCGGGTCACCATTCTCCGAGCCGTCCTCGTTTGTCGCGCAGCATGGCAGGGCTTCAAGCGCCGCGCGGAAATTCGCGTCATCCGTGTAGTTCACGGTGGGCTCTTGCGGATCGGTGATGCGTTTGAATACCTGGCTGCGCGTGTAGTCGCCCTCGAATCCCGGCACGGCCACGAAAATCGAAAACGTCCGGGCGCGTCCTCTCGCGACGAGGTCCACCTGCACCAGCTTCGCACCTTCATTGAGGTTGGTCAGCACAAACCCCGAGACGGGCTCTCCGGGACGGACAGGGTTACGAAAGGCGAGACCACGGAAGCGGCGGTCAAGGTCGGACCGCTGGTTGTTTGAAGCAGTGCCGGAAAACGCCTCGGCCGCCTCCGACGCTGGAAAGAAATTCGGATCCATGCCCGGCGACAGGAGAAAGTAGCTACGGTCTTCGCGGTTCCGGACCTCGATCCAGACGGGCTGGATATTCCTGTCGGCAAGCGGCACGCCGTAAATCGCCGCACTTTCCTCTGGCGAAAGCACGGCGGTCGAAATCTCGATGCCGCCCTCCGTGCGTGTCACCGCGCGGTTCTGATAGGCGGGTATCGGACCCAATGGCCGGGTTGCAGTACAGCCCACCAGTATGCAGCCCAAGAAGAAGGCAACGAGCATCTGCACGATGCGGCTCATCGAGACACCTCTTTGCGGGGATCCTGGGGCCCAATCGCATCTATGTGGGACGATCGCGCGCGTCTTGAAGCCAGAGGTCAACAGGCTGTTCGCGGCCCGCGCGAAGATATGCGCGAAATGTACTGCTCAGTTTAGTTGATTGGGGCCGCACCAGCCATGTCTCGCCTGACGCCGCGCGAATACCGTTTACGGATGAATCGCCGGTACCGTGCGGACCATGAAAGTCCGGAACTTTGTGCAGAGCAGTCGCGCGGAGGTCCGCGTGACGGCGATGTCGAATGGCCCCGCGTGGCCGACTGTACCCAGTCATAGAAGCCGCCTGATAGCCGTCGTTGAAATTTTCAACGGCAGCGCTACATCCCGTTCATGAAGCTGGTGCATCCGGCCAGAGCGACATTCGGAGTGTACGGGACGCATGCCTAAAACAAACCTGGCTTACATCGACGGAAACTGAACACTATCATTCAATGCTTAACCACACCGTTCTCCAACAGTTGCAATGCCTCAGCTGCCACGCCCTGTCACGCATTGAAATTGTGCATATAGTCAGGAAAGGCTAGACGCAAGTTCAGCGAAATTCTGCCGGGAACTGCGAGCCTACTATTATGTAAGCAGTACTAGATAACGCCAGCGGACGTGACACCGGCGCAAGCACCACAAAGAGGCGGTATGCATAACATAAAGTATTTCGAGGTCAATCGCCGTACCACCTGGCTCGAGGCGTTCTTCGATCTGATTTTTGCGGTGACGATCGGTGATGTTACGCATATCTTGAGCCACACGCACGAGGGTCATCTCGACCCGCTCCAGTTCTGGAAATTCGTCCTGGTTTTCATACCTTTGTGGTGGATTTGGGCAAGCCACACGATGTATGCCAACCGCTTCGATGCCGATGACCGGAAGCATCGGCTGGCAACCCTGCTCATCATGTTCCAGCTGATCATCATCTCAGGCCTGATCGACCGACGATTCCTGACTAGCTTTGAGGCCATCATCGTCTGCTACGCCGGTTCGAAATACATCGTCGCCATAATGTATTTCGTGTCCAGGTACCGGCATAAGGGGTGCGAGGCACTCACAACGGCAGTTGGCTGGGTAATCTTCGCGGGTACCACTATCAGCCTCGCTTCGATCCTGTTCCCGGCGCCACAGCGATATGTCGTGTTTTACCTTGGAATACTGTTTGATCTGGTTGTGTTCATCTTTTTTTTGCCGCGTCGTCTCCAGGTCATCCCAGTGCATACCGAGCATCTGATCGAGCGTGTGGGCCTGCTCACGATCATCATGCTGGGAGAGTCCGTTAGCAGCCTGTCCACGGGACTGGCCAACATCAGCTGGACTGTGGGTAAGCTGCTGACGGCCGCTACCGGCTTCGTGATGATATCGGGCATCTGGTGGGTTTACTTTGACAGTTTTCACCTGCTGACCAAACAGAAGCTCACGACCGGCCATTCGGTCCTGTACTCGCACTTTTTCGTCTTCATCGGCCTGTCGATTTTAGCGAGCCTGATCCGGCACGCGACTCTGGACGACATGGTGATATCCGATTTCCGGGTACTGTCGGTCATCGGCGCGGTTTGCTTTTTCATTGGAAAGCAGTACGGCTACTTCCTGGAGCGGCCCGAGTTGCGGCGCCAACTGGTTGTCAACACCATGGTCGTCTTCGTGTTGACCTGGTTTGCCGTGCTATTGTCCAGAACCGATTACATCTTGCTCGGTCTCACCGCTGCAGTGATTTGTTATGCTTTCCTCAGCCTCCGATACCTGAACGTCTCGCCCAAGCATCACGACCGTCCGCGCGACAGCGCTGCCACAGAAGATCGAAACCGCGAGCCAGAGTCACGCAAACACATGGCGCGCGCTCCAAAGCGACCTCTTGGAGATTCGGACTGAACCCACGTTTTGCACTCCGCCCGCGGATAGAGGGCTGCTTGAGTGGTCGTGCACGAGGATCTTCCACGCCTTGCCCGTCGTCACGAATCGCTCCAGCAGCCGGCGACCGTTTTCCGTGAGATGGATCTTCAGGTCGTCAGCAATGGCAGTCCGCATGTACGACGCTGGACGAAGTTCTCGACATCCGGCGGACCTGGCGTCGCTAGAGTAATCAGACCGGCTCCGAAACGATCGACGCGAAACTCTGTCACATCACTCCCGCTTGATGTCGTCGGTTCTCATCGCTGCTCCTCGGTCTGCTGAGGGACTAACGCGCGCACGCGGGCCACGCCCAGCGCCGCGCATCCGTCTGCAGCAGGACAACGGTAGGGCGCGCGGGGCAGATTTCCTCCCTTCGCCAGCGCAGTTTTTGCGGAATGCTGCCGTACTTTCACATCTGAAAGCCGCGCAGCGGGAGCGCAGAGATCCGACAAGTCTTTGCAGGAATGAGAAAGAAGTGCAACCGGCAAGAGCCTAGTCTTAATGTCTTCGTCGTTGGGTCAATGACCGCGTCGACGAGATCGGCGCCATCTCGTGCCTGCATGCGTGATCGGGATCGCGATGATCGGCAGGCTCCATTCGAGCGTGGCGTGCCTTACCCAGGCCGCGACGGCAACATCGATCGGACCTCACACACCGAACAAGGAGAAATTTCATGGCTGCGAGCGGCAATCGCGTAGTAACGTTCATGGGTCCGATGAAGATGGAGCTGCAGACTTTCGACTATCCGAAGCTGGTCACCCCGACAGGCAAGAAAGCCAATCACGGCGCCATCCTCAAGATCGTGACGACGAATATCTGCGGCAGCGACCAGCATATCTACCGCGGCCGCTTTGCCGCGCCTGTGGGGATGGTGATGGGACATGAGATGACCGGGGAAGTCATCGAGGTCGGACCGGACGTCGAGTTCATCAAGAAGGGCGACCTATGTTCGGTCCCGTTCAACGTCTCTTGCGGGCGCTGCCGCAATTGCAAGGAGCGGCACACCGATGTATGCATGAACGTCAATGACGCCGTCGATTGCGGTGCCTATGGCTTCAATCTGGGCGGCTGGCAGGGTGGCCAATCCGACTACCTCATGGTGCCTTACGCCGATTGGAACCTGCTGCCTTTCCCGGACAAGGACCAGGCGATGGAGAAGATCCGGGATCTCACGCTGTTATCGGACATCCTGCCGACAGGCTTCCATGGTCTGATGGAGGCCGGGGCCAAGGTCGGCTCGACCGTCTATATCGCCGGGGCCGGGCCGGTGGGCCGGTGCGCCGCGGCGGGCGCTCGCCTGATCGGCGCGTCTTGCATCATCGTGGCCGATACCAACCGGGCGCGGCTGGACCTGCTGAAGAATAATGGCTGCGAGGTGGTCGATCTCACCCAGGACACGCCGGTGGCCGACCAGATCGAAGCAATCCTCGGCAAGCGGGAGGTGGATTGCGGCGTGGATTGCGTCGGGCTGGAGGCGCACGGCTGTGGCCCCGAGGCGAACAGTGAGCACTCGGAGGCGGTAATCAACACGCTTCTCGAAGTGGTGCGGGCCGGTGGGGCGATGGGCGTGCCCGGCATCTATACCGACGCCGACCCGAAGGCGAGCACCGATCTGACGAAGAAGGGCCAACTTCCCGTTGGCTTCGGCAAGGCCTGGATCAAGTCGCCGAAACTAACGGCGGGGCAGGCGCCGATCATGCACTACAACCGCGACCTGATGATGGCGATCCTGTGGGATCGGATGCCCTATCTTGGCGCCATGCTGAACACTGAGATCATCACGCTGGAGCAGGCGCCTGAGGCGTACAAGACGTTCAGCGATGGCTCGCCGAAGAAGTTCGTCATCGATCCGCACGGCAGCGTGAAGAAAGCCGCATAGAGCTGGAAGTTGTTACGAGGCGCTCGACTGCTCCTCTCCTTCGGGCGCCCCGATCCGTCACATGAGGCGGGTGAGATAACCGGACGGGTCACCGACTCGCGAGGGCGCCCGAGATAATGGAGCAAGAAGTCGTGGCAAGCAATCTCGGCGTCGTCTATCGAGCTCCCGGCAAAGTCGCCGTCGAGGCCCTGCGAGACCCAGCTCGCGCGCAAGCTGGATCACGGGGTCTAACAGACCTTGGCAATTTCCTGCTGATAGCAGCCATCCGCCGAATCGCAGGCGCGAACGACACATGTTCGGCTTTCGCGATGCGCGTCGTACGCAGGCGTTTCTCGCATGCTTGGGCCGATCAGGCAGCACGTCGCCTTGCCCGGACATCAGATGAACGCGGCATGTCATCACGACATACTCAAGAAACGCATCACCGCCTCGCATGGTTGGACCGTCGACGATGAAATCGAGCAGGATACCCATGTTTATCAGAGACATAGCCTATGCAGCGCCTGAGCCGGTCCACTACGCATTCAGGATACCCGCCTATACGATGATCAACCTGCGCCACCGACTGGGCGTCAGTGAGCGCAAGGCGCCACCAACAGGCGCGTCATTGCCCTATGGTTTCCTGACGATATTGGTGTGTTGAACAACACCCGCCGGCTGCAACTGAAACTTTCATTTTTGTGGAGTACGTATGAAAGCTGTGGTCTATAACGAGTCGGTCCCGCTCGGTTCACCGGATGCCCTGACCGACACCACATTGCCCGAGGCTGAGCCAACCGGGTACGACCTGTCGGTGCAAGTGCATTCGGTCTCGGTGAACCCGGTCGACACCAAGATCCGTGGCGGCGTGCTGCCGCCCCCAGTGGTGCCAAAGGTGCTGGGTTGGGATGCGTCCGGCGTGGTACGCGCCGTGGGCGACAAAGTCACCCTGTTCAAACCCGGCGATCGCGTCATGTACGCCGGTTCGCTGTTACGGGCGGGCACCAACAGCGAGCTGCACCTGGTCGACGAGCGCATCGTCGGTCCGATGCCGAAGAGCCTCAGCTTCGAGCAAGCGGCCGCGCTGCCGCTGACCTCGATCACGGCCTGGGAGTTGCTGTTCGACCGTTTGCAGGTGCGCGATGGCAAAGACCCGATCGGGACGCTGCTGATCATTGGCGGCGCCGGCGGCGTCGGCTCGATACTGACCCAGCTGGCGCGCCGGCTGACCGGCCTGACCGTGATCGCCACCGCATCGCGGCCGGAAACACGGGAGTGGGTGCGCGAGCTTGGCGCGCACCATGTGATCGACCACACGAAGCCGATGCCGGCGCAATTGCGCGGCCTTGGCATTGACGAGGTCGATTACGTGGCGAGCCTCACCCACACTGACAGGCACCTGGTCGAGATCGCCGAGATGCTGGCGCCGCAGGGCAGGCTGGGGCTGATCGATGACCCCGTGTCGCTCGACGTGCCGATCCTCAAGCCCAAGAGCATCTCGCTGCACTGGGAATTGATGTACACCCGCTCGATGTACCAGACCCCAGACATGATCGAGCAGCACAATATTCTGGTCCGGGTCGCCGAACTGGTCGACGCCGGCGTACTGCGCACGACGCTGGCGGAGCATTTCGGCACCATCAACGCGGCCAATCTGCGCCGCGCCCATGCCTTGCTCGAGAGCGGCAAGGCGCGCGGCAAGATCGTGCTATCCGGGTTTTGAGATTTCGAGCTCCCTTGCTTCGGGCTGACGGCCTGGCAGCCGGAGCACAGAAAACTGAAGCTGCAGCAGCCAGGGCAGGCGGTCCTGATTACGGGCGCTGGCGGCGGCGTAGGGGGTGCGGTGCAGATGTGCGGCCAGGGCGACGCGCTTGCCTGGTTCATGCGCCTGACTCAGGCCCGCGGGGTCGATGCGCTGATCGATCTGGTGTCGGCTGACCCGGCCACGGCCCTGCTGCCGTTACTCCGCCACAACGGCGAGATGGTGTGCGTGGTCGGAATCAAGTGCCGCTTTGGCTATTTCCAGACGGATCGGGCGGTAGGCGCGAGGCTGCCCGTCAGCGTGTCCTCGCGTTCTTATCGGTGCGTCACTATGATCAATACACCCGGTGCGGAGCACGTATCATTGTCCGCCACCTCAATGCGTGCAACAGGAGCCATGTCATGGTCAAGACCGCGTTATTCGTCCGGCTGGAAGCGAAGCCGGGCAAGGAGCAGGAAGTAGAAGCCTTTCTGATGGGCGGATTGCCGCTCGTCGAAGCGGAGCCCGCAACGATCGCGTGGTTCGGCCTGCGCCTCGGTCCGTCCACGTTCGGCATCTTCGATACTTTTCCCGACGAAGCTGGCCGCCAGGCGCATCTCGCGGGCAAGGTCGCCGAGGCGCTGATGGCGAAAGCCGCGGACCTCTTTGCCAGGCCGCCCGAAATCGCGCGCATCGACGTGCTCGCGGCGAAGCTGCCCGGCTAGCTGGCCTGCGGATTGCTGCTCCGCAGCGGATGAACTCCCGTCCGAAACCCTTCCCCGAAACCGCGCGCGATGGCTTCGTGCGCGTGCGCGGCGCGCGCGAACACAACCTGAAGAATATCGACGTCGACATTCCGCGTGATGCGCTAGTTGTATTCACGGGCGTGTCCGGCTCCGGCAAGTCGTCACTCGCATTCGGCACGCTCTACGCCGAGGCGCAGCGGCGCTACTTCGAGTCGGTCGCGCCTTACGCGCGCCGCCTGATCGACCAGGTCGGCGTGCCCGAATTCGATTCGATCGAAGGACTGCCGCCCGCCGTCGCGCTTCAGCAGCAGCGCGGCACGCCGAGCGCGCGCTCGTCGGTGGGAAGCGTCACGACGCTTTCCAGCCTCGTGCGCATGCTGTACTCGCGCACCGGCAGCTATCCGCCGAAGCAGCCGATGCTCTACGCCGAGGACTTCTCGCCGAACACGGTGCAGGGCGCCTGCCCGACGTGCCACGGGCTCGGACGCGTGTACGAAGTCACCGAAAAGTCGATGGTCCCCGACGACACGCTCACGATCCGCGAGCGCGCGATCGCCGCGTGGCCGCCCGCGTGGCACGGGCAGAATCTGCGCGACATCCTCGTCACGCTCGGCTACGACATAGATACTCCGTGGCGCGAGTTGCCGAAAAAGGACCGCGACTGGATCCTTTTCACCGAAGATACACCTACGGTGCCCGTCTACGCCGGCTTGACGCCCGAGGAAACGCGGCGTGCGATCAAGCGCAAGATGGAGCCGAGCTATCAGGGCACGTTCACCGGCGCGCGCCGCTATGTGTTGCACACGTTCGCGAATACGCAAAGCGCGCTGATGAAGAAACGCGTGTCGCGCTACATGATCGGCAGCGAGTGCCCGGCATGTCACGGCAAGCGATTGAAACGCGAGGCGTTGTCCGTGACGTTCGCCGGACTCGACATCGCCGCGTTCTCGCAGATGCCGCTCGTGCGCCTCGCCGACCTGCTCGGCCCGATCGCGCGCGGCGAGCTGCCCGCGCACACCCACGGCATCGACGGCGACAGCGCAATCCTTGGCAGGCAGGCGATGCGCGAAGCGACCGAGAAGCGCGTCGCAGCGGGCGGCTCCGCGCACAAGGCGGCGCCGAACGTGCGGCGCACGCCCAACATGTCGGACGAGAAGCGCGTCGCAGCGCAACGCATCGCGGAGGAATTGCTCGAACGCCTCACGACGCTGATCGACCTCGGGCTCGGCTACCTCGCGCTGGATCGCTCGACGCCTACGCTTTCATCGGGCGAGTTGCAGCGCTTGCGGCTCGCGACGCAACTTGCCTCGCAACTGTTCAGCGTCGTGTACGTGCTCGACGAGCCGTCGGCAGGGTTGCATCCTGCCGATGGCGAAGCGCTTTTCACGGCGCTCGAGCGGCTGAAGGCGGCGGGCAATTCGCTTTTCGTCGTCGAGCACGATCTGAGCGTGATGCGACGCGCGGACTGGCTCGTCGATGTCGGCCCGGCCGCGGGCGAAGCAGGCGGTCACGTGGTGTACAGCGGGCCGCCGGCGGGACTCGCGAAGGTCGAAGCGTCGCAGACGCGCAAGCATCTCTTCGCCACGCACAAGCGTGCCGCGCACACTCCCCGCACGCCTTCAGGCTGGTTGCGGCTCGCGAAAATCACGCGCAACAATCTGCACGGACTCGATGCGGCGTTTCCGCTCGGCTGCTTCACGACCGTGACGGGCGTATCGGGCTCGGGCAAATCGAGCCTCGTCAGTCAGGCGCTGCCGGAGCTCGTCGCGGGACGCCTCGGCCGCACCATCACGCCGGACGCCGACGAAGAACTCGACCCGCTCCTCGCCGCCGATACACAGCCCACCAGCGGCGACATCGTCGAAGGAATGGAGGCGATCCGGCGGCTCGTGCGTGTCGACCAGAAGCCGATCGGCCGCACGCCGCGCTCGAATCTCGCGACCTACACAGGCCTCTTCGATCACGTGCGCAAGCTTTTCGCCGAGACGCCGGCCGCCCGCAAACGCCGCTACGACGCCGGTCGCTTCTCGTTCAACGTCGCGAAAGGCCGCTGCCCGACGTGCGAAGGCGAAGGGTTCGTCAGCGTCGAACTGCTATTCCTGCCGAGCGTGTATGCGCCCTGCTCCACCTGCCACGGTACGCGCTACAACGGGCCGACGCTCGAAATCGAATGGCGTGGCAAGAACATCGCGCAGGTGCTCGGATTGACGGTCGATGCCGCCTGCGACTTCTTCGCCGACGAAGCGCAAGTCATGCGCGCGCTGCAAGTGCTGCGGGACATCGGCCTCGGTTATTTAAGGCTCGGACAGCCCGCGACGGAGTTATCGGGCGGCGAGGCGCAGCGCATCAAGCTCGCGACCGAACTGCAGCGCGCGCAGCGCGGTGACTCGCTCTACATCCTCGACGAGCCGACGACAGGCCTCCACCCCGCCGACGTCGACCGGCTGATGACGCAGTTGCAGGGTCTCGTCGACGCGGGCAACACGGTGATCGTCGTCGAGCATGACATGCGTGTCGCGGCGCACAGCGACTGGCTGATCGACATCGGACCGGGCGCGGGCGACGACGGCGGAAGGGCGGTTGCGTGCGGCCCGCCTGCAGAAGTCGCGAAAGTGGCAGAAAGCCGCACGGCCGCTTATCTGCGCGAGCGTTTGTCGCAAACTTGAAAACTGCGGTGAAAACAGCGGTGAAAACAGCGGCCGAAGCCGCAGTGCTGTTCAGTTAAGGTATTCAGGTATTGAACGGTGTAGCGGCGAGGTCTGGCGCTGTGGAATCCGCTGACGGAAAACGTGATCGACAGCCTGGCCTGTCAACTGCTCGATGCCGTTCAGAGATGGCGTCTCAACCAGGTCAGGCATCCAAAGCGGCCGATCGGTCCCGCCGCACAGGCGCTCATCACGTTTGTCACTGACGAGATATAGCGCGTGACGACGGGAGTTTTGGGGAAACAGGCGCCTTAGCGGCCGCGTCCCAACGGTTCGCGCGCACCACTCGGAACGTCGCTGCGCGTGCCGAACAGCGTGTCGCAGATCGGGAACGTGAGGTTGAAGTTCTGCGTCGCCATCACTTCGGGATCATGGTGTGTGGCGTGCAGGCGCCGCACTGTGTTGACGAACGGAACGCGGTCGAGGAACGGGCTGTCGGTGACGTGTGAGAGCGTATGCAGGCCCTCGTACATCAGAAAGTACGCCGCCATCGTGAGCAGCGCGATGTAGCCTGCGTTGCGGGAGAATACGACCCCGATCACGAGCGCGAACGGCACGGCCGCCAGCACGAACGCAACGGGCGCAAAAGGCGGAAACAGCAGCGCGCGCCAGTGACGGTGGCCCTTGTATTCAAGCGTCACATGCGTGAAGAACCGGTGATGGACGGCGCAATGACGCTTGTAGATCATGCTGAAATACTTTGTCGGACGATGCAGCACGTAGCGGTGCGCCGCCCATTCCGCCCAGTTGCCGAACAGAAAGAGCGGAATGACGGCCAGCCATTCGGCGAGCGTCGGCGCATGAAGCTGCATCAGGCAATACACGATCACGCCGCCGGTGAAGAGCAATGTGAAGCCGAGGTGCATTTCGCCGCGATACCACCATGGCGTGGCATTGACATACTCGTCACGGAACTTGTAGGAACGCGCACGAACGTCTTCTTCGTATTTCATCGATGTCTCCGGCTGTTGTGAAAGGCGTACGCCCGTTGGCGTCCGCCGTTATGCCCAATGACTCAGGAGGAACTGCGCGCGGAACCGCCTTCGAGCTTGCCGAGCGTCTCGGGCACGACGAAGGCGCCCACGAGAAAGATCACGCTGATCGCGCCGACGAAGATGGCCAGCGTCATCGGCAGCTGGCTCGCGTCCTTCGCCACCAGCGACACAGCCGTCGGCATCACTCCGCCGATCGCGAAACCGATATTCCAGGAGAGGCCCGTGCCCGTCGCGCGGATCGAGGTCGGGAAGCGTTCGTTCAGGAAGATCAGGATCGGCGCATAGCCGGCGCTGCCGAGCGCGCTGAGAAGGACTGCATAGACGCCGACCATCACGATGCTGTCCGCCGTAGGCAGCAGCAAAAATAGCGCGGGCAACGCGACGAGCCGGATCAGCCCGATCCACACGAACGCACCCTTGCGGCCAATGAACGTACTGAGGTGCCCTGCCGCGACCGATGCGATCACGACCGCGATGCTGCAGATCATCAGGATCGCTGCGGCGGCACCGTTGGGGGCGTGGCTAACTACCTTCAGGAACGTCGGCAGGTAGCCCGATGTCAGGTAGTAGCCGCTGCCGCCGCCGATCGTCAGGAGCAGGTTGACGAAAAGGATCTTGCGATAGTCGCGCGAGAACAGCGTCTTTAGCGGCGAGCGCACGACTTCGACGGGCGCGCTCTTGGCCTGCGTGGTGGCCCTCGCAGCCTTTTCGGCGGCGAGCTTCTTCCACAGAGGCGACTCTTCAAGGCTGTTGAACACGAAGAGACCCAGCACCGAGCTGATGATGCCGGTGAAGAACATGCAGCGCCAGCCCCATACGTCGAAGGCATCGCCGGGGAAAAGCGCCGACATCGCGAGGAACGTTACGGAGGCAAGCAGCGCGCCGAGCCCCGCCCCGCCACCGCCGATCAATCCCGATACCGCGCCGCGATACTTCGGCGCGACGGATTCCGTTCCAATGGTATGCGTCGAAGCAACCACGCCGCCGACAAACACGCCCTGGATGAGCCGCAGCAAGAGAAAGAGAATCGGCGCGAGCAGGCCGGCTTGAGCAACGGTCGGCAGCAGGCCGAAGGCCGCCGTCGACATGCCGACGCCGACGACCGCGACGATCATCGCCCCCTTGCGGCCGTGACGGTCCGCGTAAGAGCCAAAGAGCGCGGAGCCGAGCGGCCGCATCAGAAGCGTCACCGCAAAAGATGCGTACACCGCAGCGAGCGAAAGCATCGCGTGTTCGGACGGGAAGAACAGACGCCCGACAACCGGCGCGACGTACAACAACACGAACAGGTCGAACAGATCGAGCGCCCAGCCCATGCACGACGCCACCACTGCGCCCATGATCTGCCGCTGATTCACCGGAAGCACGGCGGCCCCGTCTTGCGCTGCTACAGACATTTGCATCTCCTTGTGTTTCACAGGCGCGCTTTGTTGGATGCGCGCTCTTGTCGAGGTTGAAAAATCGTCAGTGCTCGGCGACGAACGGCGATGCCACGCTCGCCCGTCGCTGGGCAACCATCGCGTCGGCGATTTTCTCGGCGATCATGATGGTCGGTATGTTCGTATTCGCCGATGGCAGTCGCGGCATCAGCGATGCATCCACGACCCGCAACCCTCGCGTGCCTCGCACGCGGCCTTGCGCGTCGGTGACGGCGTCGCGGTCCCGCGCGCCGCCCATGCGACAGGTGCCGCTCGCATGCCACACGCCGAACACGTTCGCGCGGATGAAATCGGCGAGCGCGCGCTCATCGTGGATCAGCGAAGTTATCTTCAGGCCGCGCGTGAAGAAGCGGTCGATCAGCAGACGGCGCAGCGGCGCCGGTGTGTCGAGCAGCGCACCGAGGATCGAAGTCACAAAAGCATTGCCATCTCCGACCTTGCTCAGCGCCTTCACGCGCGGCGAGAAAGCCGCCGGAAAGAAGTCGCGCGCATCGCGTCCCAGACCCGATGCATCGACAACGCGCGCCAGCATCCGCACGCCAGCGGCGAGCCGTTGCAGATCGCGTTCGTCGTCGAGCAGATTCAGATCGACGCGCGGCGCAACGGCCGCATCGGGCGACGCCAGTTGCACGCGGCCACGCGAATACGGCCGGTTGCACCACAGGAAGAAGAGGCCGAGCCGGTTGCCGAGCGCATGCCACGCGGCGCGCGTCGCGCTCGACAGATACAGATCCGACTCGTCGCAGCCCGCTACACCCGAACTCATGCGCGCGGCCATGATGCTCGCGCGGCGTCGCGCGAGCGGCATCCTAAAGCGCGGCTCGAGAAAATGACAGAACGTGAGCGAAGGATGATCCTGCAGATTGCGTCCGACGCCCGGCAAATCGACCGTACACGGGATACCCATCGTCACGAGTTGGCGCGCATCGCCGATCCCGGCGCGCATCAGCATCGCGGGCGACTGCAACGCGCCCGCGCTCAGCACCACTTCGTCCGCATCGAAACGCACGCGCTCGCCGTTCGCCGCAATCGCGATGACACCGCGCGCCGTCGCGCCTCCCATCACGATGCGTTCGACCCGCAGGTTCGAATAGATGTTGAGATTCGGGCGCTTGCGTGTGGCTTCGTCGAGATAGGCGATAGCCGTCGACACGCGCTTGTCGTCGAGGTTCGAGAACGCGCCCGGAAAGAAGCCGTCGCCGAATTCGCCGTTCTGGTCCTGAAGTTCCGCGAAGCCGTTCGCGCGCAAACCCTTTGCGAATGCATGACAGAACGCTGGCCAGTCCTTCGGCATGATGCGGCGGATCGGTACAGGACCGTCGCCGCCGTGCAATTCGCCGCCGGGAAAGTTCACGTCGCGTTCGAGCTTGCGAAAGTACGGCAGCACGTCGCGCCACGACCAGCCGTCGGCTCCGTTCGCGGCCCATTCGTCGTAGTCGCGCGGCAGGCCGCGATTGGCCGACTGCACGTTGATGCTCGACCCGCCGCCCATCACGCGACCCTGCTCGTAGACGCGCGGCGCGGCGTGCTGCGTGGCTTTCGCTTTCAGATCGGGCCAGATATACGTGTCGCCGCAGAAGACGGGCATCGGATAGCTGTCGAGTATCGCCGCGGGCACCGCGCCCGGCGGCGTGTCGGTGCCCGCCTCGATCAGTGCGACGCGCACCGACGGCTCCGCCGACAGCCGATGCGCAAGCACGCATCCCGCCGAGCCGCCGCCTACGATCACGTAGTCGAAGCGATCCATCGCGTTGTCTCCTCTTGTCTCGTCCGCTGCGCGGCGTGTCAGATATCAGCTGCCGCGAAACACCGGCTTGCGCTTGCCATGAAATGCTTCGACGCCTTCGCGGAAATCGTCCGACGCGCGCAGCCGGCTATAGCAATGCCCTTCGAGTTCGATCGCGATCGAAAGCGGCGAGTCTTCCGTATCGTTCAGCAGCTTCTTCGCGGTGCGCTGCGCGAGCGGCGAGAACGCGCGCAGTTCGTCGACGAGCGCATCGGTTGCCGATTCGAGTTCCGCGTCCGCGACGCAATCGACCGCGATGCCCCACTCGTACGCCTGCTTGCCCGGAATGCGGCGTGAGCGCATCACGATGTCCTTCGTGCGGCCGATGCCGACCATCGACTGCAGACGCGCCGAGCCGCCCGAACCGGGAATCTGGCCGAGCTTTTGCTCCGGCAGCGCATAGAAGGTCGTATCGGTGACGATGCGAAAATCACACGCCAGCGACAACTCGAAGCCCACGCCGAAGCAGAAGCCGCGATTCGCCGCGATCACCGGCTTCGAGCACCGCGCGGGAGCCGCGATGTTCCACGCGAGCTTTGATACGTGCTCCGGCGAGGCTTCCAGAAAGCCCTTGATGTCGCCGCCGCTCGAAAAATGCTCGCCCTTCGCGCGCACGACGATCACGCGCACGCGGTCGTCCTCGTCGAGGGCCTCGAACACGGCGCGCAACTGGTCGCGTGCGTGCATCGAAATGACGTTGAACGGCGGCCGATGCAGGATGATGTCGGCGCGCTCGCGCTGCGCATCGATTTCGACCGAGAAGCCGTCGAGGTCTTGCAGCAGCGTCTGGCCGCGATGGTTGAGATCACTCATTGTGGGTTACTCCTTGGTGGTTTCTGCAGGTTGCACGGCCTGCGCTTTCGAATCGGGCGTGTACTCGCCCGCTTGCAGCTTGCGGCGCAGAATCTTGCCGACCGGCGACTTCGGGATATCGTCGACGAAGACGTAATCGCGCGGGCGCTTGAAGTTGACGAGGTCGGACTGGCGGCACCATGCATCGAGCGAGTCGGAATCGACGTACTCGCGGCGCTTGATGAATGCAACCACGCGCTGGCCCCAGCGTTCGTCCTTGACGCCCGCGACCGCGACTTCATCGACGGCGGGATGCAGCGACAAAACCGATTCGATATCCACCGGCGAGATGTTTTCTCCGCCGCTGATGATCATGTCGTCGACGCGGCCCGTCACGTACAGATCGCCGTCCCGGTCGAGATAGCCCGTGTCTCCGGTGAAGTACCAGCCCTCGCGCAGGCACTTCGCATTCGCGTCCGGGCGATTCCAGTAGCCTTCGAAGGCTTCGTCGCCGAGCAGGTCCACGATGATCTGCCCTTCTTCGCCGACTTCGGCGATCTCATTGGGCGCGAGCGCATCGAGCTTCACGACGCGCAGCCGCGTATTGATGCCCGCGCGGCCCGCGCTGCCGGGCTTCTTCGTCGCGTCCTGGTCGATGCTGAACGTGTAGACCTCGGACGAGCCGTAGTGATTGACGAAGAGCTCCGGCTCGAACGCGGCCGAGAGGCGCTTGAGCAGGCCATCGTTCATCGGTGCGCCCGCGAAGCCGAGCTTTCTGACCGACGACGTGTCCGTGCTCGCGAACGCGCTGTCGCCGAGCAGATCGTGATAGAGCGTCGGCACGAGATAGAGGCAGGTGAGCGCGTACCGGGAGATGCATTCGAGCGCGAGCTTCGCGTTCCAGCGCCGCACGCAGACGAAAAGGCCATCGACGAGGGCCATCGCGAGCAGCGAGCGCACGCCCATCGTGTGATAGAGCGGCATCACGCCGAGCGTGCGTTCGCCGCGCCTGTACAGGTTCTGCGCGACGTGCGCGAGCGCCCCCGCGCGTTCATGCCGATGCCGGCGCGGCACGCCCTTGCCTTTGCCCGTCGTGCCGGACGTGTAAAGGATCAGCGAGATGTCGTCGGCGGTGGCGTGCGTCGTGTCGGTCACGTCGCCGCTGCCCGTTCGTTCGACGACGAGCGCATCGAAGGTGGCGGTGCGGCCGGGCGCATCGTCGAGTCCGACGCGCGGCACTTTTTGCGCGGCGGGACTCTGCGCGACGGAATCGGCGCTGACGGGTTCGTAGACGATTGCCTTCACCCCCGCGTCGGTCACGCAGTAGTCGACTTCCTCCGGCTTCGCGCGCCAGTTGAGCGGCACGATCACGATGCCCGCAAACTGTCCGGCCCAATGCAGCGTCGCCATTTCCCAGCGGTTTTGCAGCACGACGAGCAGCCGGTCGCCGCGTTGCAGGCCGAACTCGCGCAGGCCATCGGCGACATTCAGGATCAAGCGATGCCACTGCGCGTACGTCAGTTGCACATCGCCATCGACGAGCGCGAGCGCGTTCGGACTGCGCTCGACGCTTTGCAGAAACGTGCGGCCGAGATCAAGCATGTTCGACCTCTTCCGTGCTTGCCTCGGCCCGGCGGCGCGCCGCGACGTCGAGCACGGCGGCTACGACCGGCGTGTAGCCGGTACAGCGGCAGATATGACCCGAGAGCATCTCGCGCACTTGCTCTTCGGACGGATCCGGCACGCGCCGCAGATAATCCGCGCACGACATCAGAATGCCCGCCGTGCAGAAGCCGCATTGCAGCGCGTGATGCCGCTGGAACGCCTGCTGCAGGTCGCCAAGCGTCTGATCTGGCGCAAGGCCTTCGACGGTATCGATATGCCGCCCATCGGCCTGCACCGCGAGCATCAGGCACGAGCGCGCCGCGACGCCATCGACCTGCACGGTACATGCGCCGCACACGCCATGTTCGCAGCCGACGTGCGTGCCCGTCGCGCCAAGTTCGTGCCGGATGAAGTCCGACAGCAGTTCGCGCGGCTCGCAATACCCGCTTCGTTCGCGGCCGTTCAGCGTCAGCGCGATACGCTGCGCTTTGCCGTGCCGCATGATGGTGTCCGACATCTTGCTCACTTTGCCTCCTCGATCACACGCAATCCGAGTTGCCGGACCAGATTCCGGCGATATGTCGCGCTGATGTGCGCGTCGTCTTGCGCGTTCAGTTTCCAGCTCAAATCGTTCAGTGCGCCGCGCAGGTCATCGCCCTGCAGACGCGGCCATTGCTCCGTCACCGGTCGGTCCGCGACGCCGCCCACTGCAATACGGATCGACTCGTCGGTGACGACGGCCGCGCATGCGGCGATCGCGAAATCGCCGTGTCGCGCGGAAAATTCCGCGAACGCGTAGCGCTCGCCTGCCTTGCGCAGCGGGAAACGCACCGCTTCGACGAGTTCGTCGGGCTCGCGCGCGGTCATCAGCATTCCCTGAAAGAAGTCCTGCGCGGCGAGCGTGCGGCGCCTCTTTCGCGAGCGCAGCATCACGTCGCCGCCAAGCGCCGACAGCACGAGCGGCAACTCCGCGCTCGGGTCCGCATGCGCGATCGATCCGCACACGGTTCCGCGATTGCGAATCTGAAAGTGCGAGATATGCGGGAAGGCCATCGCGAGCAGCGGCGCTTCGTCGGTGAGCGTGCTGCGCCATTCGACGCTGCCTTGCGTCGCCGCGGCGCTCACGACGAGGTGCCCCGCCTGCTTGTCCACGCGCACGGCCTCGAGTTCGGCGGTGCGCGAGATATCGATGAGCACCTTCGGCTGCGCGAGCCGCATGTTGAGCACGGCCATCAGCGACTGGCCGCCCGCCAGCACGCGCGCGTCCTCGCCGTATTCCGCGAGGGCGTCGAGCGCGTCTTGCGCGCTCATCGCGCGCAGGTAATCGAACGGTGCGGGCTTCATGCGTGTCCCCTGAAACGTGCGAAGAGTCTTGCGATCCACGATCCATGCGCTTGCACGGGCTTGCCCGCCGCCTGCCGTCCGAGCGATTCGAACAACTGCTTCAGCACGACCTTCGCCGCGCCTTCGAGCATGCGGCCGCCGACCGCTGCGACCTTGCCTGACACCTGCGCTTCGTAGTCGTACGTGAGCCGCGTGCCGCTGCCTTGCGGCGTCAGTTCGACGAGACCGCTGCCGCGCGCGCTGCCGAGCGGCGAGTTTCCCGCGCCAGCGAGTCGCAAGCGGCGCGGCGCATCGATCTCCGACAAGCCGATACGCGCCTCGAAACGCGCCTTGATCATGCCGACGCCGACGGTCACGTCCGCGCGATACTGGTTCGGCGCCGTCTCTTCGAGCGCGTGACAGCCGGGAATGACGTTCGCCAGTGCCTTCGGATCGAGCAGCACGGCGAATACAGCTTCGGGTGTTGCGGGCAGGTCGACCGCGCCCTGCGCCGTCAGCGCGCGACCGCCGCCTGGCGTCGCGGGCTTCGTGGCGGCCGCTTCGCGGTATTCCGGACGCGACGGTTCGGGATCGTCCATGCCGATCATCGCCATCACTCGGGGCGGCGTGAGCGGCAGGCGAATGTCTTCGACGCCGAGCGCGTCCGCCACCGCATTCGCGATGCACGGCGGCGTGCTCATGTTGTTGCCTTCGCCGAGACCCTTCGCGCCAAGCGGCGTGAAAGGCGAAGGCGTCTCCAGGTGCACGATCAGCGGATCGGGCACTTCGCAGGTCGTCGGCATCAGATAGTCGGCGAGCGTGCCGGACTGGAAGCTGCCGTCCGCGCCATAGCGGAACTCTTCCATCAGCGCCGCGCCGACGCCTTGCGCGAACGCGCCGCGAATCTGGCCATCGGCGAGCGCGGGATTAAGGATGGTGCCGGCGTCGTGCACGGTCACATATCGGTCGACGCGCACGCGTCCCGTCACGCGATCCACTTCGACGCCGCACATGTCGAACGCGAAGCCATATGCCGCCGATGTATTGATGCGGTCCTGTTCGTCGGGTGCATCCATGTGCGGCGGCGACCAGAACACGGTTTCGCGCAGGCCCGGCTCTTCGCCCTCTGGCAGGAGCGCGGGCGCCCAGTGCGGCGCATTGCTCGCGGCGCGCGCGAACGGCAGCGCACGGTCTTCGGCGTCGTGCGGAAAGATGCGCGCGCCTTCGAAGCGCACGTCGCCGGGCGCGCAGTCGAACTGCTTCGCGAGCACGCGCGCGAGCTTGTCGCGCACGCGCGTCGCGGCGAGATGTACCGTGCCCGCCACCGCGCCCGCGAAGCGACTCGAATAATTGCCCGCCGCGACGGACCAGGCGTCCTTGTGCGTATCGAATTCGACGTTGACGACGATGTCCTTCGGATCGAGCCCGAGCACATCGGCGACGACTTGCGCGCACACTGTCATGTGCCCCTGGCCCGCGGGCGTCGATGCGATCGTGACGACCACGCCGCCGAGCAGATCGACGCTGACGGTCGCGCTCGCGATCGCGCCGTTCTTCGGCCCGGCTTTCCTGCGCGCGTCGGCGGGCATCACGGTCGTGATGTAGCCCATGTTCGATACCGACGGCTCGACGATCGCCGCGAAGCCGATACCGTACAGCCGCCCTTCGTTGCGTGCGGCGTCGCGGCGCGCGACGAGTTCCCGGTATCCGCCTTCGTCGAGTGAACGGCGCAGCGCTTCCTGATAATTGCCCGAATCGAGCAGCGCGCCCGCCGCCGCGCGATACGGGAACGCATCGGCGGGAACGAAGTTGCGGCGATACACGTCGAGCACATCGAGCTTCAGTTCGATCGCGATGCGCTGAATCAGCCGCTCCAGCGCGAAGTACACCTGCGGCCCGCCGAAGCCGCGCACGAGCCCCGTCGGCGTCTTGTTCGTCAGCACGACGCGATTGCGCACGAGCAGATTCGGGATCGCGTACGCGCCCGTCAGGCAGCCGTGCATCCGGTAGAACGTCGCGGGCTCGGGCGCGCGCACGTAGCCGCCAACGTCTTCCAACTGATCGTAGGACAGCGCGACGATGCGGCCATCGGCTTCGACGGCGGCTTCGACGGTCGAGAGGCGGGCCGTCGCCGATGTCGCCGCGCTCAAGTGTTCGAGACGATCCTCGACCCACTTCACTGGCGCGCCCGCCTTGCGCGACGCGAGGCACATCAGCACGACATACGGAAACACGGCCTGCTTCACGCCGAAGCTGCCGCCGGAATCGCGCGGGGCCTTATGACGCAGCCGATTGGCGGGCACGTTCAAGGCCATCGCCATGACCGCGTGCAGCGAGAACGGCCCCATGAAATTCGACGTGACGTCGTAGCCTTCGTCGCCCGAAAGATACTCGGCGATGACCACGCCGCACTCGATCGGCGCGCAGGTGTTGCGCGGATAATGCGCGACCAGCTTCACGCGATGCGGCGCGCGCTCGAAGGCCGCTTCCGGCTCGCCGTAGCGGAAATGCCGGTCGCTGATGACGTTGCTGCCGACGCGTTCGTGCAGCACCGGCGCGTCGTCCTTCGCGGCTTGTTCAATCGACGTCACGGGATCGAGCACCGCGTAGTCGACCTTGATCAGATCGAGCGCGTCTTCCGCGAGCGCACGCGATTCGGCCATCACGACCGCGACCGGCTCACCGACGTAGCGCACGCGGTCCATCGCGAGCGCCCACTGTTCCATCGGCGATTTCACGCCGACGACGAACGGTCTCGACCACGGACGCAAATCGTCGCGCGTGAGCACGGCGCGCACGCCCGCGAGTTTCGACGCGGCTTGCGCATCGATCGACAGGATGTCTGCGTGCGCGTGCGGCGAACGCAGAATCGCGGCGTGCAGCGTGCCCGGCTTGACAGCGATGTCATCGCCATAGCGGCCACGGCCCGTCAGGATCGCCGGGTCTTCGAGGCGCTCCATCGAGCGTCCGATATGACGCTGCGGCGCGGTCGCTTCGCGCGCCTGGTTGCCGGCGACGCGCGCGTCCATGTCGGCAAATGCGGTTTCGCGCTGATTCATGACGTTACTCCTCGTGCGGCGCCGGCGCCGAATTCATCTGCGAGACCGCTCCAGCGGCGGGCAATCTCGTCGTGCTCGATGCCGAACAGATCGAGAATTCGCCCGACCGTGTGATCGACCACATCGTCGATAGTCTGCGGATGCGCGTAGAACGCGGGCACCGGCGGCATCACGATCGCGCCCATTTCCGTGGCGAGCGTCATGTTGCGCAAATGCGCGAGATTGAGCGGCGTTTCGCGCGCGACCAGCACGAGGCGGCGGCGCTCCTTGAGCATCACATCGGCGGCACGCGTAAGCAGGTTGTCCGCGAAGCCGTTTGCGACGCCCGCGAGCGTTTTCATCGAACATGGCGCAATCACCATGCCTTCCGTCAGAAACGATCCGCTCGCCACGGCCGCGCCGATATCGCGTACGTTGTGCACGACGTCGGCAACGGCTTCGAGATCGCCGCGCGTGAAGCCGAGTTCCTGTGCGGCCGTCACCGCGCCCGACGACGACACGATGAGATGCGTCTCGTGCGTGCCGAGCCGGCGCAACGCGGCGAGCAAACGCACGCCGATCACCGCGCCGCTTGCGCCCGAAATGCCGACGACGATGCGCTTCTTTCGTTCAGCCATGATCGCGCGACACATAAGCGTCGAACGCGCTGTTGTCAGCGGCGACGAGTGCGTGCAGGTCGACCGTGTCCTGCCCCGGTATGCGCACGCGCGTGAACACATGCTCGGGATACACGACGGGGCGCGTCGCATCGAGACCCATCTTCGCGCTGACGCCTTGCAGATGCGACGGCGCATCGTCGGGCAGACCCACCGTCGTCGATGGATCGAGCGGCGAACCTTGCGCGCCTGCTATCACGACGAGGTCGCGATCAGCCTGGAAGCGCGTCGCGATCGCCCATTCGATTTCGGCGGGATCGTGCACGTTCACATCGGTATCGACGACGACGACCTGCTTGATGTCGTAATGCGCGCCGAACGCGCACAGGATGACGTTCTTCGCTTCGCCTTCGCGCTTCTTGTCGAATTGCACCCACAGGTGATAGCGGCACACGCCGCCCACCGACAGATGCACGTCCTTCACGGCGGGATGGCTGCGCTGAAGATGCGCGAGCAACGTGGCTTCGCGCGGAATCGCGCCGAGCAGCAGATGCTCCATTTCGGCGGGCACGATCGTATGAAAGATGGGATCGCGCCGATGCGTGACGGCCGTCACTTCGATGACTTCGCGTGCTTCCTTCGCGCTGTAGTACTTCGGAAATTCGCCGAACGGACCTTCCGGCTCGCGCACGTTCGGCAGAATGCGCCCTTCAATGACGATCTCCGCGAACGCCGGCACGTGCACGCCGCTCGTCACGCATCGCGCGACAGGCAGCGGCGCACCGTGCAGCGCGCCCGCGATTTCGAGTTCGTCGTGATCGATCGGCGTGATCGCTTGCGACGCGAGCATCGTCAGGGGATCGACACCAATCACGATGGCGACGTCGAGCGCATCGCCCGCGGCTTCCGCGTCGCGCTGGAATGCGTAGAGATGACGCGGCAGCAACAGGATCGCCATGCGATCGGGGCCGTGCACCTGAATGCGGTTGATCGAGACGTTCTGCACACCGGTGCGCGGATTGCGCGCGATCACGAGACCGGCGGTGATGTACGGGCCGTTGTCGTGTTCGCTGTGGGTGGGAATGGGCAGCAATGCGTGCAGATCGATGCCGTTCGTATGCACGATCTCCTGACAGGGCGCGTCCGCTCGATCGACCACCCGCGATGCGACCGGCTGCGCGACCGCCGCCGAAAAGCGCGCGAGCAGGCCCGCTTCCTCGACGCCCAGCGCCTCTGCGATCCAGCCGCGCTTCGACATGAAGCCGGAGACGACCGGCACGCCCTTGCCGCCGGGCTGCGTGAAGAAAGCGGCCTGCGTACCGTCAAGCCGTTTGGCGATCGCGGCGAGCTCGTGCTCGAGCGCAACCGGTCGCTCGATGGTCGCCAGGCGGCCGGTCTTCGCGAGATGCGCGAGCCAGTCGCGCAGCGTGAGCGCTGACGTCTCTGAACGATTCGAGGCCCACGGAAGAGCAAAGGTGGAAAGGGTGCCGTGCGTCGCGGCGTCGCGAATATTCATCTGCGTCTCCATCAGTCCCTTGCGTTTTTGCAGCCGGAGCGCCGCGGCAAGGGATGAATGAAGCGTAGCGATATCGCGATATAAGTTCTAATATTGTTTTTTGATGTCTTGGATCATTAATGTTGATATCAGCGTTAGCCCCAATGACACGGGTCTTTCATGTCGATATCAATACACGGGTGGCATCTCTGCGCACAGCACAGGGCATTTCATGAAATTGCCAGTAAGCCCGGCCTGCGATCACAGACTGATAACGCGGTCGAATGTTATTAGTCTTACTGATACAAATCCGAACGAGAAATGGACCTCAAGCAAATCCAGTACTTCATCGCGCTCTTCGAGGACGGATCGGTCACGCGCGCGGCCAAACGGCTGAACATCGTGCAGCCCGCACTCAGCATGCAGATCGCGAAGCTGGAGGAAGAGCTGCACCAGCAATTATTCGAGCGCGGCGCGCACGGCATGGCGCCGACGGCCGCCGGACGCCTGATGTATCGGCTCTTTCTGCCGATCATGCGCGACCTTGCGCACGCGCGGCAGCAGCTTCAGCAGCGCGACGAAGTGGTGACGGGGCATGTGAGCATTGGGCTCATCGCATCGGTGACGGAGAGCGTGCTTGCCGATTCGCTCTCGCGCTTTCATGCGCGTTATCCGCATGTCGAAGTGACGGTGGCGGACGGCTTCACCGCGACCTTCATTGACTGGGTCGCGGGTGGCCAACTCGATGCGGCCCTCATCAACAAGCCCCGCGCGCGCCTATCGCTGGATTCGCAGACGCTGCTCGATGAAGAAATGGTGCTGGCGACGAGCGTCGAGCACGGCCCTGACCTGCCGCACACGATCGAGCTTGCGCAGTTGCCCGAACTCGAACTCGTGTTGCCGACCAAGCGCCACGGCCTGCGCGGCGTGCTCGATACCGCCGCACAGCACGAAGACGTGCTGCTTGCGCCGCGTTTCGAAATCGACGTGCTCAGCACGATCGTGAAGCTCGTAGAGAGCACCCGCTTTGCGACGATCCTGCCGCGCATCGCCGTTGGGCGGGCCGTGCAGCGTGGGACACTGCGGGCCCATCCGATTCTCGCGCCACGCATCGTGCGGCATATCGTGCGCGTGAGCCACCCGCGCAGGCCGTTGTCCGCTGCGGCCGAGACGCTCATCGAGATCATCGCCGACGAACTGCATCGCGTGTCGAACGCATCCGTCACGAACGCCCCTCTTATCTCCAAGGAAACTGCATGAAAGCACCACACTGGATAGCCGGCGCATGGGTCGGCGTGCCTTCGGTCGACAGCATCAACCCCGCTACGGGCGAAAGCATCGGCCAGTTCGCCGACGGCGGGGCGGCGCAAGCCGATGCGGCCATCGCCGCGGCACGGAAGGTGTTCGACCGCACGACGTGGGCACAGGACGCGCGCCTGCGTCAGGACGTGCTGCTCGCATGGGCCGGCGCACTGGATGCGCAACGCGAGCCGCTTGCGACCCTGCTTACGCGCGAAAACGGCAAGGCAATCGCGCAGTCGCGCGGAGAGGTCGCCGCCGCGATTTCCGAGGTCCGATATTACGCGGGACTCGCTCGGCACATCGCGGGGCACGTGCTGGAACCAGAGCCGGGAACGATCTCGACAATGCTGCGTGAGGCCGCTGGCGTCGCAGCCATCTTCGTGCCATGGAATGCGCCCGCGGTGTTGCTGGTGCGCTCGCTCGCGCCCGCGCTCGCCGCCGGCTGCACGGCAATCGTCAAATCCGCCCCACAGACCCCGCTAGTTATCGCAGCCATGCTGCGCTGCTTCGAGCAGACCGCGCTGCCGAAGGGCGCAGTGAACCTCGTCAACGAGATCGGCTATGCGGCAGGCGAACGGCTGGTCGAATCACATGACGTCGACGTGGTGAGTTTCACGGGATCAACCGCGACGGGCAAGAAGATCATGGCGGCCGCCGCCGAAAGCATGAAGAAGCTCTCGCTGGAACTCGGCGGCAAGTCGTGCTGCGTCGTCTTCGAGGATGCGGACGTCGCCGCGATCGCGCCGCGTATCGCGCGAGCCGCGACGATCATCTCAGGTCAGCAATGCACTGCTGCGCGGCGGGTGCTCGTACATGCCCGGCGAGCGGCGGAGATGCGTGAGCATCTGACGCGTGCGCTCGAAGCGCTGAAAGTAGGCGACGGCATCAACGAGGCAATGGACATCGGTCCGCTAATCGACGCGGCCACGCGCGACGCAGTCGATCAAACCATTGCCCGCGCCTGCGACGAAGCCGATCGCGTACTGCTGCGCGGCACGCGCTCAGGACACGCGTTCCTCTCGCCAACGCTCATCGAACACCGCGACCCGAAAGCATTCTTCTGTCAGGAAGAAATTTTCGGACCGTTCGTCACGCTGGAGACGTTTGACACTGAAGCGCAGGCAATCGACAGAGCCAACGACACCGTATTTGGCCTCTCCGCGAGCGTGTGGACCAACGACGGCGCCCGCGCGTTTCGCATCGCGCGCGCGCTGCGCAATGGCACGGTGTGGATCAACGATCACAACAAGCTCTTTGCCGAAGCGGAAACGGGTGGCTACCGGCAAAGCGGTCTCGGCCGCCTGCACGGCTACGATGCCCTCGCCGACTTCACGGAAATCAAGCACATCTGCATGCCGGCCGGCGTTGCGGAAGGTATCGCGCCGTTGCGGTGAATGGCAGGAAACGCTGAAAACGCCTGCGTTCTGGCGCGAAGGTGGCCCGGGAGATGGCGGGCAACGCAGTGAGCTGTGGCGCCTTGTAAGTGGAGCAGAAACGGATCTTGCGTGGTTTCTGCATGATGCGAAGCGTTCAGGATTAGCAAAGCGAACGCCTCGTCGACACATTGGCGCCTGTCGCGGCGTTGATCGCCATGCATGATGAAGACGTTGGTGAACCGGGTTCGCGCGGCAAAGGATGAAACGATTACCCCTTGTTCGAAATGCCAAGGCGCACCGCTTCCGGCGTGATGGGAATATGGCGAAGGCGAGCCCCCACGGCGACAAAAATAGCGTTTGCGATGGCGGGGCCAACGATGGTTGTCGCTGGCTCGCCCAAGCCGACGGGCACCTCGGTGCTCTCCACAAAACTGATGTCCATATCCGGCACATCGCCGATGCGCAGCGGCGTGTAAGTATTCAGATTGGTGTCCTTCACCTGGCCGTTCTCGAATACGGTGCCTTCGTACAGGGCCATGCTGAGCCCCCAAAGCGCGCCGCCTTCGATCTGCGCGCGCGCGCTTCCCGGATCGACGATGGTTCCAGCGTCGATTACGATCGTCAGCTTCTCCACCGTGACCACACCCGTTTGCCTGTCGACGCGGACGCGGGCCGCGCATGCCGACCAGGTCGGCATGTCGCGTTCCTGACCGAAACTGGTGGCAAGGCCGAGGCCAGTATCGGGCGGCAACGCAGCGCCCCAGCCGGCGCGCGCGGCAGCTCGGCGAACGACCTCCGCTTGCCGGTGCGCCCCGCCGACGGAGTTCGGTGCAGAACCGGCGTTGCGCCCTTCAGCCGTAAGTAGCCTCAGACGGAAGGCAACGGGATCGGTTTTCGTGTGGTGGGCAGCCTCGTCGATAAAGCTTTCCACTGCCCAATTCGTCCAACCCGGTCCCACCGAACGGAGCCAGCCGGGACGGAATGTGCTGTTGGCAAGATCGTTCGAAATAGCGCGGACCTTCTGTGCGCCGACCTCATACCAATGATCCGCGCCCGAAATGGCGAAAGGATCATAGGGTGCGCCACCCTTCCCCTTCGGCATGAAGAAGGCTGCCATGATCTGGGTGGGCCACCCCGCAGCGGCGGCATGCTCCATCGCCGTCACCTGGCCATCCTCCCCGAAGGCCATGCGCAATGTCTGCACCGAGGGGGAGCGGACTGAATCGAAACGTGCGTCGTCTGAGCGAGTCAGCACCATCTTCACCGGCCGGCGCAGCGCTTTCGCCGCGAGCGCGGCGGGCACGGCGTAGTCGCCGTTCAGCCGTCGGCCAAAGCCGCCGCCGACCCGATAGGTACGCAATACGATACTCGTCTGTGGCCGGTCGAGCGCCTTGGCGAGCGTCGGCAGGATCAGGCTTTGCCACTGGTTGCCAGTGTGGATTTCAAAGATGCCGTCCTTCTCGAACGCGAGCGCGTTCAACGGCTCGAGCTGGAAATGCAGCACGGTCGCGGTGGTGTATGTCTGCTCCAGTGTCGATTTAGCTGCGCGGAAGGCCGCAGCCGTATCGGCGCTACCGGTGTCGAGCAGCACGCCGCTATCCGCCCGTCCGATCTGCTGAACGGCGTGATCCAGAATATTGTTCTCCGATACGGTTGCGCCGGGGCCAGGCGTCCAGTTGACGGTGATCAGATCAGCTGCCCGGATCGCAGCAGGATAGCTCTCCGCGATAACCATCACCCAGCCTGGCACCGTGTCCGACGGATCGTCGATCACGATGGTCTTGATGTAGCCTCTCACCTTGCGCGCCCGGCTGTCGTCGAACGAGTTCACTTTCGATCCGTTGCGCGTCGGTGGGATCTTGGGCCTGCCGTAGACCATGCCGGCTACTTTCGCGTCGATGCCATAGCGCGCAGTGCCGTTCGTCTTCTCGGGGACGTCCAGCGCGGCTACCGGTTTGCCCACCAGACGGCGCTCGGAAGCTGGCTTGATCGGCAGTTTGTCCAGTTCCTCGGGTGTATAGCGGCGATCGAGATTACCGCGTTTAACGATGTCGCCATACGCGATAGAACGGCTTCCTGCCACAACCGCGCCGGCACGGGCGGCGCAGTCGGCCGTCGATACGCCCAGGAGCTTCGCGCCTTCCTCGATCAGGACGATCCGGCCGGCCGCACCCGCGTGGCTGAAGACCGGCCACGTCTGCCAGGTCGACCAGCTTCCGCCCGTCACCATTAACCCCCATTTGGGATCCGTGTCGACATGGATGATTCGGACCTTATCCCAATCGGCCTCCAGCTCGTCGGCCAGGATACGGGCGAGCGCGGTGCCGACGTGCTGGCCCATTTCTGCGCGGATGATGTTGACGGTGACGATGCCGTCACCGTCGATGGAGAACCACACGGTCGGCTCGAACCGGAGATCGACAGCGGCAGGTGGCGGCACCCTGTCGGTCGCCGTGTGGTCCATCGCAGTGGCGGCGACGCCTGAAAACCCGAACGCGGCTCCCGCGCCTAGCGTGGCGATCAGGAAGTCGCGGCGGGTGAACGGTCGGGCACCCTCGCACATGAAGCGCGGCCTAGTCATGTGTTGCGTCACTCCGTAGGGCTGCTGCAGCTTGCTTGATCGCCGCGCGAATGCGCACATACGTCATGCAACGGCAGAGATTGCCGGACATGACCGCGTCGATATCCTGGTCGGTGGGGGACGGAAAATCCTTGAGCAAAGCTACGGCCTGCATGATCTGCCCGGATTGGCAATAGCCGCATTGCGGCACCTGCAGCGCTTGCCAGGCCTTTTGCACCGGATGCTCGCCCGCGGGATCGAGTCCCTCGATCGTCGTCACCTGCGCGCCGTCGATCGCGCTAACCGGCGTGATGCAGGAGCGCGTCGCCCTCCCGCCAACATGTACGGTGCATGCGCCGCACATGCCGATGCCGCAGCCGAATTTCGTCCCGGTCAACCCGATATCGTCACGGATCACCCACAAGAGCGGTGTGTCCTCCTCGACATCCATGGAGACGGCCTGGCCATTGATGTTGAATCGTGTCATGGTTGCAATGCTCCGGACTTCATCGCGGCCTCACTCTTGCCCACGGCCTTGCGCACGTATGGCGGCAACTTTTTTCTCGAGATCGGGCCAAGGTGCGAGGTTGGTGTGCGTCGCGCGAAGATAGGCAGCGATCCGCGCGACGTCTGCATCACTGAATCCATGAATAAATCCCGGCATCACGACGCCAGGCGCGCCTTCCTGCGCGCCGACTCCGTAGAAGATGACCTGGATCAGATTGGTTGGATCTGACAAGCTCACCGCGCTGACGATCGCGAGATCCGGGCGAAGTGGATGTGGGCCGTTGCCGCCGTTGTAATGACAGGATGCGCAGGCGGCCGTGTAGAGCCTCACAGCGGGATCGTATTGCTGTCCACGGCCGCCCCGGTCAACAACAAGCGCTCGCTGGATCGCGGGCTGGACTTCTGAGCCGCGCCCAGCGGCATCATTGATATCGGCAAAATAGACAGCGAGCGCCTCGATGTCGGAATCAGGCAGTTTGGCGAGACCCTTGTGAACGACGGGTGACATCGGACCCATCACTGTGCCGTGAAAGCGGCTGATGCCGGTGCGCAAATAGGCAAAGAGCTCCTTCTGCGTCCACGGTACGGGTGAAGGGTTGGCCTTTGTCAGTGGCGGAGCCAGCCAGTTGTCAACCGCGGCACCCGAATAGGCATGTCCGCGCTCTTCGGCGCCCAGGCCGTTGCGCGGCGTGTGACAGGCGCTGCAATGACTGATGCCTTCGGCGAGGTAGGCGCCCCGATTCCATTGCGGCCCACGCGCCGGCTGCGTCTCGAACCGGCCTGGTCGGAAAAACAGCAATTTCCACCCAGCCTGCAAGGCGCGGATGCCTAGCGGGAATGGCAACGTATTTTCCTGCGCCGATGCGTTGACCGGCTCCCGAGTCATGAAATAGGCGTAGAGCGCCGAAATGTCGGCATCCGACATCCTGGTGAAATGGTCATACGGAAATGCGGGAAACAGATGCGATCCGTCGCGCGCCACCCCTTCTTGCATGGCCCGGCGAAAGGCCTCCTCGGACCATGTACCGATTCCCGTCTCCGGATCGGGGGTGATGTTCGTCGAATAGACGGTGCCAAATCCTGTCCGCATCGCATAGCCGCCAGCGAAGGGGCGGCCGCCCTTCGCCGTGTGACACTCCGCGCAAAAACCAGCTGCGGCCAGCACTTCGCCGCGCATGACAAGTTCACGTGCAAAGGCGGATGGGACGGGCGGCGAAATCGGCGCAATCGTTGGTCGCCAGGCAAAATAAAAAGCGCCGATGACTCCGATGAGCAGAACAGCCGCCACACCGATAAGAATCCGCTTGAGCATGGGGCTAGTCCACACGATGCACCTTCTTTCCTCTAACGCAGGCTTGCTGGATTCTCATCGCTGCTCCTCGTCGGTTTGTGAATGGACTCACGCGCACGCGGGCCACGCCCAGCACCCCGTAGGCATCCGTCTACGATCGGGCGCGCCGGGCCGATTTTCCCGCCACCGGTCGATGCTGCTACGTGAGGGTCCCGGTCTCGCAATCCTGGCTGCAGCAACGGTCGAATCCATCGAAAACGGCTGATGCGAGGATCATTCGGTTCCAGTTACCGGGCACGCAGGTCGCGGTACGTCGAGGGCGGAATACCCGGTCGCCAAAGGCGATCGGACGGCCGGAAAGCGCGCAAGCGCCCTCGACACGTGCCAGTCCCAGCCGCCAGATCTGGTCAACGTAATGCCCTGTCTGTGAATCGCTCCAGCACACGCTCAAGGTGTGACCGCTCAACACCTCCTGAACGACAATCTGCGACGGTCGCGGCAGCCATTCGACCCAGTCGACACTGCGTTCACGCCGCGAATTACGGCGGCGGAACTTCTGTTTGAACGATGTTTCGACGGCAGGCGTCGCAGGCCGCGCGTCGGGACACAAAAGGCGCAACAGCGCCAGCTCGAACAGACGAACGTCAGATGGATGACTCATAGTCATATCGATCTCGTTTCATGCGGGAAGGACTCAAACGCAACCCATCGATTTGCTCGATTTCTCTGGAAAATATGTGGAGACCCTTCCGCGGAATTACGGTTGAATTCATGCTCCGCGCCGCGCGCGAGCCGGCCTACCGCGCAGCAAGGCCGGTGACGCGATGACGATAACAACAAGACTAGGCTCTTGCCAGTCGCACTTCTTTCTCATTCCTGCGAAGACGTGTCGGATCTCTGCGCTCCTGCTGCGCGGCTTTCAGTTGCGAAAGTACAGCAGCATTACGCTGTGTCAGGTTGGTCGACAGGCGGCGGTGGAGTGAAACAATGAACAAGACGAAATTGCTTTACCGCGGTCACCGGCTCCCTGCCATCGAAGCGGCGCGACAAGACCGCGGCCAGGCGCTTCTTTCGACATGTGCTGCGATCAAACCCGGTGCCGCGGAAGGTGTGCATTTCGTCGTCTTCGCCATGCTTATGCTTGTCCATGCAATCCGTCTAATGCCTGCCCAAGAAAGAACACCCAGTGAATGGCCTCGGGGAAAAGAAAGGCCTTACGCTGCGCCTGGGCAACATATCTCGCCGCATCGAAAATGAAACTCTCGACGGAAATTCAAAACCACTGGCAAGCGCTAAAGTCACCTTGAACATGGATAACGCAATAAACGGCCACGCTGCTCGGTGATACTGCTCCATATCGTGGAAATTCCGTTCGTTACCCGGCGGGAACGACGACGGATCGAATCATGCCTCACACATCCACACGAAGCACCCACCTTATAAATAACAACGACTTATCCAAATAAGGCGAGACGGGCGCCGTGGCATATACCGTAGTCCACAATACGGAATTCTTTGTTTTTGACACGCTTGAAAACAAATGTGGTGACTCTATAGTTGACTTCACGTACGAACATGACTGACCAAGGCGGACACTCCGCTACCTACCTCCGCCCAACTCCGAAGTAGCGGTTAGAAAATCGACCTACCAAGACGCAATCTAATGAGGATTCCCTAATGAGTATGACCAGTAGTCGGACCCAAAAGGTGGTTGTGGTCACCGGTGCCGGAATCGGGATCGGACGAGCCACTGCAAAGGCATTCGGCGCGTTGGACTATAGAGTGATCGTCACTGACGTTCTACAGGCAGAAGGAGAGACGGTCGCGGCGCAGATTCGGGAAGCCGGAGGACAAGCCGAGTTCTATCCGCTCGATGTTCGCGACACCAATGCCTGTAACGGACTCGTCGCGACCGTTGAGAAGAAGTATGGTGCAATCGATTCGGTGATCGCAAACGCAGGTATCGCCCATAGAGTTCCTCTCGATGAATTGACGGACGAGAAGTGGGATCTCACGATGGATATCGACCTGAAAGGCGTCTTTCGCATCATTCGCGCAGCGTTGCCGGGAATGAAGCAGAGGAAATCGGGAAGCATCGTGGCTGTATCTTCCATCATGGGCGTCGCCTACGGATGGGATGAACATGCACACTACTCGGCGGCAAAAGCTGGCGTAGTGGGTCTGGTACGCGGCCTCGCCGTCGAGCTGGGACGCCACGGGATCCGCGTCAATGGCCTCGCCCCTGGGTTCATCCGTACTGCGCAGGCACTGTCTGAGCAGCATTCGAAAGGAGAGGCAGGCCTTCAGGCTGTGTCGGCGTCAATCCCGCTCGGCCGTGTCGGTGAGCCGGAAGACATGGCGGATGTCATTACGTTCATGGTGTCGGATAAAGCCCGGTATCTCACGGGACAGACGATTATGGTCGATGGCGGCTTGGCCATCCAGAGCCATTAGCCAATTCAACCGCTCATCATCACGTTTGGAGGAAATCATGGGGAGCCTGACCGGTAAGACTGCTTTGGTCACAGGCGCGGCGCGCGGAATTGGGCAAGCCATCGCCCTAGCCTTCGCGAAGGAAGGCGCACACGTCGCGGTACTTGATCGCCGGAAAGAAGACGCAGAGCAGACGGCAGCCCGTATCCGCGACCTCGGGGTAAGAGGCGTTGCTATCTCTGCTGATGTTGGCGAAGAATCGCAGGTGAACGCTGCGGTCGATACCGCTATCGCAGCGCTCGGCCGTATCGACATACTGGTCAACAACGCCGGAATCGAGTCCGCATCGCTCGTCGCCGATATGCCAACGGAAATGTGGGACAGGATGATGTTGATTAATCTGCGCAGTGTCTTCCTGTGTACGCGAGCTGTCCTCCCTGGCATGCGCGCGCGCAAGCACGGACGAATTATCAATATCAGCTCTCAGCTCGCACATAAAGGGGCGAAGGAACTTGCCCACTATGCTGCAGCGAAGGCCGGCGTAATCGGCTTTACACGCTCGCTCGCGTATGAGGTGGCGGACCAGGGAATCACTGCTAACGCGATCTGTCCAGGACCGGTCGACACGGAACTGTTCCGTAGCCTCCCCGAAACGTTTCGACGCGCCAAGCTCGCGGAATTGCCGATCGGACGAGCGGCTTCCGTCGACGAAATCGCGCCCGCTGCCGTATTGCTTGCGTCCGACGCCGGATCCTACTTCCTCGGCGCCACGATCAATCCTAACGGCGGCGACTATATGATCTGACGGCTGGCCGTAGCTGAGACGTTATCCACGCTCAAGCTGCGGCTCACAGACCGACCAGGCAAGTGACTGAACTAGTTATTTCGCCATCCTAATTACATCTGTAGAAACACTTACTTTTGCCGTAAGGCGAAGGAGTATTTTTAAATGGCCAAGTTAAAAAGGACCTTTGACTTTCGGGTCGATCCGATACTGCCGAGTGACGTTAAGCGAGCCACCATTGTCGCGTTCTTCGCGTGGGTGTTCGCCGTCTATGACTTCATCCTGTTTGGCACGCTCCTTCCCGAGATTGGCGCTCATTACAAGTGGGACGCCGCGGAGCAAGCCGAAATAGCAACGTTGGTTGCCGCTGGAACCGCTCTAATCGCGTTTGTAATTGGGCCGATTCTCGACAAGGCAGGACGCAAGAACAGCCTCCTGTTCACCGTCGCAGGCGCGGCGGTCTGCTCCGGGCTCACTGTGGTCGGCGGATCTCTCGGGCGCTGGCCCCTGATTTTGATCCGCTCGCTTTCTGGTCTCGGGTATGCAGAAGAGACGGTCAATGCCACGTATTTGAACGAACTTTACACTGCGGCCAACGACGCGCGACTGAACAAGCGCAAAGGCTTCATTTATAGCCTGGTACAGGGTGGCTGGCCGATCGGCGCGCTCGTCGCCGCAGGCCTCACGGCTTTGCTGTTGCCGCGTGTAGGTTGGCAAGGATGCTTCGTCTTTGCGACGTTCCCTGCAATCGTCATTTTCTTCATGACGCGTCGTTTGAAGGAGAGCCCCCAGTTCCTGGTGCACAAGCACGTGAAGCATCTTCGTGACTCCGGCGAGGAAGAAGCTGCCCGCAAGATAGCGGCGCGTCACGGGATCGATTACGAACAACATTCTTCGGCTGGAATTGGGGCGGCCTTTCGCGGCGAATCGCTCCGACCCACGCTGGTTCTCGGCGGCGGCTTCCTCTTGAACTGGTCCGCCATTCAAGTCTTCGGCGTACTCGGCACGACGGTTTTGACGCAAGTCCACAACGTTTCATTCGAGAACTCACTGTTGATCCTCGTCCTGTCGAACGTGGTCGGCTACCTTGGTTATCTTTCGCACGGCTTCATTGGCGACAAGATCGGTCGGCGAAATACTCTGGCGCTTGGATGGATGCTTGGCGGCTTCGCATTCGCGGGGATGCTCTATGGTCCTCATGACCTCTACGTCGTGGTCGGGCTCTACAGCCTCGGCCTGTTCTTCCTGAATGGCCCGTACGCCGCGGCCTTGTTCTTTATCGGCGAGAGCTATCCGACCGCAATTCGCGGCACCGGCAGCGCAATTGTCCATGCGATGGGGCCGATTGGCGCTATTTTCGCTGGCCTTGGTATCACGGCGGCACTCAGCTCGGGAAGCGACTGGCTCCACGCAGGCCTGTTCTTCGGCGCAGTTCCGTGCTTCCTCTCCGGTTTGCTGATCTTCGCGACGCGCCACGTTGATCCGGAACAGCATACGTGGAGCGAGGCAGTGCATGAACCGAGCTTTGTGAAGGCGCAGGAAGCTGGCCGCTATGACACAGTAATCGAATAAGCCAAATCAATCTGACGCCAGGCGCCGGGATCAAACAACCGTGCGCCTGCGTTTTGTTTCATTTTCCGCCGCCAATTACGAGACTGCGTCGCCTCTGCCGAGTCACGCGGCTAGACGCGTCCGCGCAGGTCCGAGATGTCGAGGTTAGCCTGGTGCACGAGGTTCTGAATTTCGCGCGACTCAGTGCGTAGAAGTGAAACCAGTTCTTGCTGGCGCGCTTGCGACAGACTGCCAACCAGTGCAGTAACGCTAAGCGCGGCGAGCGGGGCACCAGCGCTGTCCCGGATGACTGTGCCCACTCCGCTGAGACCGGGAATAAGACTACTGTCGTGCGTTGCGTACCCGACGTCCTGAGAATGCTTCACGATCTTCAGCAATGACGGCACGGACAACCCGCCATAGGTGAAGAGCCGCTTCGCGTTTGCGTGGCAAATCCGGGAAATCTCGTCATCTGGGAGAAGCATCAGCAGCGCAAGACTTCCTGCGCCCACCCCCAGCGGTCGATGCACACCGATCTGTATGGCAGGTACAGTCACGGGCTCGCCGCCCTCGGCTCTCGCGATCGAAATGGCGTCCGAGTCGCTACGAATGGTCAAGAACGCGATGTCCCCGGTCGACTGGGCGAGCCGCTTCAACGACGGCTCGCAGATCGCCTGCAACTTGAACTGCGTTGCAGCGGTCAGTCCGAGTTCGTACAAGCCGTGGCCGAGCAAATACCGGCGCGTTTGTGGGTGCTGCATGACCAGCCCTTCCCTCACCAAACAGCTCAAGATTCGGTGGATAGTCGGACGCTCCAGCTTCAATTGAGTGGCCAGGTCCGATAAGCGCAAACCGTGCACGCTGAATGACGCGATCTCTCGCAAGATCCGAGCCGCGCGTTCGATGCTTTGTGTTCCCGATCCTTTGTTCATCGCTGACGATTGGCTCCCGGTATCAATATCCATGTCGCTACATTCCCATTAAAGCAATCATCCTACACGCTTATAGTCCACAAAGCGGACTCATTTTTAGCGGTGCCCCGTTGTTCTTGGTAATTTGGGAGGTTATGGTTGTATCGAACGAACAGCGTTGATTAATCAGGGACTTGAGGATGGTTCCAGAGCGCTGACCCATGACCGATGGTCGCTGAAACGGTTGGCATCTTCAATCGTTGTCCGTATTGCGGACCTGCGGCACAGAAGGTGCGCAGCGCATGCGCCCACCACCCCGCTTCACTTCTGGAAAGAGACATTAGGGAGACTCACCATGCCGCAACGAATCGTCGATCTGACATTGACCCTGGCGGACAACATGCCCGCACACAAGCTGTTTCAGCGGCCCATCATTGCGCCTCACCTTACTCACGAAAAGTCACTCTCATTGGGCTTGGGCGTGCCAGAGGACCCGATGACTTTCGCGACCACCTTCATCAGCACCTTGGATCACATCGCAACGCACGTTGACGCCTTTTATCACACGAACCCGAAAGGCCAGCCAGTCGACGAGATGCCGCTGTCGATGTTCATGGGCAAAGCGGTCTGCCTGGACATGACGCACATCCCTGACCTGGGTGACATCGACGTCAGAGATCTTGAGGAAGGTGAAGAGAAGGCAGGCGTGAAGATCGACGGCCACATTGTGCTGATGAATACCGGTCTCCATAAGCGACACTATCCAGATCTGAAGGTCGTGTGGAGTAACCCAGGTCTGACTGCTGAAGCAACCCATTGGCTTGCGGATCGCGGCTCCAAGCTGCACGGAGTAGAGGGACCGTCCACGGACAAACCTTCGCATAACCTGTTTCCGAGCCATCGCGTCTGTCGCGACCGGGGGATTACTCATTACGAGTGGCTGGTCAATCTCGAGGAACTGGTCGGTAAAGGTGAGTTCATGTTTTACGGGCCGCCGCTCAAGATCCAAAACGGAAGCGGCTCGCCTGTCCGCGCCTGGGCCGTCCTCAACGACTGATCCTTGTCAAACCGGTGTACTGAGCAAGCAAAAGGGAATCTGATACGGGTTCCTGCCGCACAACCACGCAATCGTGCAGGGCAATACCATGAACGCCTCCGCTGACAACGATCAACGCATCCCCATCACTCTTCTTACAGGTTTTCTCGGCGCAGGCAAATCAACCTTGGTGAACCACATTCTGTCGAACCCCGACTCGGGAAAAATCGCGGTCATCGTGAACGAGTTTGGGGAAGTCGGTATCGACGGCGATCTGATCAACAGGGCCTCGGAAGACATGTTGGAACTGAGTAACGGATGCATCTGTTGTTCCAGCAAGGATGACCTCATCGAGTCGCTGTACAAGCTATATATGCGAAAAGCGGGACTTTCAGAGCCCAGGATCGAGTTTGATCGTGTGCTTATAGAGACCACAGGGATCGCAAATCCTCTCCCGCTTGCGCAAGCTTTCTACAGCGATATGTCACTGAGCCTTACCTACCGCCTGGACGCTATCGTCACGCTGGTCGACCTGAGACACGTGAAAGATCAGTTGGAGAACGCGCCGGAGGCAGAGCGGCAGATTGCACTTGCAGACAAGATCATATTCAACAAGCGCGATTTGGTCGATGACGAGCAATATCACTCGGCAATCTCACTGGTACAAGCACTGAATCCGATTGCAGCGAAGACTACCACCAGTTTCAGCGACGTGGCTGCCACCGACTTGCTGGACCTCGGTTTATTTGATCCAAGCACACGGGAAGAAGCAGTCGCAAGCTGGATCGGCATGGAGAGTGAATCGGCAAGCGGGTCCGAGAACGCGTCCTGTACCTTGTGCGCTTCTGGAGAACGTCACGACCACCATGATCGGCTACATCCTCATGCTGACGTGTCGTCTGTAAGTTTTCGTGAGCCTGATGCAGTTGATTATGAAAAATTTCTCGCATTTTTGACGGAGCTGACGCAGAGCTACGGTACGAATCTTTATCGCGTCAAAGGATTGATCAAGTTCTCTGGAGCGGACCGTCCCGTCATCGTACAGGGCGTTCAGACCGTCTTCAGCCCCCTTACCTACGCGGAGGCGTGGCCTCGAGGCCTATCAGAGACTCGCCTCGTCGTAATTGGAAAGCGCCTCGAACGGGAGCGGATCATTGCAGGTTTCAGATCCTGCATCGCGAATGAATGCGACGTCGTAAAAGACGGCGTGATCATGATCTAAGAAGAAGATCTTTGACAATGTACTCATCCGATTTCACTACCGCGCTCGAAATGCGCGATTCAATTGCGAGGAAACAGATCTCGCCTGTCGAGTTATTGAAGGACGTCTACGAGCGCATCGACGCGCTTGAGCCGAAGTTAAACTGCTTCACAACGTTGACTCCGGAACTTGCCTTCGAAAGCGCTCGACGCGCTGAGCAGGCCGTCATGAGAGGCGAGTCACTCGGGCCACTGCACGGGCTTCCCGTCTCGGTCAAAGATCTCATCGCTGTCGGCGGCGTTCGCCAAACCTTTGGTTCAAGGGTAATGGCGGACAACCTCGCCGCCGGCGACGCCCCTTCAGTTGAGCGGATTAAAGCTGCTGGAGCCTGCATCGTCGGCAAGACAACAACCAGCGAGTTCGGGTGCAAAGCCGTTGGGGACTCGCCGCTCACGGGCGTTACCCGAAACCCATGGGATCTGTCCAAGACTCCCGGAGGCTCCAGTTGTGGCGCCGCAGCGAGCGTCGCGGCCGGCGTCACTCCGTTTGCCCTGGGCACGGACGGCGGCGGCTCAATTCGCGCCCCGGCCTCATTTTGCGGAGTTTTCGGAATTAAGCCTCAATTTGCGCGTGTACCCGTGTTTCCTGTGTCAGCAACACCTACACTAGGTCATGTCGGCCCCCTTGCAAGGAGCGTTCGGGACGCAGCATTATTGCTGTCGGTCATTGCCGGTGGAGACCGACGCGATCCGTTCTCGCAGCAAGGCCCCGTTCCAGATTTCCTGGGCGCGTGCGAACACGGCGTCGAAGGCATGCGCATCGCGTGGAGTCCAACTCTTGGATACGCAAGGGCGGACTCCGAGGTCGTGAAGATCGCCGAAACTGCACTCCGCACGTTCGAGGATATGGGTTGTGAAGTCGTCGTTCTAGAGAATGGAATTGGAGATGACCCGGCCGACATATGGACGGCTGAGTTCTATGCTGGAGTCGGTACCAGTTTGAGACACGTACTTCTTGAGTCCCGGGAACTACTGGACCGGGCGGTAGCCGGAGTACTAGACAATGCCCTCGAGCAAAGCCTGTTGCAGTATTACGGTGGTGTTTTCGAACGCTACCAATTCCGCGAGAGGGTGCGGACCATATTTGAACCTTTCGACCTTCTGCTGTCGCCTACTGTTCCAATACCGGCATGTGATATTGGCATCGAGATTCCCGGGCAAGCGCAGGGAAGAAACCTTTGCACCTGGCAGTACTATACCTACCCGTTCAACCTGACCGGTCAGCCCGCCGCGTCGATCCCAGTCGGCTTTACAACCAGCGGACTCCCCGTAGGCCTGCAAATGGTCGCCAAAACCGGCTGCGAGACTGACATTTTCCGCGCGGCCGCTGCGTTCGAGGTTGCTCGACCCTGGCTTCACAAAGCACCACCCTTAAACGGGGAACGGACTGGAAATATGCAAGAACAGGATCGTGTCCGTCACTTAGAGTAGATAGCGCTCGGATCGGCTTGTCGTGCAGCTCTTGGGCCCGAGGCGATCAAGATCGACGACGCCTGATGACATGAGTCCGATAACGAACTCCGCAACTTCTTTGGACCAAGACCTGATTGCCGATACGAGCGCCTGCTGGCCGTCGCCGATCCAGCACCTAAGCGCGACGAATGATCCGGCAGCATGCGAAAATCCGTGCACATAGTGTGCTGATAGATGTACATCTTTCTCTAATTCGTGTCGACTTCGCATGCAGGCTTATCTCGCAGTTGCGCTGGTGTTCATGATCAACATGGCGGGCACGACGCTGCCCACGGCGATCTACCATGATTACCAGACGGCCTTCGGCTTTAGTCCGGCGACCATCACGGTGATCTTCGCGTCTTATGCGGTCGGCGTGCTCGGCGCGTTGCTGACGATGGGAAACTGGTCCGATCAGCTCGGTCGCAAGCGCATGCTGATGATGGGTCTCGCGGCATCCGCTGTCTCCGCCTTGACGTTTCTTTTTGCCGACTGCCTCGCCATGCTCCTGCTCGGACGCCTCATCTCAGGCATCTCGGCGGGTATCTTTACCGGCACGGCGACTGTTGCAGTCATTGAATCCAGTCCGCCCCAATCGCGTGCGAAAGCGATGCTCGCTGCGACGTCATCGAACATGTTGGGACTCGGCCTCGGACCCGTGCTGAGCGGCGCGCTCGTCGAATTCGCGCCTTGGCCGATGCATCTTTCCTACGTCGTGCACATCGCCTTGTTGTTAATCGCCGTGCTGTTGCTGCGCAGCGCGCCGGAGACCGTGCGCGTTGCCGAGCATCCGAAGCTGCGGATGCAGCGCCTCGCGCTGCCGCGTGAGGTGCGTGCCGCGTTCGTGCCCGCGGCCTTGTCGGGTTTTGCGGGATTCGTCGTCGTCGGCTTCTTCACCGCTGTGTCGCCGCAAGTGATGCGCAATGTGCTCGGCTACGGCAGCAGCTTGCTGATCGGGCTCGCTGTGTTTCTGATCTTCCTCTGCTCGGCGATCGGGCAGGCGGTCGAGAAGCGCATCGCGAGGAAATGGCGCCCGCGTGTCGGTTGCGCGGCGCTCGTGGTCGGTTTGGTGTGTCTAGGCGTGTGCGCGTGGCTGCGCTCGACCACTGCGTTCGTGATCGGAACAATGCTGTGTGGAATCGGGCAAGGAATCAGCTTCCGGGCGTCATTGAGTGAGTTGTCGATTCGCAGCCCGGCCGAGCGCAAGGCCGAAGTGACATCGGCCTTTTTCGTGGTGCTCTACGTGGCGATATCCCTACCGGTGATCGGCATCGGCGTCGCGGTGCAGAGCCTCGGCATCGCGCGCGCGACGATCATGTTTGCCGTGATCACGATCGTCATCGTGCTGATATCGCTCGTGCTGCTGCGGCGGGTGGAGAAGGCGCAGTGATGCGGAATCCCTGTCGAGGAAATAACCTACCCCTAGCGAAGCTAGCTTAGCTTCCCTGATAAATATCGCACGACAGTCCGATCACGCACGGTTGACCTCCCCGGGTTTTGCCATAACCATTCCGTCCGCCGGGCTGGGCGCCGTAGTCCCAGATATTGTCGCGGTCCTTCGGTCTCGCCGACTGGGTTGCATTCGTCGGCTGCTGCCCGGATGACTGGTCAACAGTGCCCGACGGCTGCATTCCTTGAGCGTCGGCAGCACCAGCCGCCGCGAGCAGAAATATCGCAACGACTGCGGACGGTTGCACTCTCATTTCATCACCTCTTCGTAGTCAACGGGTCGCGTCAGCGACACCGGTTTAGCTGGGGAACAAGTCCCCACGAGAGAACGGACGACTGAACCGTCGCTTCAAGTGAGCCGCGCCGAGAAAGCCTGATCGACGCGAAAAGAGATTGGCCCTTGAGCGCAGCCAAGATCTACTTCATACCCCGCGTCTATCGCCAGCAACTATTTCGAACTCGAGCTTCCCGAGGGAACAAGCGCTCGCTATGACGCCATTTCCGCTTGCTCTTGAAGTCGGGCGAGCCTGTCGCGTGTCGAGGCACATCCGCTGTCAGGATTTTCCAGACCCCGAAAGAATGGCACCGCATACGGTAAGCCGGACCAAGAATTTCGTTCCCGCTCAAGAGGGACATCCGCTGCTTTTCCGACTTGGTTCACGCTTTAACCCCACCCAAAAAAACGTAGCATCACTTAGCTTGAGCTGCCGCGCTTTGCTGTGAGGCGCGTCGAGGCGCTTGAGGCGTCTCTTGCGAATGCGCCCCCCGCCATGACAAACGGCCCGGCAGAGGACGCGGCCATCGGTCGTAACTTTATGTTTGCGCCTTAATCTACGTTGAATCTCCATCGGCATGTAGTGATCGCCTCTGCAAGTATGTTATAGCGCAGGAAATGACACAGGGTTAGCGAATAATTGATTCAGCTCTCCGGATAATGTGGAGAAGGCCTTTGGCGGCTAGATCAAGTTGGCCGCAGCTAGTTGCGCTACGCTCCAACTTCGCTATCTGATCATCGTTCTAAGCGTGTCACAGCCAGGAAATTTGACCGATCGCCTTGCAGCGTCCCGACTACCAACGAAGGGGGTTTGTAGCCCCGTTGCACCAAAGAGCGCGTCGCTCTGCTGGTCTTTCAGCGCGAAACAATCCAGATGACTCACTCGTTGGTTCTCAGCACTGCTATTGAACCGGTCACCAACGTCTCTACGCCAGCCGCGCCGTGTGCCCGCACACATCCGTCGACAGTACAGTGTGCCCGCTGTCATTTCTTCCCGGTGCGTGCGCAGTTATGTCGAAATACCGATCCAGTAATTGCGCGACGAAGCAAAATTTCGACATGTTTTGGCAGGAACTGGAAAGAAACGCCGCCCCCCTCCAGCCTACACTTAGACCTGGGGTTGAAATGATTTCGCAATGCCTGCGGGACGGTCATGGCGCGTCGATGCTTGGCTTCGACCGTTTCAGGAACGGGGCCACCGCAGGAACGGCGTTGAGTCGATGCATCGTATTCGCAAGGGGCAACTTCGCATGACCGCTTGTACCTCAAAGATGCCACCAATCCCTACCGGCTGGAATGCGGCGCTGACTGTTCAATACGGTATCCTTATCTATTTCGCTTATTGCCGAAATCATCTATTTGCATCACAACCTTCTCCAGTACGCGGCGCTACTGCCCGCACGGGAAAGTGCTGGTGCTCGCTTTTGATCGCAAACACGCGCTGGCGTTGGTCAAACACGACGCCGACAACATAGTGCAGGGAAACCTTGGAGTCCGCCCTGCTGCTAGCCGTCGGGCTGTGCGTTCCAGGTGGCTTTGAAAGCGCTAATTAGATACTTGCTCACAGGCGTTTTTTCGGCCCCTCAAGAATCTATATTTTGAAATATGTAGGCCAGAGCATGTTTACTCCGAGTTCCATTCCCTATCAGCAACAATCAGGCTTTCAGCGCACCTACCGCCAAGGCCGCCTGAGCCTGGGTCTTTTCTTTCCGCTCGAAGCCTTCACGGGCGATACGCCGAGTATGCTCGACCAGGTGAGCCTGGCCCAACGTGCCGAAAAGCTGGGTTTCTCTGCCCTCTGGTTTCGCGACGTGCCATTACGCGACCCCAGCTTCGGTGATTCGGGCCAGGTCTTCGATACCTGGGTCTACCTGGGTTTTATGGCGGCACACACTCGCTCGATCGCGCTGGGTACTGCGTCGGTCATCCTGCCAATCCGCAATCCCCTACACACCGCCAAAGCGGCGACCAGTGTCGATCAGCTCAGTGGTGGCCGCCTGCTACTCGGCGTGGCTTCCGGTGACCGTCCAGTAGAGTTCCCAGCATTCGGTGTCGACCCGGAGCAACGCGGTAGCCTGTTCCGCGAATACCTCGAGGTATTTCGCGCGGTTCAGCTCACCAGTTTCGTGCCTTTGACCTGGTCCGGCGGCAGGCTTGAGGGTGCAGATCTGATTCCCAAGCCAACCACGGCGGAGATTCCTTTCTTCGTCACCGGCCATAGCCGCCAGACGTTGGAGTGGATCGCCCGCAGCAGCCATGGCTGGATCACCTATCCGCGTGTACCGAACGCTCAGCAGATGATTGTCGAGCGCTGGCGCACGGCGGTTCGTGCCGAATGCGGTGAACAGTTCAAACCCTTCACCCAGTCTCTATACATCGACCTGACAGATAACCCGCAGACACCACCGCGGCCGATCCACCTCGGCTATCAACTGGGGCGATATCACCTGATCGCGCTGCTGCACAGCTTGCAGGAGGAGGTCGGCGTTAACCATGTGATCGTCAATCTGAAATTAGGTCAACGCCCCGCAGGGGAGGTCATCGAGGAGCTTGGTGAGTTCGTTCTGCCTGACTTCGTCATGTCAACGTGAGCCGGCATCGTGCTGGAAAGCGACGACGGGCGCTTTCTATCCGGTCACGTCCACGCGCGGCGCATCGGCACTGCACGCTCAAGGTGGCCAAAACCTAACCAAGGGAGGCCGGGGTGCGAGCCTCGATACTCTCGCGCGGCGCGACTCCCGGCTGCGCATGGGGTCCTGGAAAGGGGCGGTATGCAGGGTGAAGCGGGCACCGCCGAGTAGCAGATGCCGAAGTCGCGATTGGCTGAATATTCTCGTCACGAATCTCTGGAGAGCGGACGAACATGAAAACGGTAGTCGTAGCCGGCGCGGTCGGCGTTATCGGACGCGGAGTACTTGTGCACTATGAAACCAAGGGCGTCGATCTGGTAGCCGTTTCCCGACGCGCACCTGATTTCCCGACGCGTGCCAGGCATTTGGCGGTCGACTTGCTGGACAGAGAGTCGTGCGAGGCGCTACTTGCACAAGTACCCGAAGCGACGCATCTCGTGTTCGCAGCCTACCAGGAGAAGCCGACGCCTGCGGAACTGGTCGAGGTGAATCTGCGGATGTTGAAGAACATGGTTGAGGTCATGGAGAAGCACGCTCCGAACCTGCAGCACGTCACCCTTATGCAGGGAGGCAAGGCATACGGCGTGCATATTGGCCCGTTTCCGTCGCCCGCGAAGGAGAGCGACCCGCGCCATATGCCACCGAACTTCTATTACGACCAGGAGGATTTTCTTCGGGAACGTTCAGTCGGCAAATCATGGTCCTGGACTGCATTTCGTCCCGAGGGTGTTGCAGGAATCGCCGTGGGCAATCCCATGAATCTGCTGATGGTGATTGCTGTCTATGGAACGTTAGCGAAGGCCCTGGGCGTTCCAATGTCTTTTCCCGGCTCGCGTGCCGCTTACGACGCGCTCTATCAGATTACGGATACTCGAATTCTCGCGAGCGCCGTCGATTGGGCAGGCGAGACCGATGCATGCCGAGGCGAGATTTACAACATCACGAATGGTGATTACTTCAGATGGTCTCGCGTCTGGCCGCGTCTGGCGGAGTTTTTCGAGGTGTCGGTCGGTGAGCCGTTCCCGATGCTGTTACAGCAGATGATGCCCGACAAGGCAGAACTTTGGAACAGGCTGGTCGAGAAGCACAACCTTCGAGACTACCAGTACGACCAAATCGTGTCGTGGAAATTTGGCGACATGATTTTCAAAACGACCTTTGACAACATCTCTAGCACGATAAAGGCGCGCAAACATGGCTTTCATGATTGCATCGATTCAGAGGAAATGTATATCGAGATGCTGACCGATCTCAGGGAGCAACGTTATATTCCCTGAAGGTTCTGCCGTGCGAAGGCCGTCATAGAAAAATCCGACGACCGAAACTGGCGACGCATCCGCGTCTGGCGGGCACTCGATGGCGAGGAGCGCGAGCTTGTGTTCCGACAGGGCATTCTGCCTTACCGTACCGGTCAACTCTTCCATACGCGCAGGGAACAGCAGGCGGCGTCATTGACAATAGAACGTCCTCGGCCCAACTGGGAAACGCCTGCACCTCGCGGCCACACGTCCTCGTGTCTGGCGGCCTCGTGGACCGACGCATGATTCCCCGACGGAACCGCTTCCCGCAACGCCTCATCTCGCCCGGGTAGCGCGTTTTCAGCCGCGCGAACTGTCCGCGCATGGTTTGCGTGTCCGGCCGGTTTGTCACCACGGCTGGAGAATCATCGTGACCCCGTGCTGGCGCAGCAACGTTGGGAGTCCGGTTGGACCGACCATCTGCAAAGCACCTACGATTATGAGTCCAGGAACTGCTTGACGGACGTCCTATGTGCCGCACGACGTGGCGGGCTTTCAGTAAGCGGCTTCTCCCTCTTCGCGCTCTTTTCGCTCGCGGAACGGCGGCGTGCGCCACTGCTTCGCGAGCGGGTTCGACGCATACTTACCAGTGGTAATTCATGCCCGCAAAAACCTGGCGTCCATAACCGAACGCGCACCAGCTTCCGTAGTAGCACGACGCGACATATTCCTTGTTGAACAGGTTCTGCGCGTTCACGTAGATTTCGGCACCCTTCAATTGCGAAGCAGCACGGCCCAGATCGTAGCGCGCCGTGGCGTCGACGAGGAAGAAGCTCTGCACCTTGAAACTGTTGTCGCTGCTGTAGGTCGTGCCCGTGTAGCGGCCGCCCGCACCCAGCGACAGACCGGCAAGCGGACCCCGGTCGATCGTGTAGTACGCCCACAACGAGGCCTGATTCTGCGGGATGGCAGCCAGATGCTTGCCTTCGAGCCCGCTGTTGTCCTTCGTGTAGACGGTGTTCAGGTATGTGTAGCTCGCCGTGACGTCCAACGAGTTGGTCAGGCTGACCTTCCCTTCGAGTTCGACGCCGCGCGAGCGCGCCTCGCCCGCTTGCGACTGGAAGTTCGGGTTCGCCGCGTCCGTCGTCAGCAGATTCGAGCGCGTCAGGCTGAATAGCGCTGCCGTGAACATCGCGTTGTAGCCCTTCGGCTGGAACTTCACGCCGACTTCATACTGATGGCCGCGCTCGGGATCGAACGCCTTGCCGTTGATGTCGGTGCCCGCCTGCGGCGTGAACGACTGCGTGTAGCTGACATACGGCGCGATGCCGTTGTTGAACACATACGTCAGGCCGGCGCGGCCCGTGAACGCGCGATCGAACTGGTGTGACGCGGTATCGTAGGTCGTGTTGCGCGTGTCGCTGCTGGCCCAGTCCTCGCGTCCGCCCAGCGTGAGGATGACGTTGCCCAGACGCGCCTGATCCTGTGCGTACACGCCGTACTGCGTGCCGCTCAGGATCTGATGGTAGCGGTCGGGCGGCGTGATCGTCTGGTAATACGTGGGCGCGAACAGGTCGATCGACGGCGCCGTGCCGAAGCCGGCGTCGAAGTTGCTCGCGTAGTGCTGGTAATCGAAACCGACCAGCAGCGTATGGTCGATCGGCCCCGTGGAGAAATTGCCTTCCACCTGGTTGTCGATCGCGAAGGTGTTCAGATTATCCAGCGATGCCGCCGTCCCGCGGTCGAGCGTGCGCAGATCGTCTTCGAGCGCGGAGCCATATACGCTCTTGTAGTCCTGCGCGAGATGCAGGAAGCGGGCGTTCGAGCGGAACGACCACTTGTCCGTCAGACGCCGGTCGAACTTGTAGCCGATCGACTCCTGCACGCGATTGAAACTCTCGAAGTTCGGGTCGCCGTCGTAGAAGTTGCCCGGCAGCTTGCCGTTCGGGTTGAACAGCACCGTGCCTTGCGGCGGCACGCTGCCGTACGACGTGCTGCGCGGATCGTGCTGATAGAGGCCGAACAGTGTCAACGACGTCGCGTTGTCCGGGCGCCACGTGAACGTCGGCGCAAACGCGATGCGCTCGTTCTTCGTCATGTTGACCTGGCCGTCTTCCTTGCGCGCGATCCCCGTCACGCGAAACAGATAGCGGTCGTCGCCGGCAATCGGGCCGGAGAGATCGAATTTACCCTGCACATGGCCATAGTTGCCGAATTCGACGCCGACTTCGTGCAGCGGCTGCACGGTCGGCATCTTGCTCTCCATATCCAGCAGGCCGCCCGCCGCCGCCTGGCCGTACAGCACCGAGACCGGCCCCTTCACGACTTCGACGCGCTCCATCATGTACGGGTCGAGCTGCGGCACGGCGTACCAGTTGTTGCCGATCAGCTTCAGGCCGTTCCAGTACGTGTCGGCGTCGAAGCCGCGGACTTTCAGCATGTCGTAGCGCGTCGCGATGCCGCCGCGCGTCTCCGGCGTCACGCCCGAGGTGTAACGCACGACGGCGTTCAGCGTCTGCGCATTCTGCTGGTCGATCTGATCGCGGGTGATCACCGACACGGACTGCGGCGTCTCCAGAATCGGCGTGCCGGACTTCGTCGCGCTCGAGTTCCATTCCGCGACGTAGCCGTGCGTCGGCCCATACGGCTGGTCCTGGTCGCTCTGTGCACTCACGCTGACGGCCGGGAGCGTGGCTTCTGCCTGGCTGTCCGCCGTTTTGGACACAGGCGGCGTGTCCGTGGACTGCGCCCCTGCGTGATGGGTCGCGAACGCAAGCAGAACGGCGATCGTAAGGGGCCGCAGTGCAGTCGAATTGATCTTTCCCGTTTTCATTTTCCTCTTGCCAGCCTCATAAATGCGAATGATTATTATTCGCGATGCATTTTGGCCTGCCGTTTCGCATTTGTAAAGTTGTGTTGGAAAATTGTTGGGTATGCGCGTCGGCTAAAAAATCCGATTTCCCTGCGGACATTGCTCGATGCGAACTGACGGAAAGGTCCACAGCGCCCCCATCGGGCGATGGTTGCGGTCGCACCTTTTTGCCACAGGCGGCGACATGTCAGCCGATCATTGGGATGGCGCCGCCGGCCGCGTCGAAACAGCGGCCGGCCGCTGACGGGGGCGCTGCAGCGAGCGCCGCGCGAAGGTTGCCGGTAGCAGAATGGGTGGTGGTGAGCGCGCCGCGTCGGGTGTCGGCCTGGCGCGTTTGATCTCGCTAGGTCGCGGGGGCCTGGATCATTTTCCAGCCGTTGCCGGCGGGGTCGCGGAAACCGGCATCGACGCTGCCGAAGCGCTCCACCGGCTCCTGGATGAACTCGACGCCCCGTGCCTTCAGTTGCGCATAACTCGCGCGGCAGTCAGCCACCGCAAGCACAAGGGGCGGCATGGCGCCCTTCGCAATCATGGCGCGCAGCGTTTGAGCCGTGGCCTCGTCATGCACGGGCGGGCCGGGCGTAAACAGGCCGAGCTGGAACGAAGGCTGTTCCGGATGCTGCACTGTGAGCCACCGATACGCGCCGTTGCGCACGTCCGTATGGATGCGAAATCCGAGCTTGTCGACATAGAACGCGAGCGCTTCGTCCTGATCGTCGACATACAGGCCCACTACGTTGATTCCCTGGTTCATTTCGACATCTCCTCGATAGGTGGTCGAAATGTACCTTTCGCCTTGCGTCGGCGCTTCTCCAAAACTGCTGTAGTGAGGTCCGGCCGCTGCGCGGCCTTCAGAATGCACGCCGGCACATGGGCAAGCTGGCGCCCGTTGGCACGCGCCTCGACGCGCATCGCGCCGGGGCTTCGGCCCGTCACGTCGCGAAACGTGCGGCCAAACGTGCCGAGGCTCTCCCAGCCGGTGGCGAAGGCAATTTCCGTGATGGTGAGCCCGGTGTCGCGAAGCAGTGTCGTCGCTTGCTCGATGCGCCGGGTCAGCAGGTATCGATGCGGCGGAACGCCGAAGGCTCGTTTGAAGCAGCGCGCGAAATGGGCCGTGGAAACACCGCCGATCCCGGCAAGGCGCTCGACGAGCCAGGCCTCGTGCGAGGCTGCATCCATGCGGTCTTTGGCGCGCAGCAGGCGGCGCAGCAGAGCTGGGTCTCGCAACGGGTCATCGACCGCTTCGGCCGGCGGGTGCGCGTCGTGGTCGTGGTCGTTGCGAGCGGGCATGGTGGCGGGAACGGGCGGCGAGAGGCTAGTTTAGGCCGAACGCCAGCACCCGCAAAGCGGCGCCTGCTTCGCGCCATGCCGCTGCCGTTCGCGTCGGCGCGCCTGTCATCGCTTCGAATCGACGACTATCCGATCCAGGGCAGCACGTCGCTGTTACTTTGGAAAGAGAGGTCGGCATGTTTAAGAGTCGAGTGACAGGAACGGGACAACAGGCATCGCTGCCCGCCACGCATACCGGCACGAAAGACGATAAAGCGGCACTCGACAATCAAACGCGACGGTCCGCTGCGCCGTCGCAATTCAGTCCGTTGCTCGCACGAAGAGGCAGCAGCAGTTCGATCTCGTCCGAGGGTTCGTCGTCGGGCGATACCGAAGCGTCCGGCGACGAGTCGGACGTGGGCAGTCCCGCATCGTTTCGCCACGCGAGTTTCTCGACATCGGATTCGCGCGCGAGCTCGCCGACAGGCCGATATTTCGAGAGCCACACGTCGTTGAGCGACTTCGTCAGCGAAGACTTCGAGAAGAGGCATCTCGCCGCGAGCGACGAAGAAGCGAAGACCAACGCCAGGCAGCGGCTCACCGGCAACTCCCGTCTGACAAACAGCACCGTGGTGGTGCTTTCCAGCGAGGACAGAAACACACTGCGCGACGAATTGAAGTTTCGAAACGAAACCGGCCACTTCAAAACGTGGCCGTCAGGCAAGATCGACGGCGTGGATCATCGGCTCGTCGCCACCGACCACAATCCGCCCAGCAAGCCCGGCAAGCCGGTCAAGGAAGGGCCAGTCGAGAACCTGACGTACCGGACCAATCATCCTTATCGGTTCTACAACATGAAGAAAGGCGATAGCGAACCTGTGGAAGACAGCGGCCATCTGCTCTACAACGTCACAGAAAATGGACATACGCGTGTCGCTTCGCATCTGACGGGAATCGATCCCGTCAACCTCGATGAAAACGGAAAGGCGACTCCAAAACCCGGTTATGAGCAGTACACGACTACGCTCAAGCGAATGGATGACAAGAAACAGGCGGACGGTTGAACGACAGCGCGCCGCCCATCACAGCACCGGCAGCATCAGGCGGATGTGCTCCGCAAACGCTGCCGTCAACAGCGACGGACGCGCCCTCGCGAACTTCAGCGAAACACCGATAGCAGGCAACGCCGGAAGCCCGGCATCGGCATTGAGCACGCTCAGATCGGCGGGCACCGCCGTCTGCGTCATGACGGCGAACGCCTGCCCCGAGCGAACCAGCGCGGTGAGACCCGCCAGACTGCTGCTCGCATACGCGATGCGGTAGGACCTGCCCGCGCGTTGCAGCGCTTCGCGGGCCGCGATGTGATCAAGCGTGTCCGGGTCGGAAAGCGCCAGCGGCAACGGTTCGAAATCCGCCGTGTCCAGCCCCGGATAACCAATCCAGACAAGTTGCTCGCGTCGAATGATGTCGTCGTGCGCGCCCCCTTCGGGCAACGAAATCATCGCGAGATCCACCGCGCGTTTCTCAAGCCGCTCCAGCAGCCGTGGCGTCGGCCCGCACACGACTTCGACCAACGCCTGCGGATGCTGGCTCGAAAACTGCCGCAACAAGGGCGGCAGGAACACGGCGGCGTAGTCGTCCGGACAACCGAAGCGGATCGTTCCCGACAGCCCCTTGCCGGATAGATCGGCCATCGCTTCATCGTGCAGCCGCAAGATACGTTGCGCGTGAATCAGCAGACGCTCGCCGGGATTCGTCAGCACCACGCCCCGGCCGGTACGCTGAAAGAGCGGCTGATCGACGATCTCTTCGAGCCGCTTCATCTGCTGGCTCAACGCCGACTGCGTTCGGCCGACCCGGCCGGCGGCGCGGCTGAACGCCCGTACCTCGGCGATCACGGCGAACGACCGCAACAAATCGATCTCCAGAGCAAGACTCAAGATATTAGATCCTCTTCTATCTCACATTAAAACTATTCGATTCTATAAAACCAGAGAGCCGCCTAGACTGCAAGCTATTCCCACCATCGGCGAGGAGAAGCACGGTGTCCAACAATAACGACGCAGCCTTCTGGCACAACGCCCGGCAACACCTGATCCGCTACGGCGGCACGTTCGAGCCGATGATCATCGAGCGCGCGCAGGGCAGCTTCGTCTATGACGCGGACGGCCGCGCGATCCTGGATTTCACGTCGGGACAGATGAGCGCGGTGTTGGGGCACAGCCATCCCGAGATCGTGTCGGTGATCAGCGAGTACGCCGGCAAACTGGACCACCTGTTCAGCGGCATGCTCTCGCGCCCGGTCGTCGATCTGGCCACCCGGCTGGCCGACATCACGCCCGACGGACTCGACCGCGCGCTGCTGCTCAGCACGGGCGCGGAATCGAACGAAGCGGCCATTCGGATGGCGAAGCTCGTCACCGGGAAATACGAAATTGTCGGCTTTGCGCAGTCGTGGCACGGCATGACGGGCGCCGCCGCGTCCGCCACCTATAGCGCGGGCCGCAAGGGCGTCGGTCCCGCTGCCGTCGGCTCGTTCGCCATCCCCGCGCCGTTTCTGTACCGGCCGCGTTTCGAGCGCGACGGCCATTACGATTACCTCGCCGAACTCGACTATGCGTTCGATCTCATCGATCGTCAGTCGAGCGGCAATCTCGCGGCCTTCATCGCCGAGCCGATCCTCAGTTCGGGCGGCATCATCGAGCTTCCCGAAGGCTACATGGCGGCGCTCAAGCGCAAATGCGAAGAGCGCGGCATGCTGCTGATTCTCGACGAGGCGCAAACGGGCGTGGGCCGCACGGGCACGATGTTCGCCTGCCAGCGCGACGGCGTGACACCCGACATCCTCACGCTGTCGAAGACGCTCGGCGCCGGTTTGCCGCTCGCGGCCATCGTGACGTCCGCGCAAATCGAAGAGCGCGCGCACGAACTCGGCTACCTGTTCTACACGACGCACGTCTCCGATCCGCTGCCTGCCGCAGTCGGTCTGCGCGTGCTCGACGTGGTTCAGCGCGAAGGGCTGGTGGCGCGGGCCAATGTGATGGGGGACCGGCTCAGGCGTGGGCTGCTGGATCTGATGGAGCGCTTCGAATGCATCGGCGACGTGCGCGGGCGCGGCTTGCTGCTGGGCATGGAGATCGTCAAGGACCGCCGCACCAAGGAACCTGCCGACGGACTCGGCGCGAAGATCACGCGCGAGTGCATGAATCTGGGGCTCAGCATGAACATCGTGCAGTTGCCCGGCATGGGCGGCGTGTTCCGGATCGCGCCGCCGTTGACAGTGCGCGAGGAAGAAATCGATCTGGGTCTGGAGTTGCTCGGGGAAGCTATCCGGCGCTCGGTGTAGTCCGTCAGCGCGGGCAACGCGCGTCATACCACGCCGCCCACCCGAAACACCGCGACCTGCCGGGTCAGGTCGCGCGACTGTTCGTCGAGCAGTTGAGCGGCCGCGCTGGCCTGCTCGACGAGCGCCGCGTTCTGCTGCGTGATCGAATCCACCATGCCGAGCGCGGCATCCACCTGTTCAATCCCGGTGCGTTGTTCTTCGGCGTCGGCGGCGCTGCCGCTCATCATCTCCCTGATACGGCAAATCTGGATCACGTCATCGAAAATGCCGAAGAATCGCGGCCTTCCCGTTCGAGCCATGCACAAAACGTGATGACCAGTTCATCCGCAGACTTCGCGTCCGGCACATACATGCAATAGCTGCGCGACGGCAAACGCGGATGATCGAACGGGATGACGAGCCGGCCCGCGGCGAGGTCGTCGGCGATCAGCGCGGTCGGCCCCATTGCAATGCCGATGCCATCGACGGCAGCCTGCAGCGCGAGATAGAAGTGATCGAACGTGAGGTTGGCGGCGGGGACGAGTGCGGGCATCTCGACCTTCGTCAGCCAGTTCGGCCAGAGGCGCGGCAGACTCGACGTGTGCAGGAGCGTGTGCTGACGCAGATCGTCGAACGTCCGAAGGGGGATGCGTTCGAGCAGCGCCGGACTGCAGACGGGAATCCTTTCCTCGGAAAGGAACGGCCGCATCGTGTAGCCGTAAAACGTATCCGGCCCGCCACGGATGATCACGTCGTAAGTCCCTTTCAGGTTTTCCAGCGGTTCGTTCGACGTTTCCAGCGTCACGTCGATTTCCGGATGCGCGTCACGAAAGCGCGCGAGCCGCGGCACCAGCCAACGCAGCGTGAAGCTCGCCACGCCATTGACGGTCAGCGTGCGCGGCACCCGTCCCGCTACGCCATATCTCGCGGTGGCCTGCGCGAGCTGCTCGAACATCGGGCCAATCTCATCGAGGTAGGCCTTCGCGGCCGGTGTAAGCTCGACGCGCCGGTTGTGCCGCTCGAACAGCGGCGCGCCGAGCCACGCTTCGAGCAGACGCACCTGCTGGCTCACCGCGCCATGCGTGACGTGCAATTCCGCGGCGGCGTCCTTGAAGCTGCCCAACCGGCCGGCAGCCTCGAAAGCGCGCAACGCATTGAGCGGAGGCAAGGCTCGTTTCATTCGGGTTAGTTTATTTAGCGCGAATGGCCAATTTATCCCGTTTGCCCGGTCGTCACAAGATAGATATCCTCGTGTCAGATCACGGGGAGCGAACCATGTCCGCAGGCGTCATGCTGCTCGTGCTGTTCGCCGCGTTGCTACTCTTTGGTCTAAAGGTTAGGATCGGCCCGGCACATCACCCGCGAAATCTTGCACACACAACTGCATCCGGACGTCCCATCTACGCAGGCGGAGCGCCATCATGCACATCGCAAGTCTGATATTGCCGATCTTCGCGATCATCCTGACGGGCTGGGTGGCCCGCATATCGGGCTATCTGCCACACACGGTCGCGGGGCCGCTGATGCAGTTCGCCTACTACGTCGCGATGCCGGCGCTCGTCTTCCTGACCGTCGCCAAAGAGCCGCTCGAATCGCTGCTGGAGTGGCGCTTCCTCGCCGCGTTCGGCGCGGGCTCGCTGATCTGCTTCGCCGCCGCGCTCGTCGTCGCGCGCACCGTGTTGCACGCGAGCCTCGGCAAAAGCGCCATGCTCGGCGCAATCGTTTCAATGACCAACACGGGCTTCGTCGCGCTGCCCATTCTCAGAGCGCTGCAAGGTCAGCACGGCGTGCTCGCCGCAGCCGTCGCGACGGTGTTTGTGGGCGCAATCATGTTTCCCGCCCTCGTCGTGCTGCTCGAAGTCGATCAGCAAACCGGTTCGCACAAGATGCGCGGCAGCGCGCTCGCCAAGCAGATCGGTACGAACCCGGTGATTCTCGCGACGATCCTCGGCTTGCTGTGGTCGGTCAGCGGGCTCACGCTGCCCGCGCCCGCCGTCACCTACCTCGGCATCCTCGGTGAAGCGTTGACGCCTTGCGCGCTGTTCGCCATCGGCCTCGACCTGTCGATCGACGAACTGCGCGGCCATCCGGGCCGCTACGCGTTGCTCGCGGCACTCAAGCTGATTGCGATGCCGCTCGTCGTGTATGGCCTGTGCGTAGCGGTCGGGCTGAACAGAACGACGACCCTCGCGGCAGTGATCTGCGCCGCCGTGCCGACGGCCAAGAGCGCCTACGTGCTTGCGGTCGAGTACGACGTCGAGAAGACATCGACAGGCGCCGCCATTTCGACGACGACGCTGTTTTCGATCGTGACGCTGCTGGCGTGGCTCTACGTGCTTTAGATAGACGCCGCTGCTATGCGGCCAGTGACTCGAGCGCGCGGGTGACCTGCCCGGCCGTTGCATAGCCCGAGGTGAGCCGGCCAATCTTCCCGTCCACCTCGACGAACAACGACGGAAAGCCTTGCACGCCCAGGCGGCGCGTCAGAGCGAACTCCTGCTGCGCGGCATCGATTGCCTCGTCCGAGCTGAACACTTCGAAGAACGCATCGGCCGTCACGGCGATGTCCTGCTCGGCGATCGCCTTCGCGCCGATTTCGGCGAGCACGTCGCCATCCGTCGTATCGAGTCCGTCGACGTAAAACGCGCGTTGAAACGCACGGAACACCTTCAGCAGATCGACGCCGGGCGCCACCATCCGCGCCGCCACGACAGCGCGGCAAACCGGCTCCGTATCGTAGACAAAGTCCTTGCGCGCCATCAGCGCTTCGCGGTTGAACTCCGCGCCGCTCATCTGCTCGACGCGCGCCCAATGCGTGAGCCTGAACTGTTTCGCCGCGTCGTCGAGCACCTGGGTCGATCCCGCCGCCATGCCGCCCACGACCACCTGCACGTCGAGATCCGGCATGCTTTGCGCAATCGCGCTCATTTCCTTGCCGAAGCCATAGCACCACGAGCACATCGGGTCGCCGACAAATATCAGTTTCATACGCTGTTCCATTCTCATCTGATCGGGCGCGGCCCGGCGGACCGCGCGTATCAGTCGGCGACGCATCGCCGACGCACGGGCCGACTATACGTTCGACGCGCGAAGACATGAACGGCGTACGACTCACATCACTCTTTACACGGTGTAAGTCCGCAGGCTCAGAAAAACGCAATGTCGTAGCCGAAACGCGATGCGGCGCTCACGATATGCCGCCCCATGAGTTCGCGCGCAGCAGCGGCATCCTTGTCGATGAACGCCTGAATCAGCGTCTCGTGCTCCGCGCGCGCCGTATTGGGGATCTTGCCGAACATCGGCCCTTGCCGCGCGAAGTTGGCCGCGATCAGCGGGCGCATCGGTTCGAGCACGATGCGGATCATCGCGGCGAGGTAGTCGTTGCCCGACGCGGCCGCCACCGCGCGATGGAAGTCGAGATCCGCGTTGACGGTGTCAGACGTCGGCGCGCCTTCGTAACGCATCCGTTCGACGGCTGCCTGAATCGGCTTCAGCCTGCGCGGCGTCATGTGCACGGCGGCGAGCGCGGCGGCCTGACTCTCCAGCACGGCCCGCACTTCGAACATGTTGCGGATCGTATCGTCGCCTTCCAGCAGTTGCGAACTCACCGGCTGCAGCGGTTCGGACGGCTGGCGCGCCGCCGCGACGAATGCACCGATTCCCTGGCGCGACTCGATCAGGCCTTGCGCGCGCAGGCTCGCAATCGCCTCGCGAACCACGTTGCGGCTGACGCCGAAGTTCTCGGAAAGAAAGTGCTCGGTAGGCAGACGGTCGCCGGGCTTTAGCCGCCCGAATGCGATCTCGTCGCTCAGCGAGCGTGTGATGTGTTCCGCGAGATGGGGCCGCCGTTCGACGCGCCGCACGTTGAGTTCGCTCATGGTCGTGTAGGGGCTGTTCCTTGTCTTCTTATTCTACATCTGGACGCAAACGCCGACCCTGGCCGCGCGCGGAGCTTTACCCGTCAATACCCCGCGGCCTTGTCATCACGCCCTATGTTGCATGCCGCGCTCAAGTGATTTGCACAAAAGGAACAACTTGTTCACTTGAAGGACAACAGGATGTCTCATACCATGCAAAACATACGGCGGGCTTTCGCCGGCCCGCCCCGCAACCCGATCGAGGTACGTCCAGATGAAAATTGCCAGCATCGAAACCCTTCCCCTGCGCATTCCCTTTACGACGGGCGGACCGTCGGCGGGCGGCGTGTGGGGTCCCAAAGACCTGCAAGTGGTCGACTCCCTCGTCGTCAAGGTCACCACGGACGACGGCACGGTCGGCTGGGGCGAAACCTTCGGCTTCACGGCGATTCCGGCCGTGAAGCGCGTCATCGACGGGATGCTTGCGCCTGAGCTGATTGGCCGCGACGTCGCGTTGCGCGAGAAGTCGATGGTCGAGTTGCAGAAGAAATTCCACGTATTCGGCCGCAGCGGCGCGTTTATCTATGGCCTGTCGGCAATCGATATCGCGCTGTGGGACATCGCGGGCAAGGTTGCAAACCAGCCGGTTCATCAACTGCTGGGCGGCGCCGAGGCGACGTCGCTGGCGTGCTACGCGAGCCTGATCCGTTACGCCGACCCGGAACTGGTCGCGCGCAACGTGCGGCGCGCGGTGGAAAGCGGCTACCGGCATCTGAAGCTTCATGAAGTCACGGTCGAAACCGTGCGCGCCGCACGCGAAGCGGCGGGCCCCGACATCGAGATCACGCTCGACGTCAATTGCCCGTGGACGGTCCGCGAAGCGCTCGACATGACCGCGCAATTCCGCCCGTTCAATCTGCGCTGGATCGAAGAGCCCGTGTGGCCGCCTGAAAACTACGCGGGTCTCGCCACGGTGCGCAAGCAAGGTGGCATTCCTGTCGCGGCGGGCGAAAACGCGTCGACGCTGATGGACTTCCAGCATCTGCTCGAAGCCGGTGCCGTCGATTTCATCCAGCCCAGCCCCGCGAAGATGGGCGGCATCACCGAACTGCAAAAGGTCTTTGCGTTGGCGAATGCGCACAACGTGACCGTGATGGTTCACACCTTCTACGACGGCCCCGGCCTGCTCGCGAGCGTGCACGCCAGCGCGGCCCTGGGCGGCCCGAAGTCGCTGATCGAATGGCGCTACTTCGATCTGGAAGCGCAGCTCTATGGCGACGCCATCATTCCGCGCAATGGCCGCATCGACGTGCCGCAAGGCCCCGGCCTCGGCATCGAGCCGAACCCCGATGTGATCCGCGACTATCGCATCGACCTTTGAACGAACCGCTACGGCATCGCATAACAAAACTTGGAGTCAGGAGATGTTAGACAGGATTGTTGGTCCGCTTTTACCCGTTGCGTTCGTGATCGTGCTCGGCTTTATCGCCGGCAAGCGCAAACGGCTGAATCATTCGGACAGTCTGCTCATCAGCAGGCTGGTGCTCGGCTGGATTTTCCCGGCGCTGCTGCTGGTCGGCATGGCGAGCACGCCGCGCTCGCAGCTGTTCGACTTCAAACTGATTCTTGCAACGTTCATCGGCATCATGGGGATGTACACGGTCGCGCTGCTGCTCGGCTGGTGGCGCTACCGCGAACTGAAGGCGGCGACGCTCAAAGGTTTCGTGAATGGCTACCCGGATGCCGCATTCATGGGCATTCCAATCCTGCAGGCGATGTTCGGTCCCGGCAGCATCTATTCGGTGCTCGTTCTGAATCTGATCGCGAGCCTGGTGATGATTCCGTTGACGACCATGCTGCTGACCGTTGCGAGCGGAGAAGGAAGCGGCACGCAGGCGTTTCTGGCGAGTATCAAGAGCGCGGTGCGCCGTCCGTTGATGTGGGCGCCGGCGCTTGGCATCGTCTGCTCGCTGTTGCAGATCAAGTTTCCGCCCGTGCTCGCCGAAGCCTTCAATCTGCTCGGCAAGGCTACGCCAGGCGTTTCGCTGCTTTGCCTTGGGCTGATCATGTCGTCGGTCAAGCTGAAACTGTCCGGTGAAGTCTGGGCCAATCTCGGGCTCAAGCTGTTGATTCACCCACTGTTGATGTTCGCGGCGACGGTCCTGCTCGGCGTTCACGGACTCTACGCGCAACAGATGATCCTGCTTTGCGCGCTGCCGTCCGCGACCATTCCCGCCATGTTCGCCAACGAGGCGGGCGCCTATCAGAGCGAAGCCGCAACGTCGATTCTCATCAGTACGGTGCTGTCGATCGTCACGTTTTCGGCGGCTATCTATCTTGTTGATGGCGGCCTCGCCGCTGCATGACGACAGATAGCGAAGCACCCGCTTCGCTATCTCATCAGGTCACGCGCAATGGCAATCAGTGCGGCAGCCGGTTCGCCACTTTGGCGACACCCGCAGCCGCACACACTTCATCCTTATCCCCGCCCGGCGCTCCGCCGATTCCCAGCGCACCCACCATCTCGCCGCCCGCCTTGAACGCTACTGCGCCCGGCAGCGCGATCACGTTGTGAACCGTCGCGAGTTGCGGCGCGTAAGGACTCGTTTTGACCAGTTCGAAGAATCCGCTCGAACGGTCGAAGCCGAATTCGGGCCCCAGCGTGACGACCGTAAATGCTTTTCTGAAACTCGACTCACCCGTGTGCACCGTTGCGTGATCGCCGCGTATGACGACTTGCGGCACACCGTCCATATCGACCACCGTGGCCGTCACCCAGTACTGCTTCGCTTCACATACGCGAATCGCCTCTTGGGCTGCCTCGACGGCAAGACTGGTCGGCAATGTGTAGTGATATCCGGGCTGAGGCTGAGGCGGCTGTTGCGAATGTACCGGCATACACGTGATCGACAAGCCGCACACTAACGCGAACGATAAAGTTAATTTCATATCAACCTCCAGCACGAATCAAAGGAATACAACGGAAGCGGCCGGCGATCGTTGCACAAGCGGGCGCACATCGGCTGCGCCCGCTACGAAGCGGCGCCCCGGTTCTCGCGAATAGAGACAGTCTCATTCTTTTCCAACCTCTTCAAATGCCATACAGGCTTCATTTCAACGGAGTGCAAATTATTGCCCCGTTTGCGGCATTTGCAGGCGCGAATTTGACGACACAGATGAAACTGTCTTTTGAACAGATGGAAATAGGTGTTGGCACAACGAGCGCGAGCGGCGCGAGGTGCGACGCGAATCAGTTAGAACTCGGCTGCCGTTGATCGATGCCAAGCGCCTCCGCTTTCCGAACGAGATCGGGAAGCGAGCGCGACACCATTTTTTTCATCACCTGGCCACGATGGATCTTCACGGTGATTTCGCTCAGATGCAGTTCATAGGCAATCTGCTTGTTCAACATACCGGCCACCACGAACTTCATCACCTCGCGCTCGCGTTGCGTCAGCGATTCATACGACTCCTGCAGCGTCGCCAATGCCTGTTCCGATTCGCGGCGTTCGGCGTCGCGCTTGAGCGCGTGAGCGATCGCGTCGAGCATGTCCTGATCGCGGAATGGCTTGGCGAAGAAATCCAGCGCGCCCGCCTTCATCGCCTTGACCGTCATCTCGATGTCGCCATGCGCCGTGATGAACAGGATCGGCATGCGTACGCCGCAGCGATGCGCCTCCTGCTGAAACGCAAGACCGCTCTCGCCTCGCAACCGGACGTCGAGAATCAGGCAACTGGGTGCGTCGTACTTCGGAAACGCGAGAAAATCTTTGGGTGACTCGAATGTCTCCACATGCAGACCTACCGATCGCACCAGCCCATTCAATACAAACCGGATCGATTCATCGTCGTCGATAACATACACGACTGACGGCTTGCCTTCGCCATTTCTCGTGATTGAAGCCGAACTCGGTCCTGAGACCATTTCGCCTCCTTATTAACGATTGAGGAATCCTTTCTCAGACCGCGGATTGACCGATGCAGATACGGCGACACGCTACATTGTTGTCCCAAACCGCGACGAGCGCAAAGCAAGGCCGCGCATGGGTTGCTGTGTAAAGGAATAAAGCGAGGGCAACGTCAAACTGGAGACGTTCAGATGCTATCGCTAGGCGCGCAGCGATTGCAGCAGCAATGGCGCGCAACGATAAACCGATATTTTGCTTATTGGTTTTGGGCTGCAAGAAAGCCGCGTATCAGGCGGCTGTCGTGCCATGTCTGGCCCGAAGCAGGCGCACTGCTGATCGCGGCAGTCAGCAACAAGCCGAACAACGAGCGGATTCGAACCCTTTCCATCATGAACGGCTCCCGGTTGAATGCTGCAAGATTCTTCAGAGTGCAACCACGAAATCAAGGCAGTGGTCCCGCCTCGGACCGCGCGACATCGAGAAACGCCCGCATCGCGTTCGACAGATAAGCGTCGCGCCGCCGCACGAACAGCGTCTCCATGCGCGCCGTGTCGGACGCGAGTGCGTGGACCGCGACGTGATTCCTCTGCGCCGCATTCGACACGAGCCCGCGCGGCAACAACGTAATGCCGATGCCCGCCGCGACGCACGAAAGAATCGCGTCGATCGAGCCGAATGCGAGCGCCGCGACCGACAGTATCCCCATTTCGGCGAGCAGCAAATCGAGTCGCTCGCGATACGAGCAGCCTTGACTGAATACGATCGTCTTCAGATTTCCAACCCTTCCCACTTCGGTCAACGAGCGCATTGCCGCTGGTGTCACGAGCACGAGTTCCTCGCGAAAGACCGTCTCGACATCCAGACCGGGATCGTCCTGTGGCCCTGCAACGAATGCGCCATCCAGACGGCACCCGGCGACAGCGTCCGTCAGCCCGTCGCTCGTGCCTGTCGTCAACGACAATCCGACTTGCGGATACAGGCTCGCGAAGCAGCTGAGCGCACGGCTCAGCTGCAATGCACCCGTGGTCCACAGCGCACCAATGGCGAGCGTGCCGGACGGCGGACCGTCGTCGAGTGCCGCAAGGCGCGCGTCGGCGACCAGCCGCGCCGCTCGCGCCGCGTAGGGCAGCATGCGCTGCCCGGCGGGCGTCATCCTCACGCCTCGCACATGCCGCTCGAACAGCGCGACGCCCACTTCTCCTTCTAGAGACCGGATTCGTCCCGTGACATTCGACTGCACCGTATGCAACTCCAGCGCTGCGCGGCTCATGCTTCCGAAGCGAGCGACAGCGTCGAATACCTTCAGATCCGCCACGTCCATGATGTGCACCCCGATGAATCGCCATCGAGCACAAGGGCTCGCGCGATGTCTTTCGCGTCAGCTCACTTCCCCTGATCCAACAGGAATAGCCTAACGAGGGCGCAACGGCCGCACCAGCCTACTATTGCTTGCACTTTGACCCACCATCGCATGACGCGCTCATACCGTCGTATGTAACGGGCAGGCACGATAAACGCATGCATCTTCAGCTGGCGGCGTCGCCGGATGGAAGCGTGAAATGGAAGCGCGCGCCGCCGTGCATCGAGCCGTTGTCGGCTGCGATGCGTCCGCCATGCGCTTCGATAATCGTGCGGCAGATCGGCAGGCCCATTCCCATGCCGTTTTCCTTGGTCGTGTAAAAGCTCTGAAACAGCCGGTTGAGGTCTTCCGGCGCGATGCCGGGTCCGCTGTCTTCCGTCGCGCAGTAGACGGTCGCGTCGTCGCGCGTCTCGGTGCGGATCGTGATCTTGCGCTCGGAGCTGCCCGCCTGCTCCATCGCCTGCATCGCATTGACGAGAAGATTGACGATCACCTGCTGCAACTGAATGCGATCGGCGAACACCATCGGCAGCGCGGCGGCACGCTGGCGCAACACGACGACGCCGCGCGACTGCACTTCATGCTGGAGAAAAATGAGGGCTTCGTCGATCAGTTCGTCGAGTTGCGCGACCGCCCGCTGCGGGCCGCGCCGCAGCGCCATGCCGCGGATGCGATCGACGATATCCACCGCGCGCCGCGCATCGGCGCCGATCCGCATGTTGATCTGCCGCGCCTCCGCGACATCGGGCACGGCACGATCGAGCCAGCGGTTGCCGATCGCGCTGTTCATCGCGATAGCGGACAGCGGCTGGTTCAGCTCGTGAGCGACGGAGGCCGTCAGCTCGCCGAGCATCGAAATGCGCGCGGCGTGCGCGAAGTCGGCCTGGAGGCGCTGCAACATGTCCTGCGCGCGCACGCGCTCGGTCAGATCGACGAGACTGATGAGCGCAATGCCCAGGTCTTCGGCGGAACTCGGGCGCGCAATCGTAAAGAGAACGTCGATAATCCGCCCATCCAGGGTGGGCAGCTTGGTCGTTTCCTGAAAGATCGCCTTGCCGCCGTAGCGGCTTTCGAGCGCGCGCCGGAACGTTCCGGGGCTTTCCCGCCAGACCCACGGCAGCGGACCGAGCAACGCGCGCCGGTCCTTCGCGCCGAACATCTGCGCCGCGTGGTGATTGACCTCCTCGACGATCAGCATTTCCATCGCGCGGTCCAGCCAGCCCGGATGGTCGTCGATATACGCGGACAGATCGTCGACGCCTTGCGCGCGCAATTCCGTGAGCAGCGCCATCAAGGGCTGTGCCTCGATCTGCCAGAGGCCCACGGGCATATCGAAGAACAGGCTGCGATAGCGGTGCTCGCTGCGTTCCAGCGCCGCATGCGCCCGCTTGCGCACCGTAATGTCCTTGAGCGCGCCGAGCACGCGCAAGCTGCTTTCGGTGTCGACCACGACGCGCGCCACCACCTGCAGATGCCGGATCGACCCGTCGGGCATCAGCAGCCGGTGCTCGACGTCGAACGGCTGGTGGTCGTGCGTCGCGCGGTCGAAGGCGAGACGCACGACGGTGATGTCGTCGGGATGCACGCGGCCGAACATCATGTCGATGGTGGGCATGGCGCCGGCGTCGAAGCCGAAGATCCGGAAGCTCTCTTTCGACCAGATCAGCTCGTCGCTCGACACATGCCAGTCGAAGCTGCCCGTGTGGCTCAGTTGTTGCGCGTCGGCCAGCAGCGCTTCCGCGTCCTGCAGATCGGCGTAGAGGCGCGCCGTTTCGAGCGACAGCGCGGCCTGCGACGCGAGCAGCCGCAGCACCGCCGTGCGCGCGGGCGTGAAGGCGTCGGAGGTCAGATTGTTTTCGAGGTACAGCACGCCGATCAGCCGCGTCTGCTTGACGAGCGGCAGACACAGGATCGAACGGCAATCGTGACGGCGCACGTACTCGTCGGAAGAAAACGGGCTGCGCGCCGACGCATCGTCGAGCAGCACGCTATCCCCCGTGCGGATCACGTAGCGCAGCACCGACTCGGGAAGCTCCGCGGCCGTCGCGCGAATTTTCCGCAGGCGCACCTCCACGCCGTCGTGAGTCGTCATCGCTTGCGCTTCGATGCGCAACTCGTTGCCGCGCCTGAAGATCAGCAAGCCGCGATTCGCGCCCGCGTGCTCGAGCGCGAGCACCATCAGCGTATGGATCAGCTCGTTCAGGTCGATGCCGCTGAAGATCGCGCGCGACACGTTGACCACGGTCGCGAGATCCAGTTGTTCGTTCGACGTGGCGATCGTGCCTTCGAGACTCGCCGGATCATGCCGCAACTGAGCGTACGTTCGTGCCAGTTGATGCACCTTGCCTTTGGCGCCCCAGCGCTCGTAGCAGGAACGCGCGTTGAAAAGGTAGGTGTCGGCGATGGTTTCAAGGCCGCGCGCCGCATGAAACTGCGCGGCCAGTTCATGGGCGAGCGCCTGATACTGGATGAAGCCGTGCTCGCGCGCCGCGCGTATCGCCTCCTCATAGCAATGCATCGCATCGGAATCGCGGCCTTCGATGCGCGCGATTTCCGCAGCGAGCAGCGCATGACGATGCCGAAAATTCTCGGGACAGTGCGTGCTCCACGATTCGAACCTAGCCAGTTTTTCCGCGAGCCGGTCGCGCGACGCGTGCTGCTCTTCCTTGCTGGCAGCGGCATAACGCGCTGCCAGCGTCAGTGCGTCGAAGAAGTGAAACGTCGGCTCGATGGGCAGCGCCATCGCCGCGCCCAGCATCGGCGCTGCTTCGCTCGCGGCCTTCGACGCATCGTCGTACCGGCCGTCGTGAAACGCGAGAATCATCTTCATGATGTGATAGAAGACGATCCCGCAGCCAAAATTGGCCTTCTCGATCGCGCTGAAACAGGCTGCCTCGTCGAACGTCGCGTCGCCCAGCTTGAGTGGATCGGACGTGACGCCCCGCAGACTGGCGACGAATTGCTGTTCGAGCCGGATCGTTTCGAGCACGGCGTCGTTGCGGCTTTGCCGCGCGAACGCGGCGTGCTTCTCCGATAGCGGCTGAACCTCGTCGAGCACGGCGCCTTTCTCGATGGTTTGCCATACGGTGGTGAACGCGAGGTATCCGGCGAATACCAGGTCGCCTGTTTCGAGGCACGCGACGCTCGCGCGCTCCAGGATCGGCAGATCGGTCACGATATGCCTCCGCCAGAAGTTGATATGGTTGCCGTGCAGGTGCAACAGCTTTCCGTAGAAGCGCCGGTTGTCGAACTTCTCGTTCAGGCGCAGCGACATGTCCGAAAACTGCACGGCAGAGGGAATATCGCCGATGCTCGACACCAGCATGAGCGCGTAATTCCCGTAGGCAAAACTCGAGTTGTCGGTATTGCCGTGCTGCAGCGACAGGATGACGGCCTTCAGCGTGATGAGCGGATAGTACGCAGGCCGCGCAATAAAGGCGCACGGCATCGCTTCGACCAGAAGATCGACCACCGCGCGTATGGCGGGGTCTTGCGCGACGGGCGCATCGACGAGTTCGCCGATCGCCCGGCCCGCGAGATACGACGGAATCTGCTGCAACACGGCAGCGACAGCGGGCGCGACATCGTGCTCGGCGTCGGGCAGCAGCACGCCGAAATCGCGCAGCGCAAGCCGCGCGGCATCGAAGCTCTCGTCGAACCGGCCCGCTACCTGGCAAGCCGACATGCGCAGCGCGAAGACCTTCGCGCGGTCCAGATTCGAGCGGGCGCGCTCCAGCAGCATGTCGAACAGCGCATCGGCATCGCTGAAGTCGCCAGCGAGATATTCGCATTCGGAGTAGGCCAGATACACATCGAACGTGCTTTCGTAACGTTGCGTCCAGGCATCTTCCGGGAGCAGCGCGACGCCTTGCGCCAGATAGCGTCGCGCCGAGGCATACGCGGTCGATCGCATCGCACGCCTGCCCGCAATCAGATTCAATGCCACGGTGCGCTCGCGCTCTTCGTCCGTCTCGATCAAAGCGGCGCCGCGATTGAGTTGATTGACGATATCGAAGATCGATTCTTCGAGCGCCTCAGGCGCCGTCCGTGAAGCGAGCGCGCGGCCGATCCGCACATGCGCCGCCGCGCGTTGCTCCACCGGAATGAGCGCGTAGGCCGCCTCCTGCACGCGGTCGTGCGCGAACACGTAAGCCCCGTCAAGACGAAAGATGAGCCCGGCCCGCACGGCCAGCCATAGCTTCGCGTGTATCGACGCCTCGGGTTCGCCGTGCACGAGCGTGAGCGTCGCGAAGTCAGCGGCGTTGCCGAGGCTCGCAAGCTGCCCCAATGCATCGCGCGTCGCATCGGGCAGACGCGTCAGCTTTGCGGCCATCAGGTCCGCGACGTTCTCAGTGAAGCCCTTCGCACGGATGCGCGGCAAGTCCCAGGTCCATCGCGAAGCGTCGTGGTCGAAGGCGAGCAGCGATTCGTCGGCAAGCGCGCTCAGGAACTGGATCGCGAAGAACGGATTGCCGTCCGTCTTCTCGTGCACCAGTTGCGCGAGCGGGGCCGCCATTGCGCCCGGGCAGTGCAACGCGTCGGCGACGAGTTGCACGACGCTGTCGGGCGCGAGCGGTGCCAGCTCGATCCGATGCACGTTGCCGCCAGCACGGGCAATCGCGTCCAGCGTGCGCGCGAGCGGGTGGGCGTCGTCGACTTCGTTGTCGCGATAGGCGCCGACCAGCAGCACATGCTTCACATCGGGGTGTGTGACGAGATGTTCGAGCAGATCGAGGGTGGCGGCATCGAGCCACTGCAGATCGTCGATAAACAGCGCGAGCGGATGCTCGTGCCGCGCGAACACACCGAGAAAGCGGCGAAACACGATCTGAAAGCGGTTCTGCGTCTCTTGCGGCGGCAGCGACGGAACGGGCGGTTGCTCGCCGATGATGAGCGCAAGCTCCGGGATCAGATTGACGATCACCTGGCCATTCGGCGCCAGTGCCTCCAGCAGCGCGCGCCGCCATGGCTCGATCTCCGCGTCGCTCTTGCTCAGCAGATCGCGCACCAGCGACTGAAAAGCCTGCGCGAGCGGCACGTACGGAATATCCCGCTTGTACTGATCGAACTTGCCGGATGCGAACAGCCCGCGCGGCGGCACCAGCACCTTGTGCAACTCGTTGACGACCGACGACTTGCCGATGCCGGAGTAGCCGGAGATCAACACGAGCCCGCTCGGGCCGCCCGCGACGACTGCGTTGAACGCGGCCACGATCTCGTCGATCTGCGCCTCGCGCCCGTACAGCTTTTCGGGGATCAGCAGCCGGTCGGATACATCGCGCGTGCCGAGCGCGAACGGCAGGATACCCGTGTCCGTTTCGCACGCGGCGAGGCACGCACGAAGATCCGCCTCGACGCCGGCCGCCGTTTGATAGCGGCTTTCCGCCGTCTTCGCGAGCAGCTTGAGCACGATCTGCGCAACAGGCGCCGGAACATCGCTCACGCGCTCTTCCGGCGGCACGGGACGGCGCGCGATATGGCAATGAATCCACTCCATCGGGTCGGCAGCCGCGAAGGGCAGCGCACCCGTGAGCATCTCGTAGAGCGTGACGCCGAGCGAGTACAGGTCGCTGCGTGCATCGATCGACCGGTTCATGCGGCCCGTCTGCTCAGGTGCCATGTACGCAAACGTGCCCGCGATGATTTCAGGCGACGCCGGCGGCTGATGCTCCAGCAGCAGTTGCGACGCGATGCCGAAGCCAGTGAGCCGAACGCTGTCGTCGCCGTCGACAAGCACGTTTGCAGGCTTGATGTCCTTGTGAATGAGGCCGCGTCCATGCATCTGGCCGATTGCATGCGCGAGATTGGCGGCGATGCGCAGGCATCGCGTGAGTTCGAGCGGCCCACCGAGCAGGCGCACCAGCGGGCCGCCGCCGTTGTCGTCGAGAAGCAGCGTCGGCGGCACTCTGCCGAGGTCGAGCGCGACGGGCTGCGCGGCCCAGCGCGTATCGAGCAGTGAGGCCAGTTCGTATTCGTGCTCGAGCCGCGTGACGCTTTGCGATGCCGGCCGCGTGGCGATCAGCGCGAGCAGCGAGACTGGGTTGTCGGGCCGTGAGGCGCGGCACAACGATAGATCGCCGTCGTCGTGGAGCAGCTCCAGCTGAAACCCAGTGAAGTCCATGACGAAGCTCCCCGGTTTCGCCTCACGTAACGAATCGGGAATAGCCTAACATGCAAGAATGCGATCGCGCCCCGAAGGGCCGCGTTGCTCGACACGACGGTTGCCGCCACAACGGGCGCGCGCAACCGTCGCCGGAGAAACGCGTGGTCTTGCGGGCTAGCGCCCCAGCGTGCCGGTGTAATAGCCGAGGCGCGCTTCCACATCGTGGTTTTTCTGCAGCCCGAGCTGCATCAGCTGCGCGATCCGTTCCTGCGCCTGCGGACGGCCAACCGATGCGATGAAAGCATCCCATTCGGGCGCGACGTCCTTGTCCGCGGGCAAGGTCACGGCATTCACCTGACGCTTGATCGCGACGAGCGCCTCTTTGTCGAACGATGCGATTCTCGACGCGAGCGCGTCCACGAATGCATCGAGCTCGCTGTCCGCGAAGGCGCGGTTGACGTAGCCGTAGCGCTCCGCCAGTTCGCCGTCGATATCGTTGCCGCTCAACAGCACTTCCAGCGCCCGCCCGCGTCCGATCATTCGCGACAGGCGAGTCATCGGCCCGCCGCCCGGCACCAGCGCGGCGCCGACTTCCCACTGCGAGAGCAGCGCCTTTTCGCGGCTCGCAAAACGCATGTCGCTGGCGAGCGCCAGTTCGCTGCCGACGCCCGTCGCGCGGCCGCGGATCGACGCGATCGATACAACAGGCGCCCGTCCCAGCCGCGACAGCATGTCCGGCAACGGCGGCATGCCAGTCGGCCCCGGCGGCATGCTGGTGGTTTCCTGCAACGGAGGAACGAAGTCGTAATGCGTGAGGAAGAAATCCGGTACCGCGCTGTCGAACACCACCACCTTGACTTCGGGATCGGTTTCGAGCGCAGTCACGACGGCATTCAACTGCGGCATCGAGTCCGGCCCGAAGATGTTGAAAGGCGGGTTGTCGATGATGACTCGCCAGTAGGCCTGGCTGCGGCGTTCAATCCGAAACTGCTGATGCGAACTGGCGTTGCTCATGTCACTCTCCATCCTTCAGTCCGAAGCGGCCCTTCTTTCGGAGCAGCCAGGTTCAATGGTCACAACGCTCGTTATTTCGCATGCAACTGATCGAGCACTTTGAGCAGATCGCGCGCACCGGCTGTCGACGATGCGGGATTCTGCCCCGTGACGAGGCGCCCATCGACAATCGAAAAGCTCTGCCAGTCGTCGACCTTCTCGAACAGCCCGCCCAGCCGCTTCAGTTCGTCTTCGACGAGAAACGGCACGACCTTCGTGAGTTGCACGGCTTCTTCTTCCGAATTCGTGAACCCGGTCACGCGCTTGCCCTTGACGAGCGGCTCGCCGTTCACCTTCACATGCCGAAACACGCCGGGCGCATGGCACACGGCCGCGACGGGCTTGCCGGCGTTGTAGAAGTTTTCGATCAAAGCAATGGATAGCGGGTCTTCCGCGAGATCCCACAATGGGCCGTGTCCGCCCGGATAGAACACCGCGTCGTAGTCGTCGGCTTTGACCGTGCTGAGCTTCACGGTGTTGGCGAGCACCTTTTGCGCGGCGGGATCGTTCTTGAATCGTTCCGTCAGCTCTGTTTTACCTTCCGGCGTGTCGCTCTTCGGATCGAGCGGCGGCTGTCCGCCCTTAGGTGAGCTGACGGTTACGCTCGCACCTGCATCCAGAAACGTGAAATAGGGAGCCGCGAATTCCTCTAACCAGAAACCGGTCTTCTTCCCGGTGTTACCGAGTTGATCATGAGACGTCAACACCATCAGAATCTTCATTGTCGTACTCGCAGATGAAAGAATGATGTAGCTGCCGATTGAACGGGGCGATCCACGTAACGTGGCAAGTGCAATATAGACCTTGCCGGAAGCGCCGACAAACGAGGGGCCGTGCGCTAATACCAAAGTATAGGTGTCGATACGTATGTGCTATCGACTCGATCAGGCACTTGCGGTTTCATCATTCCAGTTGCCGCATCTATCGCCGACAGGCCGCTCGCCTTTACGACTCTCGTGCCTTCTGAACTGATGCGGACCATTCGCGAAGCAGTTGTCTACTCGTGAGAACGAACATGAAGGCCAGTAGCATCGACGTCAATCTATCGACCCGGGAAATCCAGGTACGTGGGACAGCCATCCCGTTGGGCAGCCGCGCATTCGATATTCTTACCGTGCTGATGGCGGCGCACGGCCAGGTCGTGTCGCTCGAAGATATTCTTCGTAAGGTGTGGCCCGACACGGTCGTCGAGGAATCGAACATACGCGTGCACGTTTGCGCACTGCGCAAGGCATTGGGTGAAGACCGGCGCCTGATTCAGAACATACCCGGACGCGGCTACCGGCTGACGCCCAAATGCGACATGCCGGCTGCAAGAGCCGGCATGTCGATGGCAAACGAAGAGCGGTAGCCGGTCATTTGCGCGAGCGTCATCGCGACAGGCGCGGCACGATTCGAACCGGGTGCGTCCGCAGCGATTGCGTTGCGGCGCAGTTCGTGCAGCAGTCAGCGTGCCAACGCGTCAGAACGATTCGCCGGCCATCTCTTCGGTCTTGCGCCACAACGCCTCGGCGTTGCCCAAGTCGAGCGCATACTGGCGCACGCCTTCGCTGACGGGCGTGATGACGACGTCGTCGGCTACGACTTCGCTCACGTGGCAGTTCTCGCAGTATCGGCCGCCGACCTCTTCCGCCGATGCCGCCACGCCCGCCCATACGGAAGTCGCGGCACCCTGCGCAACAGTCTTGAACTGGAACGGCGCCTTGCCTTCGGACGCAAGCTGGCTGTTGATTCTTTCCAGCAGCCCGGCCATCTGCCCCTCGTCCATATGACGGCCGAGTTCCGTCTGAATGCCACCCGGATGGACGGCTGCCGCGCGTACGCCGCGCGCCCGGTGCCGCTGGTCGAAGGCGACCGCGAACAGGATGTTCGCCGTCTTCGCGCGTCCATATGCAACGAAGGGATCGTAGGGCGTGCGTTCGAAGTTCGGATCGTCGAGATCGACATTCGCGAAGCGGTGCCCCGACGACGCCAGCATGACCACGCGCCCACCCGGGCGCAACAGCGGCGCAAGACGATTCACCAGCACGAAGTGCCCGATATGGTTCGTGCCGAATTGCGTTTCGAATCCATCCGCTGTCTTGCCGAAGGGCGTCGCCATCACGCCCGCGTTCGCAATGATCACGTCGAAGGGCTTGCCTTCTTCGAGCAGTTTGGCGGCGCACGCGCGCACGCTTTCGAGACTTGCGAGATCGAGCGATATCAGATCGATGCTGCCTTCGCCCGCGGCCGCGTCGCGGCGCGCTGCGGCGACGGCGCGCGCCGCCTTGTCGAGGTCTCGCGCAGCGCCGACCACGTTCGCGCCATGCGCCGCCAGCGAACGCGCCGTCTCGACGCCGAGTCCCGCCGACACGCCCGTGACGAGAATCCGCTTGCGGCGTAGATCGATGCCCGACAGCACGTCGTCTGTCGTCGATGTCGCACCCAATTTTTCAGCCATTTCCGCCTCTCTGTTTGCCGTAAGGTTGACGTTTTGCGTCACGAGGGATAAAAACGGAGTCCCTCTCCGTTTTTATATACTAAACGGAGACAGTCTCCGTTTGCAAGCATCAAAAGATAAAACGAAGGATTAAATGAATCACTCGACGCCAAGGGAAAAGAAACCCCGAGCCGATGCACTGCGTAATCGCGAGCGCATTCTCGAAGAAGCGAAGAAGGCGTTCACGCGCGCGGGCGCCGATATCAGTCTCGAAGAGGTTGCCCGTCAGGCGGGCGTCGGCCCCGGCACGCTGTACCGGCACTTTCCGACCCGCGACGCGCTGCTGGAGAGCGTCTACCGCGCCGAAGTCGAGAAGCTCGCGAAGGAAGAGCGCAGGCTGAGCGAGACGATGCCGCCCATCGACGCGCTGAAAGCGTGGATGCTGCTGTTCGTCGACTACATCGCGACGAAGAAGATCATCGCGCCCGCGCTGAATTCGCTGGTGGGCGGCCCGTCGAAAGTGTTCGAATCGTCGGGCGCGCAGATCGTGGACGCGATTCATGCGCTCGTCACGCGCGCGATAGAAAGCGGCGACATCCGCGCCGATCTCGATCCGCTGGACCTGTTTCGCGCGCTGGTCGGGGTATCGAATGTGGCGTCGGCCCCGGACTGGCAGCAAAGCGCGCGCAGGCTGGTGGATATCCTGCTGATCGGCTCGCGGCCCGGCGCGTAAGTCGCGTCTGGCGTAAACGATGCCAAAAAAGTCATTTACGGCAATAGCTGGGACGCAGTTTTCTGATTACATTGATCCCGTCCTGACCCGGGCGACATCCATCCATTTTCGCAGCAGCTGGAGCAACCATGAGCAGCACGGCGCATCGTTCGACAACAGCCCATCTCGACCGCCCGATCTGGACGGCGCTCACGACGCGCCAGGCGCATCTCGGACTCGGCGATGCGCTCGCGCGCCGCTATCACCCCGATGTCGCGCCGTTTGCGGCATTGGCGTCCGACACGCCCGCTGCCTACGAGGCGTTGCATCGGCTTCTGCAGCCGCATGAACAGGTTGCCTTGCTGTCGCTGGCGCCGCTCGCCGGCATCGACACGCTTCAGGTCGAGCATGTCGGCGCGCTGTATCAGATGGTCGCCATGCGTCGCGACGCCGAAACCGTGGACGATCAGGATGTAACCCGTCTGACCAACGCCGACGCGAAAGAGATGCTCGAACTCGCGCAAAAAACCAAGCCGGGTCCGTTCGGGACGCGCACGCACGAGATGGGCCGCTACATCGGCATTCGCGACCAGGGGCGGCTGGTTGCGATGGCAGGCGAACGGATGCGCCTCGACGGATACGTCGAAATCAGCGCCGTCTGCGTGGATGACGACTGGCGCGGCAAAGGCCTCGCGGGCCGGCTGATCAACATCTTGCGCAGGGAAATCACAGAGCGCGGCGAGACCCCGTTTCTGCACGTGTTGAGCCACAACACGACAGCGTTCCGCCTCTATGAAAAGCTCGGCTTCGAGTTGCGCCGCGAGTTCGTGCTCAATCGGATCGGCCACGCCGATGCAAGCGTGAATGCCGTTCGTCACACCTGATTCGCGGTCTATCGGGCTGCCGCGCGGCGCACAAGGATTACGCGGCGGCAGAGGCCGCGTCAGCGTGCGCCAGCACGAGCCGGTTGCCGCCCAGCGACTTCGCGCGATACAACGCCTGGTCGGCGGCGGCCAGCAGATCGACCAGCGCGGAAGCGCCGCTTGCGGACTGCGCAAGTCCGACGCTGACCGTCGCCTCGACGCCGAGTCCGTTGACGCTGAGCGTGGTCGTGCCACCGAAGGCAACCACCAGCGCTTCGCCCGCTTCTTTCGCGCGAAAGCTGTCGTGGCCCGGCAGCAAGGCCGCAAACTCCTCGCCGCCGATGCGCGCGAGCAGCGCATCCGGTCCGAGCACGCTGCGGGCAATGTCGGCGAATGATTTCAGCACGCGATCGCCCGTCTCATGACCGTAGCGGTCATTGATCTTCTTGAAGTGGTCGAGGTCCACGGCAAGCAGCGACACGGGCTGCGCCGCGCCGCCTTCACCGAGCACGCGCGAGCCCTGCTCGAAGAACCATCGGCGATTGCCGATGCCAGTCAGAAAATCCGTCTGCGACTGCAGCAGCAGTTGTCCGTGCGATTCGTCGCGCACGAGGCGCAGCAAGGTCATGGGGAGAACGACGGAATACAGCACGCCCTCGTACATCGTGATCTTGCTCGCGGTCATCAGGAAGTCGAATCCGAACTTCGCAACGAGCCAAGGCAGGATCAACGCCCTGAATGCGTACAAGACGGCATGCGCGCCCGACACCAGCATCGCGATCTGCTGCGCCTGCAAGTGCTTTCTGCCGTCGCCGCGCGCCAGTTCGAATGCCGTCATGCCGGATGCGAACGAGATTGGAATCGCGCTCGGATACATCCACATCACGTCCTGCCATTTCGTGCCGGCAATGACCCACGCAAGCGCCAGCAGCACGAGCACGGCGAGCGAAAGCCGCACGTGCTTGCGGCCGTTCAGTGCCGCCACGCCATGCAGAACCAGCAGATAACCGCTCACAATGACGAGATTGCTCAGCGCGGAACCGAGCGCGCCGGGAAACTCGCGACGCCAGGAAGCCGCCGCGCAGCCGATGGCCAGCGTGGCGAATCCCGCTGCGAATATTCCCAGTTCCCTGCTGCGCTTCGGGTGAACACGTCGCTCCCAGAGCGTCATCAACGCACTGGCGAAGAGAGTCCCGATCAGGAGGAGATAAAGCGTATTAAGATCGACATGCATCGCTGACGTAAGGGCACTACGCCGGTACATCGCGGCGGCAGTCGCATTTTACGCTGAAAATAAGCCTGCATCGTGATCGTCAGGTCCGCGCCGCATTACGCTTGCCAACGCGGGCACGCTCCATGCTGCGTGATGCACGCCGCCCGCAAAGTGGTGCCAACGAGCGTCTGTCATCCATGTCGTCTTATGACCGATCCGATCGATCCTGAGCACAACGCAGCACGAGCCGCAGCCGACGCGGACGCCGATCGCGATCCCACCGATGCATCCGGCATCGACGACGCAGACAGCCCGGCGCCGCGCCGCCGCGCGCCCCGCCCTCGCCGGATACCGAAAGCGCGCGCCGCGCCCGCGCCGGACGCCTTCACGCCCGCCGCCTATGCGCCCGATCCCGACAGGGCAAAGGAGCCCTTCGACGCCCGCGTCCAGCAGTGGTTCGATGCGCGCGAGTGGCAGCCATTCGATTTTCAGCGCGAAGTCTGGCGCGCGATTGCAGCAGGTTCCAGCGGACTGCTGCATGCGACCACGGGCGCCGGTAAGACATGGGCCGTCTGGTTCGGGGCGATGGCCACATTCGGCGATCACACGCCGCGCGCGCTCGCGGACCCGCTCACCGTGTTGTGGATTACGCCGATGCGCGCGCTCGCCGCCGACACCGCCCGCGCGTTGCAAAGCGCGGCGCGCGAACTCGGCGTGCCGTGGACGATCGGACTGCGCACGGGCGACACCGGCTCGACGGAGCGGGCGCGCCAAAGCCGGCGCATGCCGAGCGCGCTCGTCACGACACCCGAAAGCCTGTCGCTGATGCTCACGCGCAGCGATGCCCGCGAAGCGCTGAAACACGTGCGCCTCGTCGTCGTCGACGAATGGCATGAACTGCTCGGCAACAAGCGCGGCACGCAAACGCAGCTTGCAATCGCGCATCTCGCGCGGTGGCGAACGGATCTTCAGGTATGGGGACTGTCGGCGACGCTCGGCAATCTCCCGTTCGCCGCCGACGTGCTGCTCGCGCCCGTTCGCACGCCGCGCGTGACGGTGAGCGGCATGCAGCCGAAGACGCTGATCATCGACACGCTGATTCCCGCGACGATCGAACGCTTTCCGTGGGGCGGCCATCTCGGCACGCGTCAGGTCGGCCCTGTCGCCGAGGGTATCGACGAAGCGCGCACGTCGCTCGTCTTCACGAATACGCGCTCGCAGGCCGAGATCTGGTATCAGGCGCTGCTCGCGTTGCGCCCCGACTGGGCCGGGTTGATCGCGCTCCATCACGGCTCGCTTGCGCAGGAAGTGCGCGAATGGGTCGAGGACGGCCTGAAGACGGGCAAGTTGAAGACCGTCGTCTGCACATCGAGCCTCGATCTGGGCGTCGACTTTCTGCCCGTCGAACGCGTGTTCCAGATCGGCTCGCCAAAGGGCGTCGCGCGGTTGATGCAGCGCGCGGGACGCTCGGGGCATGCGCCGGGCCGCGCATCGCGCATCACGATCGTGCCGACGCACGCGCTCGAACTCGTCGAAGCCGCAGCGGCGCGGCGTGCCGTCGAAGCGCGGCGCATCGAAGGCCGCGAGACGCCGCGCAAGCCGTTCGACGTGCTGGTCCAGCATCTCGTCACGGTCGCGATCGGCGGCGGTTTCAAGTCACCCGAACTGTTCGACGAGGTTCGCACGACGTTCGCGTATCGCGAGCTGACCCAGCAGGAATTCGACTGGGCGCTTGCGTTCGTCGAACGCGGCGGACCGTCGTTGCGCGCTTACCCGGACTTTCACCGCGTCGTGCGCGACGATGACGGCGTGTATCGCGTGTCGCGCGACGATCTGATCCGCCGGCATCGCAGCAACGTCGGCACGATCGTCGCCAATGCGACGCTGCATGTCGCGTGGGTCACGGGCGGACGGATCGGCTCGATGGAGGAGTCGTTCATCTCGCGCCTGAAGCCCGGCGACGTGTTCACGTTCGGCGGCCGCGCGCTCGAACTGGTGCGCGTGCGCGACATGACGGCCTATGTGCGGCGCGCGGCTTCATCGCGCGGCGCGATGCCGCAGTGGGCGGGCAGCAAGATGCCGCTCTCGTCCGAACTGGCGGACGCGACGCTCGCGATGCTCGCCGAGGCCGATCGCGGCGTGTACGTCGAGCCGGAGATGATCGCGATCCGGCCTTTGCTGGAGTTGCAGGCGAGCTGGTCGGCGCTGCCGGAAACGGGGCTGCTGGTCGCCGAAATACTGCGCACGCGCGAAGGCCATCACTTCTTCTGTTACCCGTTTGCGGGGCGGGTCGCGCATATCGGCCTGGCGTCGCTGCTCGGCTGGCGCGCGGCGCGCGACCGGCCGGGCACGTTTTCGATCTCGGCCAACGACTACGGCTTCGAACTGTTGTCGTCGCAACCGTTCGACTGGGCGACGCTGATCGCCGAAGGTCTGTTTGCTTCCACGCGCCTTGCCGACGACATCATGGACAGCCTCAATGCCTCCGAACTCGCGATGCGCCGCTTCCGCGAAATTGCGCGCGTCGCGGGTCTCGTCTATCAGGCGCATCCGGGACAGCAGAAAAGCGCACGGCAGTTGCAGGCGTCGAGCGGTCTCTTTTATGAAGTGTTTCGCAAGCACGACAACGGCAATCTGCTGCTGACGCAGGCCGACGCCGAAGTGAAGTTGCAGGAACTCGATCTCGATCGCATCCGCCGCGCGCTCGACACGATGCGCGCGAGCCGGCTCGCGTTGACGCACCCGAAGAAGCCGACGCCGTTCGCGTTTCCGCTGATCGTCGCGCGTATCCGCGAAAAGGTCAGCACCGAAAAGCTCGCGGACCGTATCGAGCGGATGCTGGCTGAACTCGACAAGGCTGCGCACTGATGACGTTCGAAACCGTGACCGTCGAAGTGAATGGTTATCCGCTGCAACTGTCCGCGCAGCGCGCCGCGTTCGATCCGCAACTGAAAAGCCTGTTCATCGCCGACGCGCACTTCGGCAAGGATGCCGTGTTTCGCGCGCATGGCCTGCCCGTGCCGGCGGGCGCGACGGCCGACGATCTCGCACGGCTCGATGCGCTGATCGCCGCGCACGCGCCCGAGTCGATCGTGTTTCTCGGCGATCTGCTGCACGGACCCGAATCGCTCGGCAGCGCGACGATGCAGGCGCTCGGCGAATGGCGCGCGCGGCATGCGTTGGTGCGTGTCGTGATGGTCGAAGGGAATCACGACCGGACTGCCGGGCTGCTGCCGCTCGCGCTCGGTGTCGAGACGGTGATCGAACCGTGGCGGCACGGGCCGTGGGCGTTGTGCCATTACCCGCAGGTGATCGACGGCGCGTACGTGCTCGCGGGCCACGAGCATCCCGTCTATGTGATCGCGAGCCGCGCGGATTCCGTGCGCGTGCCCTGCTTCCGCCTTGCCGCGCGATGCGGTGTGCTGCCTGCGTTCGGCGCGTTCACGGGCGGTTTCGTCGTCAACCAGTCCGCCGACGATGCGGCGATCTATGCGGTCGCGCAGAACCGCGTGATCGCGGTGCGCGAGCGTCGATAGAAGCGTCGCGGATTGGACGGGCTCCAGGCGCTTCGTATCGCGCGACATGCCTGCGCGTGCTCACGGCTTCACGCGCCGCTCCCGGCCAGACTGTGCGGACGCTCAATGTCCGGATCGTCACGGGAGGTCGTTTCATCATGCCCAAAGTCAACGGCAGTTCGCCGTCCCCTATCGCCGCCACGCCGGCTGCCGGCCCGAGCCAGCCGGCGCCGTCGACTGCCGGCGTCAAGCGCCGCGCCTCCAGCCCGTTGCCCGGCATGCCGCCATCCGCGAAACAGAAGAAGACGTCGTCGGTGAACGACGCTCCCGCCGACTGGCATACGGAAGTGACGCGGTTCGGCATCTCAGGAAACGGCATTGCAAAGGCGCCGGGCGGTAAAGGCAAGTCACTCGCGACGCACGGCGAGACGACGCTGCAAGACCCGTCGGCCTCACCCATCGGCGCGCTCGGCGCAGCCAGGCCGGACGATCTGATCAAGAAAACAGACGCGCCGAATGCGGGCGATCACTCTCCGTCGATTTCATCCGTGAATCGCACGCAGGCTGACGAGGCGAAAGTGCTCGGCCGTGGCGCCACGGCGGTTGCCGGCGCCTTCAACGTCCGCGAAAGCGACGTGCCGACCTTGCAGTTCAGCAACGAAAAATTCCAGATCGACAAGGACAACCATAACAAGCCGAGAGACTCCGCCGCGCACAGCGCATTTACGTCGTTGCGCGAGATGCACGGCGTCGGCGAGAAAAGCGCGCACGCGAACATGGACTCGCTGCTCGATGCGACAGCGCGCGCCTACTCGCCGTACAACGCACACGGCGAGCCGGCAAAGGGCGGTGTAGCGCTACCCAAGACCAACGTTCACGCGGAAAGCGCGCGCGGTGTGAGTTTGCACAAGTCGTCCCAAGGCGTCGATCCGATGGTCGGCCAGCAGATGATGAACATGTGGTATCGCCAGAACATGGACGGCAAGCCGATGCTCGACGAACTCATCAGAAACCGTCAAGCGAATGCCGCGAACAACGCCACCGACGATCCGATGGACACGACGTCATGAGCCCAAGCCGTCACGCGTGTCCGCGAAACGTCGCGCAGATCCTGAACGCATCCTCCGACAGCGGGATCGCTTTCGCGCGGCAATAGCGCGTGGTCAGCTTCAACAGCTCCTTGATGTCGCGTCCGCTCGATTGCGGCCACGCGTCGGTGAGCGCCTCGATCAGTTCATCGCCGAGGTCCGCGCCCAGTTGCGCGGCCAGCAGCTTCCACAAGCGGATCGCGTCGGCTCTCGGCGGCGTCTCGTAGTGAATCTTCGCGATGCAGCGCGACAGGATCGCGTCGTCGACATCGTCGATCCGGTTGGTCGTCATGAACAGCAAGCCGTTGAAATACTCGAGCGTGCGCAGGAACTCGGCGACGATTGCGTTGTGCTCCAGATCGTTGTCGCGGCGGCGAATATAGACGTCGGCTTCATCGAGCAGCAGGATCGCGTTCCAGCGCGTCGCGCGCTGCAGGATGCCTGACAGCGCCGCGCCCACCGACGCCGCCGTCGTGCCGAGTTGCCCCGAATGCACGCGATACAACGGCTTGCCGACCACTTCCGAATAAACCTCCGCCGTCAGCGTCTTCCCCAGGCCGGGTGCGCCCTGGCAAAGAATCGTCGTGCCGCCCGATTTGCCCGGCACGAAGTCCTGCACAAACACATTCGTCTTCGACGTGAGAATGTCGATCAGATCACGATGGTGGGACGGCAGGACCAGCTTGTCGCGCAGTTCGGGCTGATAGCGATACGCAGCCATGTGCTGGACATGCACCCAGATATCGCGGTGCCATTCCATGTGAAAGAGGCACACGTAACAATGCAGAGGCACCTTGTCGAAGCCGCTGTCGATGTTCGCGTCGCGCCAGAAACCGGCTTCGGCCGTCATCAGGAAGCGGCGCTCGAGCGTCTCTTCGTCGTTCACGCACTTTGCGCTCACGCCTTCCGGAATGCGGATCAGTTCGGCACCTGCCTTCGCGTCGATCGCATACGCGGCCTTCGACACCACGAACTGTGCGCCGAAACGCGGCTGGAATTCGAGGAAGCGCTGCGCGTGGCGTTCGTATTCGAGCTTGAATTCGGGGCATTCCTTGTAGAAGCCGAACTCGGCGAGCAGTTCGGGAATCGTGCGGTTCACGATGTCGTGCCGGTTGATCACGAGCGACGTCGTCATGCCGGAGTGCCGCAAATGATGCTCGGTGCGCTCGGAGTTCGCGGATTGCATCGTATTGGCCAGCATGTCGACGACGACATACGGCATGCCCTGCTCGGGCTCGACCACGCGCATGCGGCGCACGAGCCACGGCAGCAACGTGCCGTCCTTCGCGCGGCTGTAGAGCCAGCCGTCGATCGCGTCGCGCGCCAGATAGGCAACCAGGCCCGGCACGAGTTGATCGAGGCCCGGAATGATGCGCGCTTGCGGCGCGTTGTAGATGTTGTCGAGCGCGAGCATCTGGAACATCAGCGCGCGCTCGTTATTCGCCTTGCTCAGCGAATACAGCGTATTCAGCGATCTCGAATCGAACAGCGCGCTCGACACCACCATGCTGCCGTGACATGCACCGTGCTGATTGAGCTGTCTGGCTAGCGGCGATCCCGATTCGATCATCGCAAGCAGCGGATGCACCAGTGATTCCGGTATTTCAAAGTCCATAGACGCACTCGTATCTGAGAGTGGCACGACACGTAATGACAGCTGCGCGCCGGCTAGCCGAGAAAGAACTCGATCGCCATGCCTGCGATGGCTGGCTGGATCGCATGTGGTCCGTTGAATTCGATGTAGCTCACGTCGTAGCCCGCGGCCTTCAGCCTGGCTGCGTTCGCGCGGCCGCTGGTTTCGATGGGCAGTTGCTCGTCGGCCAGGCCGTGCGCGATGAACACCTTGGGCGCACCTTCCTGTGTGAAGACCGACATGAAGCCACCGGAGAACGCAATCACATGACTCGCGATATCGCCGTTCGTGATGCCGATCGACAGTGCGTAGCTCGCGCCGTCCGAGAAGCCGGCAAACGCGAGGCGGTTACGGTCGATCCGGTAGCGAGACGTGACTTCGACGAGCGCTCGATCGAGCCGCTCCAGGTCCGGGCCGCTGCCGCCGATCACGATGTCCCAGGTCGCGTACATCGAATGCGGCGCGAGGACGAGAAACCTGTCGCGCTCGGCGTGCTCTTCGATGAAAGGCAGAACCTTCTCGGGAAAGCCGCCTGCGCCATGGAACATCACGATTAGCGGCACCTGCTCGCGCGCATCGAGGCCGGACGGGACGAACAGAATTGCGTCGCGCTCACCGGCGATGCCGAGCCGGTTGCGGCCCGGCGGTAGCGGCGGTTTGGCCGCGTCGGCGGGAGTGAAGGACAGGCGGCCAAGCAGCGACGGATCGAACATGGTGGGACCTGGATTGGCGCCTGTGGCGCGCATGCATGAGTATGCCCGCCCGTTGCGGCTACGAGCCGTGCAGGCGGTTGAGGCGCTGCGGCTGATGCTGGCGGCAGCGCCTGTTGTGTGTTGATATGTAATATATCATGGGTTGAAGGAAGATGGGGTGGTGAGGCGGCCAACGTGGTGACGGACAAATACGACCTCATCCGAAACAAACAAATTTGACTTGTCGAATCTAGACAAACAGATCTGATCGGGAGGCTGATTTCGCGCGTACGGACAGCTGCAAATAAGTCCGGCCCGAACACAAGGTATTGTTTTAACGTTTATTTCAGCTGTCGTCACATCGACCAAGGCGATCGCCTAAGTAAGCGATGGAGCGCAGTCCGCTGCGCTCGGTTCAGAAAAGCGCGACGGGTGCGTTGCGCACGGCGTGCGGCACCCACGTGCCGTGGAAGGCATCGCGCAGACGCATCGGTAGCCGGATGCGCGCGATAGGCGGCGCATCGATTTGCGCGGCGTCGAGCACGAGCACGGAACCGTTGCCGGCATCGTGATGATCGACGACCACGAGCAAGTAGCCTTCGTCCGTCGCGTCGCCTGCGGGGACGAACTGCGGTTCCTGAAACGTCGTGTGATTGTCGAGATACAAGGTCTGCAGCGCGCCCGTGCGTGCATCGAGGCGCGCGAGCGTGTTCGCGCCCAGTCCCTGCGGACCTGCCACCAGTTGCGAACGCTCAATATCGAGCGCGCCGTAAAACACCGCGCCCGTTGCTTCAAAGGCATGCCGGTCGTCGATGCGCGGAAGCTCGCCCGGCAACGGACTCAGCACGCGCGACTCGAACGTTTCGCCGTCCGCCGCAAGATTGAAGGTCCAGCGCGTCAGGAACGGCGCCCCCTCTTCAGCATTGAACGGCGCACCCGACACATCGGCGATGCCTGGAAAAGCGTTGCGTTTCGACACGCATAGATCCACATACACCGTCGTGCCTTCGTTGAAGCCGTTGATCACGTGAAAGACGTTACACGCAGGGCCCTTGAACCAGCGAATCCCGTCGATACTCCCCTGGCGCGGCACGATGGCTACATACGTCGGCTGGCTCGCGTCCCATTCCCAATGCGCGCCGCCCGCCTTCATCCGGTCGAGGTCCGCGATGGTCGGACAGACCGGGAACACCACGTAGTCGCGTGTGACCGCGAAGTCGTGCTGGAAACTGGCGAACGGGACCTTGAACCAGTCTTCGCGTATCAACGCGCCTTCGGCATTCGCGACGCAGAACGCCACGTCGCGCGACGCAAGTCCGCTCGCTTCGTAGCCGAAGAAGATCCATTCGCCCGTAACGGGATCGACCTTCGGATGCGCGGTGACCGTCTGGCTACGCAGCGTGTCGCCGAACGTATGGCGGCCATGCGTGGCGAGCGTATCGGCATCGATCACATACGGCAGGCTGTCTTCCTTCAACGCGAACAGCTTGCCTGCGTGCCAGAATGCAGTCGTGTTGGCCGTGCCCCGATCAACGCCCTGTACCGATGCATCGTCCGTAAAGGGGTTTCGATAGCGGCCGAACAGTGCGTGGCCCACCTTGCGTTCGGCTCGATACTTCTCCGTCTGCACATAGCGCGAACGATAGTCGACGCGGCCCTGATAAAAGCGAAACGCGCTCATCATGCCATCGCCGTTCACGTACAGGTCGTCGTCGAACATCGGCGGATGTTGCGGGTCGGGGCCGCATCGATACCATGTGCCTTCGAGCGCGGGAGGCAACGTGCCTTCGACGTCGAGGTCGCTAAGATCGCACTGCAGACGCGATGGCGCGTTCTGGCCAGTAAATTGCGGCAAAGAAGGAAAACAGGATTGCTTGCTCATGGGAATTCCACGTTGCGTTGAGTTCGTTGCTTTTCGGCACGCGCCGCACACTGATTTGCGGGGCGCACACACGTTCGTCAGAACGGGTAGCAAGGCGGGACGTCCTGAACGGTGACCCACTGCCATTGCGTGAACTCATCCCAGTTCGCGTGCCCGCCATGCCGGCCACCGTTGCCCGACGCGCCGCGGCCGCCAAAAGGAATATGGCCTTCGTCGCCGACGGTCTGATCGTTGATGTGCAGGAGCCCCGTCGGAATGCGATTGCCGATTGAAAGCGCTCGCGTCACCGACCGGCTCACGATGCCGAGCGACAATCCATATTCGCTGTTGTTACCCAGTTCGACCGCTTCGTCATCGTCGCGGAACGTGACCACAGACAGCACCGGGCCGAACACTTCATCATCGAATGCGGACGTACCCGGTCGTACATTGGCGAGCACGGTCGGCTCGTAGAATAGCCTGTCGAACCTGCCGCCAGCGAGCAGCTCGCATCCCTGTGAAAGGCTCGATTCGACGATCTGATGCACACGATCGCGCTGCCGTTCGTTGATGATCGGACCGAGTTGAACGTCGCGACCAGCGGGGTTGCCGACGCGTAGATTCTTCGCCTTTTGCACGAGCTTCTGCGTGAACGCTTCGGCCACGTGCTCATGAACCAGCACAATGCCCGTCGCCATGCAGATTTGCCCTTGATGCAGATAGCCGCCCCATGCTGCGCACGATGCCGCGAGATCGAGGTCCGCATCGTCCAGCACGATCAAGCGGTTCTTCCCGCCCAGTTCGAGCGTCACTTTCTTTAGATGGCGGCTCGCCAGTTCACCGACCCGGCGCCCCGCGCCCGTCGATCCCGTGAACGAAATCATCGAAACATGGCGGTCTGTCACGACCGCTTCACCGACATCCGCGCCGCCGGGCAGCACATGGAGGCAACCGCGTGGCAATCCCGCCAGTTCGAACAGCCGCGCAATCAGGAAGCCGCCCGTGATGGCCGTTTGCGGGTCGGGTTTGAGCAAGACCGCGTTACCCGTGGCGAGCGCGGGTGCGGCTCCGCGAATCGACAGGATCAGCGGTACGTTGAACGGCGAGATGATGCCTACGACGCCATGCGGCAGACGGCGCGCAAAACTCAGACGCTCGCCATCGCTCGGCAACATGACGCCATGACTTTGGGTGAGCATCGCGGCTGCCTCATGCAAGACCACGCTGGCACCCTGAATCTGGAACTCGGCGAACGGTGCGATCGCGCCCGTTTCACGTACGATCCAGTCGATCACTTCGGCTCGAGTCGCTTCAAGGAGCGCGGCCGCGCGCCGAAACACATCCGCACGTTGCAGATACGGCATGGACGCCCACTTGCGCTGCGCCGAATGTGCGCTGCGTGCGCTTTCGGCGGCCTGTGCGGGACTAGCCCAGCCGATCGTCGTCAGCGGCTCGCCAGTTGCGGGTTCCACGATGGATTGCGACGATGCGCCGTCGACCCAGTCGCCGTTGAAAAACTTGCCCTGCCATTGAGTCGCGTCAAGCAGGCGCACTGTGTGTCCGTCCATGTCGTCTCCACGATATGAGTTGCTGATTCGTGTAGAGAGAGTAGGACGTTCGCGTTCGCGGGTCTTGTCTGCAGAGGCGGTAGCTTGACTGGGGAAGACGTCAGCGCGAGAGGTGCTGCACGAAACGCGTTGGCTGACGGCAGGCGGCGACACGTGTACGCGTCGCGCGTTGTGTCGTCAGGTCGTGGCAGGCATATCGGCGCCGAGCGACGCTTCGATTTCCTGCGCGCCGCTCTGTGCGATTGCGGCGAGACGCTGGCAGGCGCGCATCTCGGTCTTGTCGCCGACCACGTAGCTCAGGCTGCCGATCGCACGTTTGTCCTCATCGAGAATGGGTGCTGCGATGCCGATACAACCCGCGTCGATCTCGGCTTTCGTGATCGCGTATCCCGCTTTGCGGATAGCAGCGAGCGTCGCGCGAAATTCGTCGAACGTGGCGCCAAGCGCCGCGGCCGCCGCGTCGGAAGCATGCGCTTCGTACAGTGCGCGCAGCCACCTTGCAGGCTGATTCGCGAGAATCACCTTCGAGGTCGCGCCCGCAAAGAGCGGCATCGGACGCCCACGCTCATAGCTCACGGGAGGATGAGGCCCGGCCGTGAAGATCTGACGCATGCACAGTACGCTCTCGCCGTACGAGCGGCACAACAGCACCGCCGATCCGTCGGGCCCGTACTTGCGCAAATCGTCCATCACGGGCGCGGCGGCCGACAACAGCGGATCGGTAAGCTGGATCTGCCGGTCGAGCTGGATGATGGCGGGCCCCAGCGCGTAGACGCCCTTGCGCATCGATGCGATCAGCCCGGCGTCCTCGAGTGTGCCGATGAAGCGGTACGCGGTGGCGGGTGACACGCACATCGCGGCGCCGATCTCGTCCGCCGTCCACGTCGGCCGCTGCAAGGTGAATAGCTTCAATACGCCGAAGGCGCGATCCGAAGTCGTCATGACAGCCTTTCAGTCTCTTACCGCTCGTTGCAATTCAACCCTCATTAGTCTCATTATCGTCGATTTTTAATCTACCCTATCAAGCAGAATTCTCATATTTTGATAAGGGTTTTAGCGCATAGACCTTTGTCACGTCATTTGCGACGATCCTGCGCATATCGAAGGGGTACAGGCTATGGCTGCAATCCGAAAGGTCACAACGGATTCGAGTGCGGACCCACTGTGTGCCACCCACTGGAAATCCTGGTTGAGCGAGCACGTCGCGCGTGCGCCCAACGACGTCGAGTTGCCCGGCATCGAATTCCTGCCCGAACCTTCGACACCGTTCAAAGGGAGCATCGAGGCGGCTGATCTCGGGTCGTTGCCGGTTTGCCGGGTGTCGATGTCGGCGAGTCAATACTGGCGCAAGCAGTCGGCGATATCCGATGACGCACCGCTCATGGTCGTGATCCAGACGCGAGGCAGCAGTCTGTTCGAGCAGAGCGGCACGGGCGCCGTACTGTGTCCCGGCGACTGGAGCGTGTTCGACACCGCCCGGCCGTTCAGCGTGAAAACCGCCCGTGAGAGCGAACATATCGTACTGATGCAGCGTCGTGATCTTGCACCAGCCGACATTCTGTCCGCGTCGCTGGCATCGAAGCGCTATGGGCGTGCGGGTGTGGCGCGGCTCGTGCACGAGATGGCCGTATCCGCGTTCCGTGAGTGCGAGAAACTGAGCGCGCGCTCGGCGGATGCAACGGCTGATTCGCTCGGACGTCTCGTTGGCCTCGCGATTGAAGAGTCGGCGGCCGAACAGAAGATCGCGAGCCGCCTCGAGCTGATTACCGACTACATCGACGAGCATCTCGCGGACCCAGCACTCGATGTACGCAGCCTCGCCCACGCACTCGACTATTCGCCGCGACAGATTCACCGCGTTTTCGGCGAACAGAGCGACATCACAGTGACGGATTACATCTGGAGGGCCCGTCTTGATCGCTGTGTTCACGCGCTGCGTTCCCCGGACAATGCCCATCTGACGATCACCGACATCGCCTATTCGTGGGGATTCACCAGCTCCGCCCATTTCAGCCGCGCGTTTCGCGGGGCCTTCGGGGTATCGCCGAGTGCATACCGGAAGAGCCACTAAGCGTTGCCTGGTATTACACGAACGTCCCGGCGGCGCCAGCTACCGGGACGTCCTTTCATTTCGCGGTCGCCACGCGATGCGCGCGCGCCTCCCGGGCTCCCGTCACGTAGACGGACAATACGACGCATAGCAGATAGATCGCGGCGGACAGCCAACCCACCGCGCGAAAGTTGCCATCACCGACGACGATCGCAGCAGCTATCGGACCCAGACCCTGCCCCACAAAAACGGCTGCGTTCGATATGCCCGTGAGGCGCCCTGTCGGGTCGAGTTCAGCCGTCAACGCGAACAGGTACGTGAGTCCGAAAAACCAGGCCGCCATCAACACGAACGCCGCAGCCGTGAACGCCTCGCTGGTCTGTCCATACACGACGACGAGCGATGCGGCAATCGACCCTCCAAATGCCGCGAGCTGCGCGGTCTTGTGACTGATCCGGCGACCGAGCACGCCCGCCAGCGCCGCGCCTGCCGCACCCGCGAGAATACCGCCGCCGAGAATCACGCCGATCGCCTGTTGGGACATGCCCAGCATGTGTCCGATGCGTTCCTGGTAAATCCATAACGCGCCATGTCCGCCGAACAGCAACGCGAACAGCGCGAGAAGTGCGAGCACGCGAGCGTCGAAGCGAGAACCTGACTTGCCTGTCGCTCGCTGCATGGTGGCTTCCGTCGCATGACGCGGAATGCGGGAGAGTCCCGGCAATGCGATGAGCGCCATGATCACGAACGAGTAGTACACGGCGGCAATACCCAGCTTTTGCAACACGACGGGCACGACGCCGACCGTGAACGCGCCCCAGACCAGCAACGCAATATTGATCGCGGCGAACGTCTGGTCCTTTCGTGCTCGCGCTGCCGTCGTAGCATATACGACCGCTTGCAGCGCGCCGCCTGCCGCACCGGCGATCGCCCGGCTCGCACACATCGCGGAATACACCGTCGATAACGCACTGCCGATGCTCGCAACGGCCAGAACGCCCAGCATCGCGAGGCAGAACGTTCGGCGGTCGACGCGGTTCATCGCCAGTGCCGCGGCACCGCACCCCAGCGCCATCGCGATCAGTTCAAGACCGAACAGCATACCCATCTGTCCAAGCGTAATACCCGTACGGTCAACCAGTGCACCGCCCAGGACAGGCTGCAACTGCAGCGTGCCTAAGCCCGTCACCATCAGCCAGGCGAGCATGCCCAGCGTTCTTTTGGCATCTACCGCATTGAGAGTTTCCATTGTCTCCTCCAGTTGAACGGGCGACAGCCATCATGTGACTGAGCGCCACTGTTAGTGGTTTTGCCGCGCAGCGATCACGCAGTTGCCCTCGTGCGCCGTCAGAACGAAGTCGCGATTTGCGCCTGCAGAATGAAGTTGTTCTTCAGACGGTTGCGTACGGCCGTCTCGGTATAGGCGTTCACCCATAGCGCGCGCGTCTTGCTCAGTTGCCAGAAGATGCCAGGGCCGATGCCCAGCACCTGCTCGCGCGAATCGCTCATCGCGGAGCCGTTGACCTTGTCATCCGTGAACTGGCGGAAGAAGTAGCCATTGATGCCCGCGTGAATCGACGACGTAATCTGATACGACGCAGTGAAGTTGATCCAAGCCGCCTGCCCTGCCTGCGTCGTGTCGACCGGCATACCCTGGAACGCGGTCGGGCTGCTCGACGCGGGGTCATGATTTTTGAAGTTGTATAGATATTGGAGGCGCCAGCTGACTTCCGTTTTAGGCGTCGGGAAAATCGACGCAGCCCAGTAAGGGTTCAGCGAGAAGTAACCCGAACTCTGGTTCAGATCCGCGTTGTGCTTGTATTGCCCGGTTGGCGCGATGACGTCCACTTCGAAGCGCTGCACGAACACCGGCCTGCCGCCTTCACCGATCACGGGTGCCATCTGCAGTTGCGGACCGAAGGTCAGATCGCCGAGCGCAGTACCGTTGCCGACCAGCGATGCACCCGGCTGGTCGGTCCTTCCGCGCAACCAGATGATCGGCAAAATCGCGTTGACACCCAGCGTGCCGCCCAGAAAGTGATAAGGCGACGTGTACGACACGTGATGAACCATCGAGAACGTATCGACGCGAGGATTGCGGAACGCAGAAACATCGTTTCCGCTGTTATCCTTGATCGACGTACCGCTCGTGTAGCGCAGCACACCGAGATAGGAAAAGCCCGGCGGCCCGGAGAAGCCATCGTAGAAGCTGGTGATGCCGAGATTGATGCCCTGCGGCTCGCTGACGCTTGGGGTCGCCTGAGCGACGGCAGCCGTCGAAGCGGTGGCAGCCGCGCACAGGATCGCCATCGAGGCGACGGATTGTCTCCCTTTGCAGCGTGACATTGCTGTGTCTCCTTGAACTCTTATAGTCATGTCAAGCCGCCTTATGCGGCCTTGTGTGAAGAGTAAGGAGCGGCTGGGCCGAGGTCTTTTCCGGCAAGGACAACGAGTTGACTGTGCGTGCCGGCTGCCTCTATGAGAAGCGGATAGACGGCAGTGCTGTTCCGCGTAAGGTCCGGTCGGCCTGATCACACTCGGCGGGCAGTGCCGGGTCGACTGATCTCCGCCGTAGTCACGCCAGACGTATCGAGGGCGAAAGTCGGGCGCCGTCGTTGGAGAGAAAGTCCGAGTTGCGCTCTTGCGGGCGCCGCTCGACAGGTGCCCGTCATCCTCGTGCCGTCACGTGTTTTATCCACAGCAGGCGACCACCCCCTTCTTTCGTCGTCGTTGCGAAAGCGGTACATCAATCTCGTACGGTTTCGGCATCGACCAAAGCGAATCAGCGGTCGTTGCGGAGCGCCGGGCCGTCCGCCATTGGACGCTGAGTTGCCAGTCAGATCTCGCGGCGCATGTGATAGTGCTCTCGGCCACAAGGCGACCGCATTCGATCCGAAAGCGGTCGTCGCATTCAGGAAACAACATGCGGTCCTGATCGGTAGATCGCGCTGTGGAACGTCGCCGCCATATGACGTGTGCTTTGTCTGGAAAGGCTCGTCGCTTCGCTACACTGGGGATTTTCGCTAACAACCTGCCAGGAGGATGCACATGGACCGCATGGTGGCAATGGAGACGTTCGTAACAGTTGTCGATGCAGGTTCATTTTCTGCCGCTGCACGCCGGTTGAAGCTGGGCCAACCAGCCGTCTCAAAGGCAGTCGCACAGTTGGAGGAACGCTTGGGCGCGCGTTTGCTCTTGAGATCGACGCGTGGCCTGACGCCCACGGATGCTGGTCAGCGATTCTATGAGCACGCGCTCAGGGCCATCGACGAGGCAGAGCAGGCAGAACAGGCCGTGCGGGAGTCATCGGATGGCTTGTCAGGACGACTGCGCATAGGTGCAGCCGTTACCTTCGCCCGGCTGCACGTGTTGCCGGCACTGAAGTCTTTCCTCGATCAACACCCGAATCTGACCATCGACATCGTGCTTGATGACCGGTCAGTCGATTTGCTCGAAGAAGGGGTTGATGTCGCATTGCGTATGGGCATGCTGGACGATTCCACCATGACCGCACGTCGCATCTCTACCGGGCGGCGGCTCGTCGTCGGCACGCCGTCGTATTTCGCGGAAGCCGGACCTCCGCGCACACCTGCCGACCTTGGCCGGCATCAGGCGGTCGTTTACTCCGTGCGAGGCGGCGGTGAATCGTGGCTGTTCAGCCGCGGTGACGGCTCCGATTCAACCGTGACCTTGTCCGGCCGAATAAGCGTAAACGCAGCCGAAGGCATGCGCACGGCAGTACTGGGGCACATGGGTCTCGCCGTTGCTTCAGAATGGATGTTCGCCCCCGAACTCGCGAGCGGCACAGTTCAGGCCGTCCTGACCGACTGGACGCTGCCGCCCATCGACCTGTGGGCAGTTTTCCCGTCCGGCCGCATGGCAACCACGAAAGCGCGTGCCTTCGTCGCGTTTGTCGAGCATCTTCTTAACGGGCGCAAATCCAGCGAGGACTTCACCGCCTAGCCGCTTCCCACGTGGGCGCCGACTGTCCGGTCTGCCCCTCGCAGCAGGAATAAGAGCTATTCCCGGCCCGCGACTACCGCGCGATGCCACCAGAGCGGACGATACGCATCAACCAATGCACGAAAACATTGGTTCCGATGCAGCAGTCCCTTCGGCCGTTCAAGCCGGAGGACCGCTTCGAAACCTACCTGTTGAGGAAAACCATGACTCAAGCTCTGAAAGGCAAACTCGCCCTGGTTACCGGTGCTTCGCGCGGAATCGGCGCCGCGATCGCGGCACGTCTTGCGCGCGAAGGCGCGTCGGTCATCGTTCACTATGCGTCGAGTTCAGCGCGGGCCGAAGCAGTCGTCAAGGAAATCCGCGATGCTGGCGGCGAGGCCGAAGTTGTGGGCGCCAACCTGTCGCGGCCGGAAGGCATAAAGAACCTCATTGCGTCGCTGAACGGCGCATTCGGTGGCCGCTTCGAGGGGCGGCTCGACATCCTCGTTAACAACGCGGGCACGGTCGAGTATGGGCCATTCCTCGATTCTTCGGAAACGTCATACGACACGCACTTCAACCTCAATGTTCGTGCGCCGATCGAACTGGCAAAAGACGCGGCAGCACGAATGGTCGCGGCCGGCTGGGGACGCATCATCAACGTAGGCTCCGCCTTTGGTGAAGCGGCGCCGCTGCCTGGCGTGACGCTCTACATCGCATCGAAGTTCGCTCTCAGAGGTTTCACTCGCGGGTTATCACGCGAGCTCGGCAAATACGGCGTAACTGTCAACGCCGTTCAGCCCGGCCCGATCGATACCGAACTTGCTCCGCAACCCGGCACAGAAGACCACGCGACGATGACAAAGCTCGCCAGCGTGGGTCGTTTCGGCAAACCGGAAGAAATCGCGGCGGCCGTAGCCTACCTCGCCAGCCCAGAAGCAGGCTACACGACCGGCGAAAGCTTGACCGTCGACGGTGGATGGATTGCCTGACGCGGGCCGCCCAGCCGAGTGCTATTCGAACGCCGCGTGCATTCCGGATAGCGTCAAGGAAACGCCGCGACAAAGGCATTGATGTGCAATCGGTATCTACCTCGGCCTCGTCGATACCGATAGCCCTTGTCGATGCCATTGGTACTGCGTGGCAGTATCGGCAGCCGCGACCTGGAACCGTCGTTATTAGTTTAAGACGGTACTAACGGGCCGTCTGGTACAACTTTCACTCAGGAGCGCCAGACATGGCTACATACATTGTTTTTACACGCGAACGCACCCAGGATCAGCGGGAGTTGGACGCCTATCAGGCAGGTGTCGCAAAGACCTTTGTCGGCCATCCCATCAAAATCCTTGCCGCCTACGGAGCGCAACAACTGCTCGAAGGAGAGGCACCCGAGGGAGTCGTGATCGTTGAGTTTCCCGATACGCCGTCTGCACGCGCATGGTACGACAGCGAAGCATATCAGGCGATCGCAAAGCATCGGTTCAAGGGTGCAACCTACCGGGCGATGATGGTCGAGGGACTCGCACACGGTTGACGGAAGTAGTAATAGAGACCGTCCGGAGCGGCTGCACATCGCCAGTGCGACCGCTTTTGCGTCCGCTCCTGCCGGGCAATGTCGGTGCCGATGGCTGACTGATTTGGGTCGCGAGTACTCGTTCACTCGCATCGGCACCTGACATTCAAGGCTACGACGGCGCGAACGGCGGCAAAGCGCCTATCACCTGTCTAACAATGATCGGCACCCCAACGTCCGCTTCGGCCGATGACTTGCCGCCGAGCGACGATACGGAATGACCGTTTTCACTCTGGTACCTGCCCTCAGAGCGCCGCCTGTTCGACCAGCGGTATGTCTGTCTTTTCAGACGTGGCCACGCGCTCGAAGATGCACCGCTCACGCTTGCAGCCTGGTCTGAAGCCGACCATCTGGTGCTCGTGTCCGCCGGCACGGGACATAGTCAGGTCGACGATTGGCTGAAGCAGCGAGGCGTGCAGCGCCGGGTGCGATTGACGGTGCCGCACTTCATGAGCGTCGGCTACATCCTGCAAAGCACCGACCCGATTGTTACGTTGCCCGAGCGATTGGCGTCGCAACTGGCAGCACCCTTCTCACTGAGCCTGCGCGCATTGCCCTCGAAGTGGCCCGCAGCGCCGATCCATTTGCTGTGGCACGCGCGAGTCCATCAGGACGAAGGCAACCGCTGGCTGCGCGAGAGAGTGATCGACCTGTTCGCCGACCCGGCAATACGATCGCGCAGAACAAAGACGGTGCAAAAAGGCTCGTAGTTCGAAACAGAACGGGCTACGGCTTCACCAGAAACCAAGCATCTTCCACCAGAGGCTGCCGACCACCGCGAAGATCAGCAACTCCACCGCACACATCACAAAACCGATGCGCCACCAGGTTCCCATCGTGACATAGCCGCTACCGAAGATGATCGGCGAGGTGCCCGTCGCATAGTGGGTTAGCGTCATCATGATCGCCGAGCCGGCCGCCATCATCAGCATGAACGGCGCCACATACTCGGGTGGCATCAGATGGACCCCGACCGTCAGGAAGGCGAGCATCATCGCGCTGATGTGCGCCGTCGTGCTGGCGAACAGGTAGTGTGAAAATACAAATGCCAGTACCAGGATCGTAGCCGTGGCGCCCCAGCCGATACCGCTGGCAACGATCGCGCTCTTCATGGCTTCCGAGAACCAGGTGATCACGCCTTGCTTGTTCAGTTGCTCAGCCAGCATGATCAGCGCGCCAAACCACACCAGCGTGTCCCAGGCGCTCTTCTCCGACAACACATCGTCCCAGTCGATGGTGCCCGTGATGATCAGCAAGAACAGGCCGACGAAGGCAACCACCGTCGGATCCAGGATGAACGACGGACCGAACATCATCGCCGGCACGTCGGCCCACAGCAGCAGTAGCAGCGCGAAGGTCCCCAACATGACCATTTCCTTCGGCGACATGGGACCCATCTTCGCCAGTTCAGCGCGGGCATACGCTACCGCGTTGGGTGTGGCATGGATCTGCGGCGGCGCCAGCAGATAGATCACCAGTGGCATGACCAGCATGCACAGAAGGCCGGGCAGCAGCATGCACAGCGCCCAGCTCGTCCAGGTCAGATGCAGGCTCTGATTGGTCGCCTTCGCGATGTAGTCCACCACCAGCGGATTGGGCGCGGTGGCGGTCAAAAACATCGCCGAGGTGATCGGGTTGGCGTGATAGTTGACCATCGCCAGATAGGTGCCGACCTTGCCCTCGGTGCCCTTGGCGGGATCCGAGTCGAAAGCGTTGGCGATCGACTTCATGATCGGATGCACGATGCCGCCGCCGCGCGCGGTATTGCTCGGTGTGAAGGGCGCCAGCACCAGTTCGCAGACGGCCAGACCATAGCCGATGCCTACCGTGCGCTTGCCGAGCAGTGAGATGAAGATCAGCCCGATGCGGCTGCCCAAGCCGGTCTTCTTGAGCCCGCGAGAGATCAGGATGGCGACCACGATCAACCAGATCAGCGGACTGTCGAAGGCGGTCAGCGCATCGGCGATCGCCCCCTTGGATGAGGTCGAGGTCACCTGTGACAGCGAGAGCACGACGATTGCCATCACCGCCATAACCCCGATCGGCATGACCTTCAAAATGATCGCGACGATTGTTGTCAGAAATATGGCAACGAGGCCCCAAGCCTTGGGCTTTAGCCCTTCGGGCACAGGGAGCAGCAACAGGATTACCAGCACGGCCGTTGTGATCAGCGCGGGACCCAGTCGGAACGGGACAACGCTGTTGAAGTAGCGGAACGTCGCTTTTAGTTTCGAGAGCATTCTGCGATCCTTCCCGGAATAGTTGGCCGCGTCGGCTGAAACATAGTTCAGAGAGACCTGCCTGGCAATGGGCAACCTGACTTTCCAGCACGTTCAGGACGACGCAAACGCTGATCTGTCATGACGTGCACGCGGCAAGCATACTATTCAACGGATACCCGAAGGAAACGCGATGCGCAGGCGATGAGCTGCATCAATTTGATGCCGATTTGCCGAGCAGGCGACGTTATCGATCTGCGCCCGGACGATGAGCGGATACGTCAGTTAACTCATCTGTCGAAAATGCGGTTCATCGTTGCGGTTTCGCAAACGTGCGCCCGCGCCGATGCGCTGGATCGATGCGGCGAGTTTCGTTGGACTCGATTACGCTACACGTCATTGACGCGGACTACGCGTTGAACCATCGCTCCATCCGGGAGGACAGCGCCATGAGCACACTGCTGGGCAAACTCAAACACGAAATCCTGAAAGCGCTGCCCCCTACGATCTTCTTCTTTGTCATTCTTCACATCGTAGCCATCATCCGTGCGTTGATGATCAAAGGCACGGGAATATCCATGCCCGTCTCGGGCTCAGTGCTGATCGCGTCGCTCGTGCTCGGTAAATCAGTCCTTTTCGCAGACATGTTGCCGTTCATCAATCGCTTTCCAGAAAAGCCCCTGGTCTGGAATGTCGCGTGGAAAACGCTGATGTACGCGCTCGTTGCCCTCGCGGTTCACTATCTGGAGCGGCTGTATGAATCCTGGAAGGAAGCGTCCAGCTTTGTTGCGGCGAATTCCCTTCTATGGGCAGACGTGAACTGGGCTCGCTTCTGGGCAGTGCAGATTCTGCTCGTCACGCTGATCCTGATGTACTGCGTGATTGCGGAACTTGCACGCGTTATCGGTCGCGACAAGCTCAGGTCGATGTTCTTCGGTCCCATCGCAGCAAACTGACAACCCCGCAAAGCGACCGCGTATTAGACCAAAGGTCAATATCCAATTGAACGCGCAGTTTTCATCCTGGGGACACGACCGCGCCGTGTTAAGCGATTCGCCAATACTCACCGAAGGTCGCTTCGTAACCGGTAACGCCGATCAAGCGCACGGCATATCGGTTCACTGCACGGCAGCGACGAACTTGTCGAGCATGATGTTCCGCCCGCACAGCACCACGGCAACTGCCCGACCACGGTATGCAGGCGCGACTTGCAAGAAGCTGGCAAGCGCGACGCCTGCGGCTCCTTCCACCATCCAGCGGTCCGTCTGCGCGAGCCGTTTCATCGCCGACCTGATTTCATCTTCGCTGACCAGCACGCAACGATCGATCACCCGTTGCGCGATTGGCAAGGTAATCGTGTCTGGCTCCACCCCGCCCGCCGTGCCGTCCGAAATCGTGTCCGTCTCCTCGACATCGATCACCTTGCCTGCCTGAATGCAGCGATAGAGCGTCGTCGCGTTCGCGGGCCAGCATCCCACTACGTCCGTACCCGCGCCCGACGCCTTGATTGCCGAGCCGATGCCGGAAATCAGCCCGCCGCCGCCCACCGAAGCGAACACGGCGGCAAGACCGGGCAGTTGCTCGTTCAGTTCGACGCCGACGGTCCCCTGCCCGGCAATCACATCGATGTCGTTGTAGGGCGAGACGAACGGCAACCCTGCGTCTTTTGCGCGCCGCGCCGCTTCCAGCTCCACCTCCAGCGTGGATGCGTCGATGGTCACGACAGATGCGCCGAGCGCGCGTATCGCGTTCAGCTTGACGGGCGAAGCGGACACCGAAGCATAGACGGTCACGGGCACGCCCGCGAGCTTGCCCGCGAGCGCGACGCCCTGCCCGTGATTGCCCGTCGATACCGTCGCGACGCCGCGACGTCGAACGTCGGCATCGAGCAGCCGCAACTTGTTCGACGCGCCGCGAAACTTGAACGACCCGGTATGCTGCAGATGCTCGCACTTCAGATAGACGTCGCACCCCGTCTGCTCCGACAGCAGCGCGCTGTGTTCCAGCGGCGTCACGCGCACTTGCGGACGGAGCGCCCGATGCGCGTCGAGAATGCGTTCGTAGAGGTCATCCATCGTCAGGCCCTTTAGAAATCGTTCAACAGATTGCCAGCCTTGCGGCCCGGCAGCGGCACGATGCCGGCGAGCAGCGCAATGCGCTGCCCCGCTTTCACGAGCTTGAAATGCTGTGCAACGACGAAGAGGCCGTCGACATCGCTGAGCACGACGTCGCGCGGCGCATCTGGCAGCGCATCGATACGCACGATCTCCGCGATCGCATCTCCGCGCGCAACGGCATCGCCCGGTTGCTTCCGATACACGACAATACCCGTGGACGGCGCACTCACATGCGAAACGCCTTCAAGAGGATAGACGCGCGGCTCGACTTCGCCATCCGTAGCGCGTTCGTCGTAGTCGATGATCGACTCGGCTGCGAGAAAGCGCAGGATGCCCTGCGCGTCCGCGATGGCAAGCTCGTCGCTGACGTCGCCCTGGCCCCGCAACTCGATGGACGCGCCGAAGCCGCTGTGCTCCGCATCGACGAGACCCGCCGACGACAACACGTTCCAGGGCTCCATGAACGCCTCATCGAACGGTCCGCCGCCCGCGCGGTCTTCGAGAAACACAGCCTCGATGCGCAGCGCTTTTGCGAGGCGCAGCGCGCGCGCTTGTTGCACGCGAGTGCTGTACATATGCAGGATGCCGCTCGTATCGCAATGCAGATCGAGCAGGATGTCATGCCGCAACGCTTCGCGCAGCAGATGCGACTTCATGGCCCGGACAGGATCGCGCGGTTCGTGCGCTGCCAGCAGCCTGTCGAACAGCGACTTGAAGGGCGCGACCTCGTTGCGCTCGAAACGAATTTCACCCAGCGCCTGTTCGACTGCGCCCGCAATCGACGGAAAGTGACGGTTGAAGTTTTCGCCGTTCTCGAGATTGAAGCGCCCCGTCGGCATGCCGAAAATGCGCTGGCTCATCCCGATCGGGTTTGCAAATGGCAACACGACCACGCGCCCTTTGACGCGCGCGTCTTTATCGAGCGCCGTCAGCATGCGCAGCAGATGATGGACGACGAGCAGGCCAGGATGCTCATCGGCATGTAGCCCCGCCTGGATATAGGCGCTGCGTGGTGTCTCGCCTGATCCGTCGAATGTGTAGCTGATCAGCTGATGCGCCGCGCCGGGCGCAACCTGAGGCAGGTCCGTCGTCTCTTTGCGTACCGTCACGTCGATCTCACCCCTTTCAAAGGTTGGTCGAAACGTCCACGTTCACCGCTGGAGACTATCAAGTCTCATATGGACAATCACGTCCATAATAGACCACCTACGATTTATTTATCAAGCGCGACCCGTCGGAAGAGTAGTCCGGGCCACTCGTGGCGCAGAGACATCACGCGGACAGATTCCAGTGCCACGCATCCAGCGCCATTTTCGTGCCGAGCGCGAAAAGCATCGCGCCCATCACGCAGCGTTGCGCGACGAGCCAAGTCGGCCGTGTCGAAAGAAACCTGGCGAGATTGCCCGAGAACGTCGCGACGGCCGTATTGACGGAAGCGAACGCGAAGATCAACGAAAAGCCCAGCGTCAGCGACTGCCCGAACACGCCACCCGCCCGATAGTCGATGAACTGCGGCAGTAACGACAGAAAGATGAGTGCAAGCTTCGGGTTCAGCAGACTCGTCGTCGCGCCCATCGCGAACAGGCGGCGCGGCCTTTCGATCGACGCCGCCTCGATCTGCAACGGCGAGCGCCCACCCGGCCTGAGCATCTGCCACGCCAGATAAAGCAGGTAGAGCGCGCCAGATACGGCGAGCACGCGGCCCGCGCCGGGTATCGCAAGAAACAGCGTGGTGATCCCGAACGCCGCGCCGAACATATACGTCAGATAGCCGAGCATCACACCCGCCAGCGAGATCAGCCCCGCCTTCGTGCCCTGCGAGACCGAACGCATCATCACATAGACCATGTTGGGACCGGGCGTCACGGCCAGCATGCCACCCACCGTCATGAATTCGACCATCGTTCTCATGCGCTACCTCGTCACGTCCGTGATGCCTATCGCGATTGCAGTATCGGAGTGCACGAAAGCTAAGTAAAACGATTTAAACTGAATGAATTATTCAATTTTTCTGACTGATGAAAAAACTCGATCTCGACGTGCTGGAAATGGTCGTCGCCGTGGCCGACACCGGCTCGTTTGCTCGCGCCGCGACGTCCCTGCATCGCACGCCTTCCGCTGTCAGCATGCAGATCAAGACTATCGAAGAAGCGCTCGGCAAGCCGCTCTTCGTGCGGACGACGCGCAACGTCGCCCTGACCGAGGAAGGCAGGACGCTGATCGATTACGGCCGGCGCATGCTGGCGATGCGCGAAGAAGCGTGGTCGTCGGTGGTGCGCCCGGAAATACGCGGGCGCGTGACGATCGGCGTTCCCGACGACTACGCGTCGTCGCTGCTGCCAACCGTGTTGCGCAAATTCGCGGTCGCGCATCCGCGCGTGCAGGTTCGCGTGCTCGGCATGCCGAGCAGCGCGCTCGTTCCCCTGCTCAAGGACAACACGCTCGATCTGGCGTGCATCACGAAGACGCGAGGCGTCACAGGCGCGCCGATACGTTCGGAGCCCATGGTGTGGGCCGCCGCGCGTGGCAACCAGCAGATATGGAAAGAGCGCCCGCTGCCCATCGCCGTGTTTGCGCCCGGCAGCACGGCGCGCGCGCATGCGATCGGCGCGCTGCAGCAGGCCAACATCAAATACCGGATGTCGTATGAAAGCCCTAGTCTGCTAGGGCTGATCTGCATGGTCGAAGCAGGTCTCGCCGTCGCGCCGCTCGCGCGATGCAGCGTTCCGGCGCATCTGGCGCAACTTGGGGAAGCCGAAGACTTGCCGCCGCTGGGCGCACTCGAAGTCGTTCTTGCTCGTAGCGCGCGTTCGGCCCGGCCGCCGTGCGACTTTCTCGCCGAGCAGATGTTGGCCGATCTGAGACCGTAAGTCTTTCCGTCGCGCTTCAGGCGAAAGGCTTTACGCCGATCAGCCAGCCGTGCAAGAAGAACGCGAACGCAACCCAGATGATGACACCCGCAACGACGGGCACGACATCGCCCGACAGTCGCCCTTTCGGATACACCACGCCTTCCGCACGATCCCGTCGAAGCGCAGCAGCCATATCGAAGACCGCCCAAACGAAAAACGCGCCGAACAGCACCAGCGCGTTCAAGGTCCCGTTCGCCAGCAGATGCGCCAACGCCCATAAAACGACCGCCAAGGTCATCGGATGCCTGAAGATGGCCTTGAAGTGGTTGCCGGGTGCATGCGCAGCGGGAAACAGAATGAACGCGGCAAGCGTCAACAGGCCTGCGAGATGCGGCGCCCATGCGGGCGGCGACCAGAGCACGACCGGCTCGCGCCGCGCGATGCCATAGCCCCAGATAATCAGCACGAAGCCGACCAGCGACACCACCGAATACGCCGCCTTCCATTTCTTCTCGCCCATCCGGGCGATGCGCGCCTTGCGCCAATCTTCCGCGAAGATGCGGACGGAATGCCCGCCCAGGAATAGCAGCAACCCCAAGATCAGTATCGACATGACGGCTCCTCATGACAGACATCGACGGATGGCGACGGTTGTCACGCATGATGGCACGCCATGCCCATTTCGTGGTGCGGCAGGCGCCCCATCATTGCTCATGCGACAATGACGCGCTTTCTCGCGCTATCGCCTTACTCCTGAAAGAAAGCAACGGCATGCTCGATCGTGCTTCGAGACTTGCCGGCGTGTCATCGTAGAATTTAACAATCAAAAGCGATGTTGAATCTTTCTGTCATCAGGCGGCTCATCGGCGTCGCCCTGTTCGTCGTATCCGGGATAGCTGCCGCGCATCCGCACGTATGGATACGGTTTTCGGCGCGTGTGCAAATGCAAGGCACGTCCGTGATTTCGATAGCGCAAACGTGGCGCTTTTCAGAAGGCTTTCCGGTTCAGCTCGTCGGTATCGATACCTTGCCCGACAATGGGCCGCTCGACGCCAGGCAGACCGCGATCTTCCGCGAACAGGCATTTTCATCGCTGGCGGGCGCTCAGTACTTCAATCATCTTTTCGTCGACGGCGAGGCGCAACACCTGGCGGAACCCGCAGGTTTTCGCGTATCGGTGGACCATGGCAAGCTCGTCTACACCTTCACGTTGGCGCTGAAAAAACCAGTCGACGTGAGCACGCACAAGGTTTCACTCGGCATCTGGGACGATTCGTTCTTCGTCGATTACGAACCCGACGGCGCAAACGCGGTGACGATAGACGGACACGCCGCGTCCAGCTGCGCAGCGAAACCCTTTCAGGACCGCGCGCATCCGATCTTCAACGGCATCGTCGTGCCGCAAGCGACAGCAATATCATGCTGACAGTCGAACGCGCAGTCCTGCATATCCTGTTTGCGTTTTGCGTTGCAGTCGCAAGTCTTGCGCTCGCGGCGCCGTCGCATGCAGCATCGGCCGCCGTCGATGTTTTCGGCCGGCCCGTTCAATCGGCGTCGTCACCGGCGCAAAGCGCGAGCCCAACGCGCGCGCCATCTGCCAGCGAGACCCGTCACACTGTCGTACTGCCCGAGTTCGCACGCACGGCGCTGGCGACATCGATCATCTGGCAAGGCAGGCTCAACGCGCGCATCGCCGACGCCGCGCAACAACTGCACCGCACGTCCACGCCCTGGACATGGCTCACGTTGATCGGCCTCGCATTCCTTTACGGCGTGCTGCATGCGCTCGGTCCAGGACACGGCAAGCTGGTCGCCGGCACCTGGCTCGGCTCGCGCGACACGCGCATCGCGCAGGCCGTCGCGCTGGCGAGCTGGAGCGCAACCGTCCAGGCGATGAGCGCGATCGTGCTCGTGTTCGGCGCGGTGTGGTTTGCGAAGGCAGGCGTCTCGAGCGTGCTGTCGAACGCGGCATCGCTCGATATCGTCAGCTATGTTCTGCTTTGTGTCGCGGGCGGCTGGACGATCTACGGCACCCTCGCGCGCCGCGACTGCTGCGTCGACACACGCGCACTGAAGCTCGTGCCCGCTGAGCGCCAGGCGGCCGCGTCGCCGACGTCCGAACACGAACCCGCTTATCTCGGCACGAAACTGCAACTGCACATGCGGCAATCCGGCGGCGCAACGCGATTCGGGACATCGAAATTTTCAGCGACGTCCCAGATCCTTGCGACCGGGTTTGCATCGGGCGTGCGGCCGTGCGTCGGGTCGATCTTCGTGCTGATCGCATCGGTTGCAGCGCACGCGCCGTGGATAGGCATCGCGGCGACGTTTGCCATCGGCGGGGGCGTGGCAGTGACCGTTAGCCTCTTCGGCCTGAGCGCCGTGGGCGCGAACCGGTTCATCATGGCGCGCAGTTTTCGTCTTCGCGCGCGGATCGAAACGACCAGGCGCGTTGTCGCCATCACGGGCGCACTCGTTATCGTACTGTTCGGCGCCGTGCAAGCTGCGCTTATTCTGAGCGGCTACGTGCAACCTGCATTGACGTAACAGAAGAACACGCCGGCGCTTTACGGACTCGCAAATTCCACCCGGTTTCGCCCGCCGCGCTTGGCGCGATAGAGCGCGGCGTCCGCGAGGCCATACGCGGTGTCGAAACTGGTGCCCGCAGGGTTCGCACTGACGCCGAAGCTGGCCGTGATGTGACGGTCCACGGGCGACGCAAAGACATGCTTGCCGATCGCCTCACGCATGTTCTCGGCTAGCCGAAGCGCATCGTCCACTTCATGTCCCGGAAGCAACACGGTGAATTCTTCGCCGCCCACGCGCCCGATAAAGCCCCGCTCGCCGACGATTCGCCGCAAGCACGCAACGATACCCATGATCACGGCATCGCCCGCCGGGTGGCCGAAATCGTCGTTGACCCGCTTGAACTCGTCGATATCGAGAATGATCATGACCGCGCTGTCACGACGCAAGACCTTCGACGCCCGCTCGATCACCGCGCTGCGGTTGAACACACCCGTTAGCGCGTCGTGCGTCGCGCGATGCGCCAATTGCTGGGCAAGCGCCTGCATCTCGCGTTCTGCGCGATCGCTACGGCCGATCAGGCGCCGCGTCTCGCGCATCAGACGCTCGAAATGCCCGATGAGCTCGCCTAGCGACTGGCGATAATCGTCCGCATCCGCAGCCGCCGTTGCGTGGATCGCACGTGCCTTCTCGAGCGCCTCGTTCTCATTCTGGAACAGATCCGGCGCATCGCTTGCGGGCGCATCCACTGAGGAAATGCGCGGCACCTTATTGTCCCTGGTGAGCGACTGGGCGATCGGTGAATTCGATCGCGTGGAAATCGGCCTTCAGCTCTTCGCCGAACTCGAAAATGGTTTCGTCTTCTTCGTCGCGATACCAGTTCATCAGCACGCGGCTGCCGGATTGCGCGGCTTCGTCCAGTGCATCGAACACGCTGAACAGCATTTTCGTGCTGGAGCTATTGAAGTAGGTCAGAACGACGTCGACGGTAATCACCGCGCCGGCCGACTCCGCGAGGTACTGACGCAACTGTTCGATGATCGGCGCGTAGAACGCCGCTGCATTCTCTGGGTACGACTCGCCCCTGAGCAGCAGCGAATGCTGGTCGAATCGAAAGTCGACTTCCGGAGAGGTCGCCGTTGCGGCAATGTAGAGATTGTCCATAGCTCGTGCGCCTTTTACTCAGATGATGGCTTTGAGACAAAACAGCGTGGTTCCGGGTTCGTCGGCACGCGGATGAAAAGCGAATTCAAGCGGCGCGCTTGCGTCGCGCGCCATCGTCAGGAAACCCAGACCCGCGCCCTTGCTTTCCTCGGGCGTGTCGGCCCTCAATGTGATCTTGTAGGCCTGCTTGATCTCTTCAACCGACATGCTGCGCAGCGGCTCCAGCTTGTTGCGCAAACCGTCGACATCTTCCGCTGCAATGGGATTGACGCACATCATCAGATGTCTTTCGCCGTCGGTGGTGATGCACACCGCGCCTTCGCGAATGGAGCCGCCGCCGTCGTTGCCGGGCTGCAGGGAATCGGACGAATAGTGGACGATGTTCTGCGACAACTCGACAAACGACGAGAACAGCTTGCGTCGCGTGGGCCCGCTCACGCCCGCGATTTCCAGTTGCAGTTTCACGACCTCGCCCATGGCGGCTACGATGTTATGAGAGAAATAACCCTTGTGATAGAAGAGGACGTTTCGCCGCTGCGCCAGATCGAAAAAGGCGCTGTCTTGATCGAGTAGTGGAGACATGCTTATTGGTCGGTAATGCGGGCACAAAACAGGGTGAGGTCATCGCGGCGTGGTTGCGCGCCTTGCCAATCGGCAAGCGCCTGCCGCAGTTTTTCGCAGATTGCCGACGGTGCTTCGGCACGGTTCGCGAGAATCAGGTCTAACGCGCGGCGGCGTCCAAAGGCGATATTCTTCGGGCCGCCAATCTGGTCGATGAGACCGTCCGTGCAAATGAACAGCAGGCTGCCGGGCGGCACTGCAATCTTGCGCAGCTTCCATTCGTAGTCGGCAAGACTGTCGACATAGCCGACACCCATCCGGTCGCCCGCAATCGTTTCGAAGTGGTCGGCCTGAGGCGCGAGAATATGCAAAGCGATCCTCGCGCCGGCGAAATGCAGCTGGCTTTCCCTTGCATCGAACCAGAAGAATGCAGCGTCGAGGCCGTCATCGGATTGCGACACTTCGGCCGCGCTGTGCACCTGGCCCAGCAAGCTCTTCACGTTGCGGTTGACTGCCGCAAGCAAGGCAGCGGGGTCGCGCGGTCCGATCTGTTCGAGCGCCTGCGACAGCGATGCCGATGCGAGCAGCGTCATGAATGCGCCCGGCACGCCGTGACCGGTGCAGTCGGCTGCGGCACCGAACCAGCCATGCGGGAACGCAGCAAAATGATAGAAGTCGCCGCCGACCACATCGCGCGGCTCCCATACGAGCACCGCATCGGAAAGCCTCTCGGCCAGCGTGTCCCGCGACGCACGCAGCATCGCGCGCTGGATCACGCTCGCGTACTCGATGCTCTGCATGATCTGCCGGTTTCTTTCCGCCTGCATTTCGGCTACTGCGCCCAGAAGCTGAAGTCCGCTTCCAAGCCCTGCAAAGTAGCCGTCGCGCGTCACGATAAAACCGTCCACCAGCGCCTTTTCGCCGACTTCGACGGTCTTGAAGGTAAGCGCTTCAATGCTCATGTCGGCGTCGACGACGAGCGGTTCCTTGTCCATGAACGCGATGCAGCTCTTCTTGTCGTAAAGCTCGCGGTGGAAAGGCTTGCTCATTTGCGACAGGAAGATATCGCGATTGATCAGCCCGATGGGCCGATTACCTTCGATCACAGCGAGACTCTTCATGTCGTGACGTGAAGAGAAAATCTCCATGACTACCGAGTTCGGATCTTCTGCGTCGACGGATGGAACCTGCTGACACAGGTCGCCGGCAGAGTGAGGTTCTCCCTGTGCGGACGGACGGCGTAACCGTGAAAACGCGGGATGCATGGCGAGGCGAGCCAGTCGGTGAAGAAACCCTGCACGCTAATATTTCTCTGTGTACTTTGCGTGACAGTGAGTCGTTTCTTTAGACAATAAATAGAAAGTCTGTTCGCCTTCTCTATTCACTTTTCCGATTGAGATTCGAAAAGAACTACTCTTTAGCGATATTCACTGCAATACGTGTGCGTGCAAACGTTTGCTATTCTGGAAAACGAAATGCGGTTGACGTACTGCCGTTTTGCGTAACACCAACAGACTTGAAGCCGTTCTTTTACACACGACATATTCATTGCACTCAATACATCGCAAACGATTGCCTGATGCGAACTGTACCGGATTACTTCAGAAAAAAGAATGACACTCCTGAAGAAATACAAATCAGGAGTGTCCAGTGCGATTAGCGAAGCATCAACCCGTCGATCTCCACAACCCGCGTCTCCCTGATCGACTGCTCTGCCGCCAGGCCGATCACGACAGCCTTCAAGCCATCCTCCACCGACACCTTGACGGGCGAGCCTTCCAGAACGGACTGCTGAAAACCGAGATGTTCGAAATACGTCGAACCATGATGCGCGCCAAGGCTAAGCAGACGCTCATCGACCTCGACCGTTCGCCGCACCGGCCCCTTCGGATCACGCGGACTCACCACCACTTCCGCCTGACGCTCGCCGCGCCCCGGCCAATGCTTGCCCGAACCCGGCACGAAGCACTCGACCTTGCCCTTGTCACCGACTGCCGAAAACTCTTCCTGCCAATACGCGCCGTCCGCGAACATGCAAAGATCGAGACTCGCCCGACGCCCGCTCCTGAACTCGACGATCACGTATGCGTTATCGATCATGTCGGGCACCTTGCCGTCATAGCGCTCGTCACGATGATTCACGTCGGCGGCGCCGGACGCGAACACGCGCACTGCTTCGTCGTCGACGATCAGCCGCATCAGGTCGAAGAAATGGCAGCACTTCTCGACCAGCGTTCCGCCCGTACGCTCCGCGAAGCGATTCCAGTTGCCGACCTTGCTCAAAAACGGATGACGATGCTCCCGAATCGAGAACATTTTCAGTTCGCCGATCTTCCCGTTATTGATCTCGTCGACCATGGCCGTCAGCGGCGGCATGTAACGGTGTACTCCATGCCCACCCATAGCGGCGCGCGATGACCCGCTGCCGCCTCCGCCAGATGCCGGCAATCCTCGATCGTCGTGCAGATCGGCTTTTCGATCAGCGTCGGGTACGCCGTCGGTGCACTGAGAATGTCTTCGAGAACGGCGCGGTGCGTATCGTTCGGCGTCGCGACGACGAGCACGTCACAGGCCTTGCTCTTGAGCAGATCGCGATGATCGGCAAACGTGTGGACCTCGCGCCCCACGGTCTTCGTCGCCGACGCAATCGACTCCGCATGCGGATCTGCCAGCGCGGTGACGATCGCGTTCGGCAACAGCGCGATATTGCGAAGATGCTCCTGTCCCATCATGCCGGCGCCGATTACGCCGTATCTCAAAGGCTCAGTCATGGAATCTCCTTCAGAGGAAAAGCGTGTGCGAGCGCGCACACGCAGGGGTGGTCAGAACGACGTGCGCAGGCCCACCGTCACCGCCCATGGATCGAAGCCCGGCGTCACCGTCGCGTAAGTGGAATTGAGGAGCGCGAAGCCCTGGCTCGAATGGCTGTTGTTCGTGATCATCGACGCGTAGCCATACAGCTGCGTGCGCTTTGACAGGAAGTACACGTAGCCCGCGTTGTACGCCAGGGCGCGCGCGTCGGCGTTCTCGATGCGTCGCGCGACGCCCAGTTCGATATCGCCAGGCCCGGCCGGAATCTTTGCATTGACGAGAAACGCCGATGCAAACCAGTTGGTCGCGTCGGTGCGTTTCGAATAGATATAGTTCGCGCCGATGAAATTGCCGCTATAGCCGTAAGTCGCCGCAAACACATGTGTCAACTGCGACGAAGCCGTCAAGGTGCTCGTGTTCGCGTAGTACTGGTAGTGGTTGAAGCCGTAACCAAGCATCATGCCGAAGCGCTGATACATTATGTTCGCGCCGATATTCCGGCCGTCGGCGGTTTGACCCGACGCGTTTTGCGCGCCGAACGAGTAACCGATCTCGCTGGTCAGGCCGTTGAAGTTCGGCGTGCGATAGCGCACCGCATTCGGATAGAAGCCGCCCGTGCCCGACTTGCCGAGCGTCACCGTATGTTCGAGCGACATGATCGCGGCGGGATTCGACAGGCCATAGGTCGCGACGTCCGAAGCCAGAAACACCCAGTAGATGGGCAAATACATGAAGCCCGCGTCGACGCTGCCGTACTTCGCGCTAGACAGACCGACGGACGCGCCGCGATTGAACATCGTCGCGCCGCCGCCTACGCCCGTATAAGTATTGAAGCCCGTTTCGAGCTGGAAGTTCGCGCGATAGCCGCCGCCCAGATCTTCACTGCCGCGAAAGCCGAAGCGCGACGCCTGCAGGTTGCCGCTTGCCGCCATCGCCGTCGCGCTGACGGTGTCGTTGAACTTGCCGTATTGAACGGCCGCATCGACGATGCCGTACAGCGTGAGCGTCGATTGCGCCCAGGCCGTCGAATGCGCGGCTGCCGCCAGCGCTGCAACCGCCACGCCATTTCGCAGGCACGAGCGCGCCCACGCGCCCTGTTTCAGGCACTTTTTCGTGTGAAGCATCAGAAAGTCTCCAGATTCCTTTGGTTTTAGTGGTTCTTCTAGTGATGCGCGCGAGCGCGCCGCCGCCGTCTATCCGACGACGGACACCTGCGCGAGTCCCGCATCGACGATCAGGTTCTGCCCCGTGATCGCAGCCGCTTGCGGACTCGCGAGAAACAGCACCGAGTCCGCAATATGTGCGGGCTCGACGCGAAACTTCAGGCACTGCAAATCGAGAAACTGCTGGTCGGCGGCGGGATCGCGCCATAGCGCGGTCTGCCGCGCCGTGACGACCGCGCCGGGCAATACGGCGTTCACGCGGATGCCGCCGTCGCCGAGTTCGCGCGCGAGCGTGCGCGTGATGCCCGAGATCGCCGCCTTCGACGCCGTATAGCCAATCAGATTCGGCCGGCCGCGCAGCCACGAAATCGAGCCGAGGTTGACGATCGAGCCGCCGCCCGCCGCGCGCATGCCCGGCGCGACGCGCTGCGTCGCGAACACGTGATGCGTGAGGTTGACGGCGAGCATCTCGTTCCACATGTCGACGGAGAGATCGTCGAGCGCGTGGCGCGTATCGCGGCCCGCGTTGTTCACAAGCGTGCGAATGGGGCCGAGTGCACGCGCCGCTTCGTCGAGCACGTTTCGATAGGCGTCGATATCGCGCACGTCACAGCGCGCAAACCAAGGCCGCGAACGCGCGACGGTCGATGCGCCTTCGCTCGCGCTGCCGAGCCGCTCGCACAACGCGTTGCCCGCCTGCTCGTCGAGATCGCAGAAGGCCACCAGTGCGCCCTGCTCCCAGAATGCTTCGACGATCGCTTCGCCGATGCCCGATGCGCCGCCCGATATGAACGCCACTTGCCCGGCGAGCGCCGGATACAGCGGACGGGTTGAATTCATGACTCGCTCCTGAGTGATTCCGTATTCCGTGCCTGCAACGAGATCGCGACACGCGCTTCGAGCGCCTCGCCTCGCGACAGCACATGCATTGCCGGCTCGTTGCCGTTCAGCGCGTTGTTCGCGTGACTGACGGGCTCGAATGCAAAAAACGGCTGGCCGCCAGGTCTGAACAGCACGGCGCAGCGCAACGCATCGTTTGCTTCGATAGCGATCCGATGATGCGGCGTATCGATATGCGCGCTTCCGCTCCAGCCAGTAAAGCAGTTATCGACGACCGTGTCGTCGAGTGCGCCGAACTGCGGCGGCGGCGTGTTCGCGCACGGCAGATCGTTTGCGTCGCTGACCAGCATCGATGTCCATGCGGTGGAGAGACGCGTCGCGCCCGCCGCCGTATCGAGCGGAAAGAACGGATGCCAACCGGCGCCGCATGGCGCAGCGCACGTATCGGTGTTGGTCATGCGCAAGCTCAGCGTCAACGTATCGCCGTCGATTGCAATGCGCTGCTGCGCTTCGAACGCAAACGGCCAATGTTCGTCCGGTACGTGCGCAAGCCGCATGTCGATCGTGTTCGCATTGCTTGCGTGCGCGGACCACGCCCGCTGAAATCCGACGCCGTGAATCGCATGCGCGAACCCCGCGAGGTTCTTCGCCAGCGTGTATCGCGAATCGCCGAATCCGAACGTGCCGAACGCGATGCGATTCGAAAACGGCACGAGCGGATAACACGCTGTCTTGCGCACGTTGCGCGCTTCGAGTTCGGCGGCGGGCGTTGGCCGCAGCACATCGCGGCCACGCCAGCGCGCCTCGACGATCGACCCGCCCAGCGACGGCGCGATGCGTACTTGCCACGCGTCGTTATCCAGCGAGAACAGTTCCGGTGCGCTCGACATGATCAGTACGGACCGCCTGCATTCGCATTGGCCTTCACCTGATCGAACTCGGCGATGAACGCATTCGCCTGGCGCATCGCCATCCCCATGTCGGATGCAATCGCGACGTAGTCGTAGCCCATTTCGGCGAACTCGCGCACCATCGCGGGCGTCGGCCCGACAATACCGATAGGCATGCCGATCGCGTTCGCGCGGCGTGCGCAATCGGCGAGCACGGCGCGCACTTCCGGGTCGGCCAGATTGCCGATCTTGCCCATCGCCGCCGACAGATCGCCCGGCCCGACAAACAGCGCATCGACACCCGGCACGGCCGCAATCGCTTCGAGCTGTGCCACGGCCTCGGGCGTTTCCAGCTGCACGATGCACGCGGTCGCCTCGTTCGCACGCGTGCCGAATTCGCTCCACGTGCCATAGCGGCTCGCGCGATGCATCGCCGCGAAACCACGCGTGCCGAGCGGCGGGAACTTGATCGACGCAACGGCCGCGCGCGCCTCTTCCGGGCTCTGCACATACGGGAACATCAGCGTCGGCGCGCCCATGTCCAAAGCGCGCTTGGCGAGCGTCGCGTCGTTGCGCGCGATGCGCACGATGGGCGCCGCGCCGCCGCACTCGACGGCTTGCAGCATATGCAGCACGTCCGTGAATTCGAGGGGCGCGTGCTCCATGTCGATCAGCAACCAGTCGAAGCCGGCGTGGCCGAACGCTTCCGCCGTTGCCGCCGAGCCGGACATCAGCCAGGTGCCGAGCGGCTTTGCGCGCATCGTGCTGTTGTCGTTGGGTTTCAGTGCGTCGCGGAACGCGTTGCGCGTGGGGTCCTGCTTGATCCTGTTGGCCATGTTGGTCGGTCCTGGTGTTCAGAAAATCGCCGGTTCGACGGGTTCTTCGAAGCCCGTCAGGAAGTCGAAGTCGCAGCCCTTGTCGGCCTGCGAAACCTGCTCGACGTATAGGCGGATATAACCGCGCTTGCGCGGGTTCGGCGGCGCACGCCAGTCTTCGCGGCGACGCGCGAGTTCTTCATCCGGCAACAGCACGTCGAGACGCCCCGCTTCGACATCGAGCTCGATCATGTCGCCCGTGCGGATCAGCGCGAGCGGTCCGCCCGCCGCCGCCTCGGGCGCAACGTGCAGCACGCAGGTGCCGTAATGCGTGCCGCTCATGCGCGCGTCCGATATGCGGACCATGTCGCGCACGCCCGCCGCGAGAAGCTTTTTCGGAATCGGCAGATTGCCCCATTCGGGCATGCCGGGCGCGCCGATCGGGCCGCCACCGCGCAGCACGAGCACGGTGTTCGCATCCACGTCCAGATCGGGCGCATGGATCTTCGCGTTCATCTCGGCGATCGAGTCGAACACAAGCGCGCGTCCGCGATGCTTCATCAGATGCGGGCTTGCCGCGCTTGGCTTGATGACCGCGCCGTCAGGCGCGAGATTGCCGCGCAGCACGCCAAGCGCGCCGCGCTCGCTGACGGGATCGGTCAACGGACGGATTGCGTCTTCACCCTGCGGGCGCTGGCCCGCTTCGAAACGCGCAATGTTTTCACCGAGTGTCGCGCCCGTTACGGTCACGCAATCGAGCGTCAGATGGTCCTTCACGCCGCTGAGCAACGCGGGCAGCCCGCCCGCATAATAGAAATCTTCCATCAGACGCTTGCCGGACGGGAACACGTCGGCCAGCACGGGAATGTTCTTGCCGACGCGCGCGATATCGTCGAGCGTCAGCGGCACGTTGCCGCGGCCTGCAATCGCGATCGTGTGAATCGCGGCATTGGTCGAGCCGCCCAGCGCCATATAGGTGACGATGCCGTTTTCAACGGACTGGCGGTTGAAGAAGCGGCTCGGCTTCAGGTCTTCCCACACCATACCGACGATGCGCTCGCCGCTCGTCGAGCACATGCGCGTGTGCGACGCATCCATGGCGGGAATGCTGGTCGCGCCGGGCAGCGTGAAGCCCATGGCCTCGACGATCGACGTCATCGTGCTCGCCGTGCCCATCGTATTGCAGGTGCCGGGCGCGCGCGTCATCCGTGCTTCGAGGGAAATCCACTCGGGCTGCTCGATGTTGCCCGCCACATACTCGTCCCAGAACTTCTTCGTATGCGTGCCCGCGCCGACGGCCTGGCCGCGATGCCGGTCGTTGAGCATCGGCCCGGCGGGCACGAAGATGCACGGCAAATCCGCCGACAGCGCACCCATCAGCAAGCCGGGCGTGGTCTTGTCGCAACCGCCCATCAGCACGGCGCCGTCGATGGGCAGCGAGCGCAGCAGTTCTTCCGTTTCCATCGCGAGGAAGTTGCGGTAGATCATCGTGGTCGGCTTGACCATCACTTCGCCGAGCGACATGGCGGGCAGTTCGAACGGCATGCCGCCTGCCTGCAGGATGCCGCGCTTCACCGCTTCCGCGCGCTCGCGCAAATGCGCGTGGCACGGCGACAGATCGCTCCACGTATTGATGATGCCGATCACCGGCCGCGACATGAACTCTTCGCGACGCAACCCCATTTGCTGCAGACGCTGACGATGCGCGAACGAGCGCATGTCGTCGGGTGCCAGCCAGCGCTGGCTGCGCAGTTCGCTGAGTTGTTTGAGCTTTTGTTGCACGATATTCACGCCGTGATAGAACGAAGTTGAGGGGATGCCGCGCTGACTTTCGCGTGTGCCTGTGCCGTTGCGCTCGTTACGGCGGGCGCCACGAGACTCGTGCCGGCAATGGCCAGCAGCACGAAGACCACGCGCCGCACGGCGGTCGGCGACCAGTTGGGCGGATAGCGGCGCGCGAGCCATGTCACGATCAGCACGACGGGCAGGGCTTCGGCGCTCAGCGCCAGCGACGCCGCATCGAAGCGCCCTTGAGCGAGCACGATGATCAGCCGCAGCACGGCGTTGACGGCGAACAGCAGCACCAGCGTGTCGCGCACGACGACGCGATCTAACGGCTGGCGATAGAGATGGAACACCATCGGCGGACCGGCACTCGCGAACACGCCGCCCATCACGCCGGAGATGCAGCCATAGACAGCGAACGTACCGGGCGACGCAAGCTGCGCACGCGGTTTCGACTGCACGACGAGCAACAGGCTGCACGCGAGAATCGCCAGGCCGAGCGCGAAGCGCACAACGCCGATCGCGTTATCGGAAAGCCACGCGAGCAGACATGCGCCGACTGCGACGCCAATCAGACTGCTGCCATACGACGGCACGAGCAGACGGCGCGGCAACGCGGGTACGCCGCGCACCAGCAGCGCGGCATTGGCGAGCACCATCACCGTGACCACGTTCGCCGCGACGGGCAGCGGCGCGAGATGAAACACCGCGACGAGTCCGAGCAACACGAGTCCGAACGCGAAGCCCGTCAGGCTTTGCGTGAACGTCGCCGTCGCGACGCACACGGCGAACAGCAGATGGTGCAGGAACGGACTGAGGCTGAGGCTCACGCTGCGTCCTTCGCCAACGTGAGCAATTGCGCTTCGCGCGCTGCTCCAACGCGCACGAACACGGGCGGTTCGCCGAGCGGCGCGGCCACTTGGAGATGCTGGCCGCCTTCATGACGCTTGCCGCTCCACAGATGCGTCCACGCATCGCCCTGCGGCAGATACACGCGCCATTGCGCAACGCCCGCCGCATGCACGGGCGCGACGAGCAGATCGCGGCCATACAGGTAATGGTCCTGGATCGCGTAGGTCGCGCGATCGTGTTCGTAGTGCAGAAACAGCGGACGCTGCAACGGCAGACCGCGCGCCGCCGCTTCGTCGACGAGACCTTGCACGTACGGCTTGAGCGCGACGAACACGCGCGTCATGCGCGCGAAGTGCGCGAGCACCCCGGCATCCTGCCAGAACTGGAAGTTGTCGTCGGGACGATTGCCTTCGTGCGTACGCATCATCGGCGTGAAGGCCGCCATTTCAGCCCAGCGCTGGAACAGCTCGGGCGTGCGCGTGTTGCCGAACAGGCTCGTATAGCCGCCGATATCGCTGTGGTGATACGCATTGCCAAGCAGCCCCGATGAGAGCGCGCCGCAGATCACCGTTTGCAAGCCGTCGTGACGCGTGAAGTCGACGGACTGGTCGCCCGCCCACAGCAGCGGGCAATGCGCCTGCACGCCCGTATAGCCCGCGCGCATGAAGAACACGGCATCGCCCGTGCGGCCCGCGCCTTGGATGGCGCGCGCGTTGACCTCGGCCCACAGCGTCGGCCACGCGTTGTGCATCAGCTTCGCGTCGATGCCGTTCGCGAGTGTGACGTCGGTCGGCAGGTATTCGCCGAAATCCGCCATCCAACCGTCGAGTCCCTGGTTCAGCATCTCGTCGCGGATCACGCGTTCTTCGAACCAGCGCGCCGCCGCCGGATTCGTAAAGTCAACCACGCCGCAATCGAATTCGCCGAAGTCGACGAGATAGTCGCCACCGTCCGCGCGCGTCGCCAGATAACCGGCTGCCTTGGCTTCGACATAGAGCGTGCCGTCATTGCACAGATACGGATTCACATAGCCGAGAAAACGCACACCTTCGGCGTTGAGTTGCTTCATCCACTCCGCGTGTCCGGGATAGCGCGTTTCGTTCCAGCGCCAGTCCCAGAACAGACGCTTGCCGAACGACGTCTGCCGGATGCCGACCCAGTCCTCGCACCACAGGCCGCTCACCTTGATGCCGGCGGCGCGGCTTTGCTGCATGATGGTCTGCGCATGCTCGCGACCGTTCTTCAAACCGAGGATCGCACCGTCCATCACCCATGCGGGCAGCGCGGGCTGGCGGCCGAAGCGCTGCGAAATGCGTTCGACGAGGGTGACGAAGTCGTCGGCGACAATGAATTCGAGCCGCTCGGGAATCGCCCAGAATTGCAACTCGTGCCACTCGGGATGACGGAAATCGAAGTCCGCGTAGGCCGTGGTTTGCGCATGCAGACAGTACTTCTGCGACGACACGAAGCTCGGTTGGGGATAGTTGGTGTTGTAGTAGTCGCCGCCCGACTTCGATGTCGTGTCGGCCTGCCACGTCAGATGCGTGCTCTTGTCGCGGCCCACGCCGGGCTCCGACGTCCACAGCGGGAAGTTGCGGCCGCGCAGGTCGAAGTACGACATCTGCTCGCCGCAGCCCCACACATGCTCGTCGCGTTGCGCGGGAACGCGCCACCACACGCGGTTGATCTCGCCGGTTGCCGACAGCGCGAGATGCACGCCGTGCGCCGACTGGATTGCGTGGATCGTGAGTTCGGCAGCGGCTTGCGCGTCGCGCGCCAGTTCGATGCGGGCGCTGCCGTCGTGGAGCAACGTGAAGCGCGCCTCGCGCAGCGCGACGCGTTCTTCGACGTAGTCGTTGATGTCGAAATTGCCGCGATACATGTCGATCTTCTCGACGCCGCGTCCCACGAACACGGCGGGCGTATCCGGCGCATGTTCGAAGAGCGTGCGGCCTGCGACGCGCAATACGAGCTTGCCACCCGCTTCTGTCTGCCAGTTCATCAGCTTTACCTTGCTATTGCGTTGAGTTGATACGATGCTCTCAGTGGCCGTTGGATTCGCGTGGCGACTGGCTCCACGCCAACGCACGCTCGCCCGCCGACGCACGGCGGCGGAACAGCGCGATCAGTCCGATCGCCACGCACCATGTCAGCACCATCAGGATTTCGTATTGGGTCGTCACGCCGCCATGCCGTGCAATGCCAATCGGCGACAGCGTCAGGTAGATGCTCACCAGCATCGCGATCAGGAACACGCTCATCGTGCTGGCGTAACGCCACGGCGTGAGGTCACCCGTCTGCCGCAGTTGCGGCTCATACGCTCTCGCGCGGCGGTGACGCGCACCGAGCACCAGCATCAGCGTCACTTCGCACACGAACAGAACGCCCATGATGTGGATGAAGTTGATGCCGAGCAGCTTGTCGACCTGAAACACGAGAATGCCGAGCGTGTAGACGATCACATGCAGCAGCAACACCATCTTCGCGGGGAACGCGCCGATCTTCTTGCTGAAGAAGCCCACCAGCACAACGGCGATGATCGGAATGTTGTAGAAGCCGGTGAAGCGGCGCATCACCATATAAATGCCGTCCGGCGCGTACATCAGCAGCGGCGCGACGAGCAGCGACACGACGGCGATCACCACGCTTGCCGTCTTGCCGACGCGGATCAGCGTTTCGTCGCTGGTTTGCGGCTTCCACACGCGATAGAAGTCGAATGCGATCAGCGTCGCCGTGCTGTTGATCACGGCGTTGAAGTGGCTCATCACGGTGCCGAACAGCACGGCGATGAAGAAGCCTTTCGCCCACCACGGCAGCACATCGGTGACCAGTTGCGGATACGCGAGGTCGGGACGGCTCAGCGGGTGCCCGGAATACAGATGGAACGCGACCACGCCGGGCAACATCATGACGAGCGGCACGAGCAGCTTCATCAGGCCCGACAGCAGCACGCCCTTCTGCCCTTCGGCAAGACTCTTCGCCGCGAACGTGCGCTGCACGATCGCCTGGTTCGTGCACCAGTAGAACAGGTTGGCGAAGATCATCCCGGTGAACAGCGTGCCGAACGGCACCGAGTCGTGCGGGCCGCCGATCGCGGACAACTTCTCCGGTGCTTGCGTCGCAATGGTGTGCACGCCGGCGAAGAAATCGCCGTGACCGAGCACGAACAGTCCGAGCACGGGCACCATCAGACCGGCGATCAGCAAGCCGACACCGTTGATCGTGTCGGACACGGCCACCGCGCGCAGTCCGCCGAAAATCGCATACAACGCGCCGATGATCCCCGACATCCACACGAGAATCGTGATCGTGGCCGGATACGACGTGCCGAGCAGCGCCTGCACGCCGAACACCTGATTGAACGTGATCGCACCGAGATACAGGCCCGACGGGTTCGCCACCAGCATGTAGCCAATCACGAAGAAGGCGCTGACCACGCGCCGCGTGGTCGCGTCAAAACGTTCTTCGAGAAACTGCGGCAAGGTCGAAAAGCCGCCGCGCAGATAGCGCGGCAGAAAGAACATCGCGAGCGCGACGGTCGCGATGGCTGCCGTGCATTCCCACGCCATCGCCGAGAGATTGTGCGCGTAGGCGTCGCCGTTCAGACCCACCATCTGCTCGGCGGAAAGATTGGTCAGCATCATCGAGCCCGCGATGAACCAGCCGGTGAGCCCGCCGCTCGCCATGAAGTAACCGCGCGCGCCATGATCCTTCGCGCGCCGCGTGAACAGGTACGACACAAAGCCGACCAGCGCGGTGAAAAAAGCAAAACTCAGTATGGTGAAAATCATTGTCTCCTCGTCCCTTTGAGGTTGTCGTCGGGCTTCGTGCGGGCAATGCGCCTGGCAACCTGCGCCGCTATTTTCGCAGCGCTGCGATTTCTGTGCGAACTTTGCAGCGCTTCGTCAGGCGCTGCCGTCAGGCCACTTGCATGCACAGGTACTTCATTTCCAGGTATTCGTCGATGCCGTATTTTGAACCCTCGCGCCCGAGGCCCGACTGCTTGACGCCGCCGAACGGCGCTTCCGCTGTCGATATCAGCCCCGTGTTGATGCCGACCATGCCGAACTCCAGTGCTTCCGCAACGCGCCAGACGCGTGCCATGTCGCGCGTGTAAAAGTAGCTTGCGAGGCCGAACTCGGTATCGTTGGCGAGTGCAATGACGTCCTGCTCGTCGGTGAAGCGCATGACGGGCGCAACGGGCCCGAAGATCTCTTCGCGCGCGACGCGCATCGCAGGCGTCACGTTCGTCAGCACGGTCGGCGCGTAGTGACGCTTCGCACCGTCGCTGCAGACCGCGAGCGGCTCGCCGCCGCACAGCACGGTTGCGCCTTGCGCGCGGGCGTCGTTGACCAGTTCGCCCACCTTCGCCAACGCACGCGCGTCGATCAGCGGACCGATTTGCGTCGACGGCTCGCGTCCGTCGCCGCAACGCAGCGCCTGCACGCGCGTCGCGAGCTTGTCGACGAAGGCTTCGTAGATGCCCGCCTGCACGTAGAAGCGGTTCGCGCACACGCAGGTCTGGCCCGCGTTGCGATACTTCGAAATCAGCGCGCCTTCGATTGCCGCATCGAGGTCGGCATCGTCGAACACGATGAAGGGCGCATTGCCGCCCAGTTCCAGCGACAGCTTCTGGATATGCCGCGCGCCCTGTTCCATCAGGCGCGCGCCGATGCCCGTCGAGCCGGTGAACGACAGCTTGCGCACCACGGGATTGCCCGTCAGTTCTTCGGCGATCGGCTGCGGATCGCCCGTCACGACGTTGATCACGCCCGCCGGAATGCCGGCGCGTTCCGCGAGCGCCGCCAGCGCGAGCGCGGACAACGGCGTCTGCGACGCAGGCTTGAGCACCATCGTGCAGCCCGCCGCTAGCGCCGGACCCGCCTTGCGCGTGATCATCGCGGCCGGGAAATTCCACGGCGTGATCGCCGCGCACACGCCGACCGGCTGACGGATCGTCAACAGGCGGCGGTCGTTCGACGGCGTCGCGATCACGTCGCCGTCCACGCGCCGCGCCTCTTGCGCAAACCATTCGATAAAACTCGCCGCAAACGCAATCTCGCCTTTCGCTTCCGCGAGCGGCTTGCCTTGTTCGGCCGTCATCAGCAACGCAAGATCGTCCTGATGTTCGAGCATCAGGTCGTGCCATTTGAGCAGCAATGTCGCGCGCGCCTTGGCCGTCAGTGCACGCCACGCGGGCAGCGCCGCTTGCGCCGCGGCAATCGCTTCGCGTGTTTCGACAGCCGTCATCGACGGCACGCTGGCAATCCACGCGCCCGTTGCCGGGTCGGCGACGTCGAAGCTGCGGCCGTCGCGCGCCGCGCGCCATTCGCCGCCGATCAGGCATTGCGTGCGCAACAGAGTGGGGTCTTTCAGATCAGGCATGTCAGGGTCCGTCGGGTGTGAGTTCACGTCGATGCGCGCCAGCGCGGCTCGGGCAGTCCCGGCACGTCGGTGCGCATCGCAAAGAGTCCGCCTGCCAGCGGCTCGCGTTCGAGTTCATCGGCGCTGCGTCCCGCGCGCGCGGTCGTGATGTAGAGCGTGCGCAGATCGTCGCCGCCGAACGCGCACATGGTCGGGCAGCGCACGGGTACGGGGTAGACGGAGTCGACGTTGCCGTCGGGGGCGAAGCGGACCACCCGCCCGCCTTCGTAGAACGCGCTCCAGTAGAAGCCCTCGGCGTCCACCGCCGCGCCGTCGGGGCGGCCGCGATCGTCCGTGGTGGGCCGGATGCGCGCCCACACTTCGGCTTCGCCGCATGCGCCGGTCGCGAGGTCGTAGGCGCGGCGGTAGATCGTGAAGTTGGGTGTGTCGGAGTGGTAGAGCCAGCGGCTGTCCGGGCTGAACGCGAACCCGTTCGACGTCAGCAGACCCGCGCTCAAGGCGTCCAGCCTGCCGTCCGCGTAGCGGTAGAGATGGGCGTTGCCGCCCGCCTTCGGTTCATCGATCGTGCCTGCGAAAAAGCGGCCCGATGTGTCGCAACGTCCGTCGTTGAAGCGGCTCGTGCGTACGTCTTCGGGGTTGGCAGCGAGTTGCCCCGTCGGGCGCGCCGCCTCGTCGAGCATCCAGATGCCCGAGCGCAGGCCCGCAATAAAGCCGCCGCCTTCGCGCAACGCGAAGCAGCCGATGTGCTCCGGCAACGCGAAAGTCTGGTCCATGCCTGTGGCGGGATCGAAGCGGTGCAGCGCCGGTTCGAGAATGTCGACCCAGTACAGCACGCGCTCGCGTTCGTCCCAGCGTGGGCATTCGCCTAGTTCGGCACGGGCGTCGAGGACGCAACGGAGATCGGAAGCAGACATGTCGGGGGAAACTGTAGGGCGTATCAATAAAATCGCAGCGCTGCGAAATAATAGCGCTACGATTCTGGCGCACGATACCAGGGTTAGTGCGGAGAAGATGACTCGTTGCGCTGCGGCAATTACAATATAAGCTTCGCGCCGATCGCGGCGCTGGCTCTTCCGACCGCTCGCAGCCCATGTCCCAGACAGTCAAGGCACCGCGCTCCCGGCGCAGCACCAACCGCGTCACGATGGATGACGTCGCCGCCCGCGCGCGCGTGTCACCCAGTTCCGTGTCGCTGTTCCTGCGCAACCCGGAAGCGGTATCGCCGCGCATCGCGCCGCGCATCAAGCAGGCCATCGACGTGCTCGGCTACGTCCCCAATCTGCTTGCGGGCAGCCTTGCCGCCGCACGCACGCGCGCCATCGGCGTGGTCGTGCCGTCGCTCGGCAATGCGTTCTTCGCCGCGACCGTGGCGGCGATGCAGAAAGAGTTCGACCGCCATGGCTATCAGTTGCTGCTCGGCGCAACCGACTATCAACCCGGCCGCGAAGCGGACCTCGTGCGTACATTCCTGTCGTGGTCGCCGACCGCGCTGGTCGTCACCGGTTGCCGCCACGACGACGAAACGCGCGCGCTGTTGCGCAGCGCCCGCGCGCCCGTCGCGGAGATGTGGGAACTCGGTGATCAGCCTTTCGATCTGCAAGTCGGCTTTTCGCACCATGCGGCAGGCGAAGCCGTCGCAAAGCACATGCTCGATATCGGCGCGCGCCGCGTCGCCTTCATCGGTGCGCGCATGGCCAGCGACGTGCGGGCGCGGCAGCGTTGCGAAGGCTTTACCCGCACGGTGGCGAAAGCGGGCATTGAAACACGCGTCGAAGACGTCGCCGGCGATGCGTCGCCGCAAACGGGAGCTCACGCGCTGGCCAGCATGCTGAACGACATGCCCAACGTGGACGCCATCGCCTGTTCCAACGACGTCATCGCGCTCGGGGTGCTGTTCGAAGCGCAACGGCGCGGCATTCCCGTTCCACAGCGGCTGCGGGTTGCGGGCTTCGGCGATCTGCCGTTCAGCGAGGAATGCGTGCCGCCGCTCACGACGATTCAGCCGCGCGCAACTGAAATCGGCCTGCGGATCGCGCAGGAACTGATGGAGCGCACGGAACACGAACCGCGTGCCGACATCGAACCGCGCATCGTCGACGTCGGCTTCGAACTCGTCGTGCGTGCCAGCACATCAAGCGCCGGCTCGGGTCACGACGCGTAATCGGAAGCGGTGAGGGGCGACGTCTGAACAGTCGGACGCGCCTCGCGCGCAAAGACCCGACGACATGCCGCGCGATTTTGCGCCGTGCCCGTTGCAAACGACACGGAGTCGCATGCCAGCGTGCGGCTATCGCCCGGACTACTGTCTGGATTGCTCGTGGACGGCAGCGTGCCTGCGCTCGCAGCGCCGCTCAGCAGCAGCAAAGTCAATGCAAGTGGCTTGAAAATCTTCATGGCTTTTCGCGTCGGTGGTCCCGTCGGACGAGACGCGGCGCGCCCTCTCGCTTCGATGCTCTAAGCATAGCAGTTGCGCGCGCCCTTCACAGGACGGACACGGCAAAACACACTTGAAGGAGCCGGAAGAATCGGGCCACGCGAGGCAGGTGCGGGCTTCCCGACAGTGCCACGCGTTTTGCGTTAAAATGTACGAACTAGTTAGTTTTATGTGAAGCGCGTCGTCGTTTCAGGCGCGTTCGCCTACATCGCATCCGTCGCGCCCCAGCCATCGCCCGGTGCGCGATGCGGCGATGCTCACGGCTCAGTGCAAAGAGGCTTCGCGCCGTTAGAAGCGCGTGCCAATGCGTGCTGCGTAAGCTCCGACCGAACTCCCGCCCGAGCCAACCCGTCTCGATGGAAGCGAACGCGCGTCGACCTCGAGGCCGGCTGCACGCGAACGCCTGGCCCCGTGGCGCTTCGCATACCCCAACTTTTGCGTACCCATAAAGACAAGCAATGTCCAAGCAACCTCAAACTAAGCCACTATCGACGACGGCCCGCGTCGGCCTGGCGCTCGCCGGCGCGCTCGGCCTGCTGCTCGGCCTGTACTTCGCGATCGGCGGCGCGCTGCTCGTCGCACGCGGCGGCACCTGGTATTACCTTCTGATGGGCCTCGCCGTCTGCGCGACGGGCATCCAGCTCGTGCGACGCAAATCGAGTGCATGCGTGATCTTCGCGCTCGTGATCGTCGCGACCGTGTTGTGGGCAATCTGGGAAAGCGGATTCGACTTCTGGCCGCTGCAGGCCCGCATCTTCATGTTCACGATGATCGGCATGCTGCTCGCGCCCGTGTACCCCGCGTTGCGCCGCTTCCAGGGCAAGCGCCCGGCGAAGGGCGCCGCGTGGACGGCGGGCCTCGCGCTGCTCGCGTGCAACGCGCTGTTCGTGTACGGCATGTTCGTGCCGCACGGCACGTTCGGCACCGGGACCAACGCGATCGACGCCAGGGGCGATGCCGGCCCCGGCGACTGGTCGGCGTACGGCCACTCGGCGGGCGGCGACCGCTTCGTGGGCTCCTCGCAGATCGATCGCAACAACGTGAAGAACCTGCAGGTCGCATGGACCTACCACACGGGCGACGTGCCCGTCAGCCCGGGAGGCGGCGGCGCGGAAGATCAGGAAACGCCGCTGCAGATCGGCGACACGCTGTTCCTGTGCTCGCCGCACAACACGGTCATCGCGCTCGACGCCGCGAACGGCCGCGAGAGATGGCGTCATCAATTCCCGACCAGAACGACGGTCTGGGTGCGCTGCCGTGGCCTCGCGTATTTCGACGCGACGAAACCCGTGCAGCAGCCGAGCGTCGCCGGTTCGACGCCCGTCACGCCCGTCGCGCTGCCGGACGATCACGCCGCCTGCCGCCGCCGCATCTACATGAACACGATCGACGCGCAACTCGTCGCGCTCGATGCGGACACGGGCAAGCTGTGCGAGGACTTCGGCAAGCACGGCGTGATCGATCTCAAGGCCGGCCTCGGCCACGCGGCGAGCCCGCTATACGAACTGACGTCGCCGCCGACCGTCGCGGGCACGACCGTCGTGACGGGCGGGCGCGTCGCGGACAACGTGTCGCTCGACATGCCCGGCGGCGTGGTGCGTGGCTTCGACGTGATCACGGGCACGATGAAGTGGGCGTTCGATCCGGGCAACCCGCAAGACAAGCAGGCGCCCGCGCCCGGCAAGACCTTCGTGCGCTCGACCCCCAATGTGTGGGCGCCGATGTCGTACGACGCCGCATCGAACACCGTGTACATGCCTGTCGGTAGCGCGGCGATCGATCTGTGGGGCGTGAAGCGCACGAGGCTCGATGAATCCTACGGCGCCTCGATTCTCGCGCTCGACGCAACCACCGGCGCCGAGAAGTGGCACTTCCAGACGGTCCACCACGATCTGTGGGACTACGACGTGCCGATGCAGCCCACCCTCGTCGATTTCCCCGTCGACGGCAAGACGGTGCCGGCGCTGATCGTCGGCACGAAGATGGGCCAGTTGTTCGTGCTCGATCGTCTGACGGGCAAGCCGCTGACGAAGGTGATCGAACAACCGGTCAAGTCCGCGACGGTTCCGGACGAACCGTATGCGAGGACCCAGCCGTTGTCGGTCGGCATGCCGCAGATCGGCGCCGATGTGCTGAAGGGCTCCGACATGTGGGGCATGACGCCCGTCGATCAGATGATGTGCCGCATCATCTTTCACGGCATGCGCTACGACGGACTGTTCACCGCGCCGGACACGGACACGTCGCTGAGTTTCCCCGGCTCGCTCGGCGGGATGAACTGGGGCGGGCTGTCGTACGATCCGAACGCGGGCATGATCTTCGTGAACGACATGCGCCTCGGGCTGTGGGTTCATCTCGTCAAGGAAGAGCGCAAGGGCGGCACGTCGAACGGCAACGAAGCCGTCAACGCGGGCATGGGCGCGGTGCCGCTCGGCGGCACGCCGTATTCGGTGACGAAAGACCGCTTCTTCTCGCCGCTCGGCATTCCGTGCCAGAAGCCGCCGTTCGGCAGCCTGACGGCGATCGATCTGAAAACGCGCAGCATCGCGTGGCAGGTGCCGCTCGGCACGGTGCGCGACACGCGCCTGTGGGGCGTGCAGATGCACATGCCCACGCCGATCGGCATGCCGACGATCGGCGGTTCGCTCAGCACGGGCGGCGGCCTTGTGTTCTTCGCGGCGACGCAAGACTACTACCTGCGCGCGTTCGACAGTTCGACGGGCAAGGAAGTCTGGAAGGCACGGCTTCCCGTGGGCAGCCAGGGCACGCCGATGAGCTACGTGCTCAACGGCAAGCAGTACATCGTGATCTCGGCGGGCGGCGCGCGTCAGTCGCCGGATCGCGGCGACTATGTGATCGCCTACGCGCTGCCGCAATAACGCGTGCAGTGCGAGTCCGATGCGCGTGCGTTCGCTGCGCGCATCGGACGCTGGCCGGCGTGCCGGTTTCGCACAGACTCCTCTCTTCCCTCATGAAACGTTCATTACTTGCGTCGCCTGCTGTGCGACGCACGTCCATTGCATTCGCCGCGCTCGCCGCGCACGCCGCCAGCGCTCACGCGCAAGCGTCCGTCACGCTGTACGGCGCACTCGATACCAGCATCGAAATCACCAATCCGGGCGCGGGCTACGTCGCGCGCATGGATTCCGGCGCGTATCGCGGCTCGCGGGTGGGACTACGCGGCGCGGAAGATATCGGCAACGGTGTGCAGATCGTGTTCGACCTGGAGAATGGATTCAGCTCGGGCAACGGCTCGCTTGCCGTCGCGAATACGATCTTCAATCGCCAGGCGTGGATCGGCGCAACGACGCCGTATGGCGCTGTGCGCATCGGTCGCCAATATTCGCCGATTTACATCCCGTTCAAGGGACAACTCGACGCGTTCGGTGCAGGCACGATCGCCTCGGGCCTGAACAATCTGTCGAAGATCACGCCGTACGCGAGCAACGCGATCACCTATCTGTCACCCGAATTCCACGGCTTCTCGACGACACTGATGGCGATGGTGCGCGACGCCGCCGACGGAGACGGCAACGGCCTCGCGGGACATATCGAAACCTTCGCGTGGCGCAACGGCCCGTTGCGGGTTTCCTATGCGCATCAACAGACGCATGGCGACGGCGCGTTGCGGGCCAATCTTGGCGGCATGTCGTACGCGTATGGGGCGTTGACCGGCTTCGTCTCGTTCTTCAATGGCGACGGCGGCACGCCGCGTTATCACAACGACGGTGTGTCGGTGTCGGCGCGCTACGCGGTCAATGGGCGGTTTCGCGCTTCGCTCGGCTATGCGTATCTGCGCGATCGCTCGGGCGGCGACAATAATGCCGACCAGTTTAGCGCTGCCTGTGAATATGATCTGTCGAAACGCGTATTGCTTTATGCGAGCGCGGGCTGGTTGAGAAATCATGGGCAAGGTGAATTCACGCTCAAGGGTGTGAATGTCACGGGACTAACGCCGTCGTGGCCGGGGGCGGCGGTGCGAGGCGTGCAGTTGGGGGTGATTGATCGCTTTTAGGGGGGGTTCATTGCGTTGCCGTTCGGTGGTTTGGGTTTTGGGTTTTGGGTTTTGGGTTTTGGGTTTTGGGTTTTGGGTTTTGGGTTTTGGGTTTTGGGTTTTGGGTTTTGGGTTTTGGGCTGGCATCCGCGATTTGTTAGCTCGCTTCACGCGTCGGTGTTCTGGGGTTTTCGCTGGCATCCGCGTTACGTTAGCTCGCTTCACGCGTCGCCCCTGTGCGGGGCGGCACCTACTTTTCTTTGCCGCCGCAAAGAAAAGTAGGCAAAAGAAAGCGGCTCACACCGCCAATTCTTGACCTTTGCCCACGGGCCCCCAACGTCCCCACACTTCACACACCCGTGGCCCTGGTTGGTGCCCGTTGCCAACGCTTCGAACAAACGCCTCACCCGCTTCAATTACCCGTACCCGGGCCAGCGGCAGCGAATGGTATGTGCCGCCCAGGTGGCAAACTGTGTGTAGGTTGTCGCGTCGTATATCTTGGCGCTCTTACAGGGTGGGACGCGTGCGCTATCGGTCCGGAGTGAAGCGTGTGGAGCACCGAGGGCCGACACACAGTTTGCCACCTGGGCGGCGGTGGACTGTCTGGCACGGCATGGTATGACGCGGGTGTGTGAAGCGGGTGAGGCGCTCATTCAGCGCGTTGGCAACGAACATCAGTCACGTGGTTGCCGTGTGAAGCGTAAGAACCTTTGGGGGCCCTCAGGCAAGTATTAGCGCTGGCGGTGTGAGCCGCTTTCTTTTGCCTACTTTTCTTTGCGGCGGGGCCTATCCGTCATTTTGTGGGCGAGGCATATCATGAGAGGTAAAAGTCATGGATATGCCAATGAAGAAGAAACGCACGGTGGCGTCTCAGGCAGCGGCCCGAGGGCCGCTGCCTGAACTGCCCAAAGCGCTGCTGGACGAGCTGGTCAAGGGGCCGATGACGCCGACCGAGGTGCAGGATCTGATGCTGGCGTTTAACAAGGCGATTATCGAACGCGCGATGGGTGCGGAGATGAATCTGCATCTGGGGTATCCACCGGGCGAATCCAAACCCGCTGGCCAGGCCAACGAGCGCAACGGCGCCAGCCGCAAGACGGTCATCACCGATCGTGGCGTCGTCCGGGTCGAGTTGCCGCGCGACCGCGACGGCAGCTTCGAGCCGATCCTGATCCCCAAACACGAACGCCGCTTCACCGGCTTTGACGAGCGCATCATCGCGATGTACGCGCGTGGCATGAGCGTGCGCGAGATCCAGGCCTTTCTGGCCGAGAGCTACGGCACCGAGGTGTCGCCCGATTTCATCAGTTCGGTCACCGACGAGGTGATGGCCGAAACGCTGGCCTGGCAGAACCGTCCGCTCGAGACGATGTATCCGGTGGTCTTCTTCGACGCGTTGCGGGTCAAGATCCGCGATGACGGTGTGGTCAGCAACAAGGCGGTGTATCTGGCTCTGGGCATTCAGGCGGACGGCCAGCGCGATGTGCTGGGCCTGTGGATTGAGCAGACCGAGGGCGCGAAGTTCTGGCTCAAGGTGTTCAACGAACTCAAGACCCGCGGCTGCCAGGACATCCTGATTGCGGTCGTTGACGGCCTGAAGGGGCTGACCGACGCGATCGGCGCAGCTTACCCGAAGACGGCGGTGCAGACCTGCATCGTGCATCTGATCCGCAACAGCCTGGAATACGCTGGCTGGAAGGACCGCAAGGCTGTCGCCCAGGCGCTGCGTCCGATCTACGCAGCTGCCAGCGAAGAGGCAGCGAAGCAGGCTCTGCAGGCCTTTGCTGATGGGCCATGGGGCGCGAAATACCCGACTATCGTGCAGTCCTGGCAGCGCGCCTGGGAGCACGTCACGCCGTTCTTCGTGTTTCCACCCGAGATCCGGCGGGTCGTGTACACCACGAACGCCATTGAGAGTCTGAACATGCAGTTGCGCAAGATCATCAAGACCCGCGGTCACTTCCCCAATGACGAGGCTGCAATCAAGCTACTCTGGCTGGCATTGCGCAACGTCCTGACCAAAAACGTGCGCTCAGCCTTCGACTGGAAGTCAGCCATGAACCAGTTTGCTATTCTGTTTGGCGATCGATTTACGCAGGCGCGCGGCTAACGATTCCTTTAACCGCCTCGCCCACAAAAATGCGGACAGGCTCTTGCGGCGGCAAAGAAAAGTAGGTGCCGCCCCGCACAGGGGCGACGCGTGAAGCTAGATAACGAATCGCGGATGCCCGCGAAGAAGCCATATCGCGGATGCGAGCAAAAACCCGCAAACACCCCAACCCGCTTGCGCAGCAAAAAAAACCCTCCCTAATCCCATTGCGGCGCAAACCCAGGACTCACAAGCCGCTCGCCTTTCGGCAACGCGGCAATCACCGCGCGATCTTCATCGTCGAGCCGAACCTCAACCGATGCAAGATTCGACATCTGATTCCCCGCACCACTCGCCTTCGGCACCGCAGCAACTTTCTCCTGCTCGAGCAGCCAGGCCAACGCAACCTGCGTCGGCAGCACACCATGCTTGCGCGCAATATCAACGACTGCAGGAATCTCCGACACACGATTGCGCGCCAGCGGACTATATGCCGTCAACGCCATCTCATGCCGCCGCGCGAAATCGAGCAACTTCGACTGACCGAGCGTCACGTGATACTCGACCTGAATCGCCGCAAGCGGCGCGCCGATCGTCTCGACGGCCTCACGCAGCAACGGCAACGGAAAGTTCGCAACACCAATCGCCCGCGCGAGCCCGCGCTCCTTCAGCGCAACGAGTGCATCGAGCGAACGGCGCAGATCCATGTCCTGCGTCGGCCAGTGAATCAGGAACAGATCCACGTACTCGCTACGCAAGTCTCGCAACGAGCGCTCGCATGACGCGCGCAGCGCCTGCGGTTCGAGTTGATCCCACCAGACCTTGCTGGTCACGTGGATCTGCTCGCGCGGCACCGGCGACGCAGCAAGCGCCGCGCCGACCGCATCTTCGTTCTGATAGCCAGCTGCCGTGTCGATATGCCGATAGCCAAGTTCGAGCGCCTGAACGACTGCGCGCGTGCACTCTTCACCGACCATCGGCCAGGTGCCGAGGCCGAGCTTCGGCATGTCGAGGCCGTGTCGGTTGACGATGTGTTCCAAGCGTTGTTTCTCCATCGTTGATAAGGGTGTCAAGATCGTCGAGCGTCGAAACCGAACAGGCGCCGCGGCGTTTCCCACTGAATCTGATGCCGGGCCTCCGCGTCGGGCACGATACGTTCGAACAGCGTCAGCAGCGGTCCATAGTCGAGCCGCTCCGGCGCGCGCAGAAACGGCCAGTCGGAACCCCACACGCAGCGTTGCGGGCCGAACGCAGCAAGCAGCGCATGCGCGTAAGGCCACGCGTCCTCATACGGATACGCGTTGCGCGAGTACTTTTGCCAGCCGGACAGCTTGACGCTCGCACGCGCGGAATCCGCGAGCCGCAGCAGCGCCTGGAAGCCTGGTTGAGCGACGCCCGCCTCGATGTCGGGCCGCCCGCCGTGGTCGATCACGAGTTGCGCTTCCTGCTGCGCGAGCCAGGGCGCCAGCGCGACCAGTTGAGCGCCGCACACCTGAATCTGCGCAAACATCCCGAGGTCGGCGAGCAGTGCAAACAGCGCACCTGCATCGCGCACGAGTTCGACACCTTCCATCGCCGGATTGAATGCGACACCGGCTACGCCTGCGTCACGCAACGCCAGAAGCTCGCTTCGGCCGATATCGTTATCGACCACCGCGATGCCCCGAAAGCGATCCGGGTAAGTCTCCAGTGCGTCGAGCAGACAACGGTTGTCGGTCCGGTAGCCGCTCGTCGGGCCGACCAGCAGCGCATGCCGCACGCCATACGCGTCCATCACGCGAACGAACTGCGCCGCCGTGCCGATCTCTTGCTGTGCAGGCCGGTACGCGGTGTCGTCCCGGTAGGGGAAGCGAACGGGGTCGAAGATATGGCAGTGGCAGTCGATCTTGTCTTCGTCGAATACGCTCATCTCAGGTTTCCTGTGCCGGCCGTCGTGTTCGCTGCGCGCAGCGCAAATCGCGGCACGGCAATGCTAATGGCTTGCCGTGCCGTTGTCGTATGCCGTGTTTAGGCTACCCTATAACCTTTGGTTAATCTCTGCACGATACGGAACAACGATGCGTTTCAAGCTGCGACAGATGGAAGTGTTCCGCGCGGTGATGCTGACGGGTTCGATCAACGCGGCGGCGAAAATGCTGTACGTCTCGCAGCCCGCCGTCAGCAAGCTGGTCGCGCACACCGAGACGACGCTCGGACTGCGGCTCTTCGAGCGCGCCAAGGGCAGGCTCGTTCCGACGGCCGAAGCGCAGGCGCTGTATCGCGAGGTCGAGCAGGTCTATCAATCGGCGCTGCGTGTCGATGAATTCGCGCGGGCGCTCGCGCTCGGCCCGGCCAGCCTGCTGCGCGTCGCGTGCAGCCCCTCGCTTGCGCCTGGCGTGGTCGCGCCCGCCATCGTCGAACTCAAGCGACAGTTGCCGGGGCTCAGCGTCGACTGGCATACCGCGCTGATGGCCGATTTGCCGCTCGAAGTGCTGAGCAAAACTGTCGACGTCGCCATCACGTCGCTGCCGATCGAGCACGAGCACCTGGAAGCCGTGCCGTTCATGCGCGGGCGAATGGTGTGCGCATTGCCGCCGGACCATCCCCTCGCCGCCCGCGAACGGATCGCGCTCGCAGACCTCGCACAAGAGCCGATGATCCTTTTCCGGCGCGACATCCCGTTCGGCACGATCATCGTGCGCGCATGCCAGCAGGCCAACGTCGAACTGACATCCGTGGTCGACGTCACGCGCGCCGATCAGGCGCTCGCACTCGTGCGCGGCGGACTAGGACTGGCGATCGTCGACGAGTTCGCGGCGGGCGATGTCGACTGTATCGTGCGTCCGCTCGTCGAGGATCTGGAAATGGTATCGACGTTCGTCTATTCGAAGTTCTCCCCGCCGTCACGCAGCGCGACCATGCTGATGCAAGCCGTCTGCCGGCGCGCCGCCGGACTCGGCAGACGGATCTGTTGAGCCTCGAAGTCAATCTCCGAACGGCATCGTCAGTTCGGTTTCGTTCGTATCGACCACGAAGACGGCGAGAAGCTTCGCCGGCTTCGTCTTGCTCCCATTCGCACTGACGCGGTGGCGGTCGCCGGGCTGTTCGGAAAAATTTTGCCCGGCCTTGTAGACCGTCACGGGCCCGTCATTGATCTGACTGCGGATCGAACCTTCGAGCACGGTCGCGTAGATGAACGCGGACTTCGCGTGCGTATGACCGGACGAATAGCCGCCCGGCCCATATTCGACCAGCACGCCCTTGACGCTCTTCCCCGGAATATTCGGCACTTCGTGCTGATAGACGAGCGTCACCTTGGCACTCTTTTCTTTTGGTGACTGCGCAAGCACGCTGCCAAATGGCAAGCTCGCAATGAGCACCGCGCAGAGGATGCGTTTCATGTCACACCTGTTGTCAGTTTGAAGGATGCGCAATCAGGCTTTGCTCTGCGAGCGGCGAAACCATTCGTCGAAACCGATCTTGCCAAGGCGCGCTTCGCCGAGCGGCACGAGCGAAAGATCGCCGACCAGGCCGCCGAAGTAACGGGCCTCCGGGTCTCGCGCGACTTCGCGTGGATCGCCGACCGCTTTCAGATAACGCGCGATGATCTCGTTGAACGGCGCGCGCTCCGGTCCGGCAATATCGATGATGCCGTTGCGCGGCGCGGCGAGCGCGACATCGGCGACGATCGCGGCGACGTCATCGGCCGCGATGGGCTGGAACATGCCCGGCGAGAGCCGGACTGCATTCCCTTGCATGCCTGAATCGGCGATGCCGCCAAGGAATTCGAAGAACTGCGTCGAGCGAACGATCGTGTACGGAACGCCGGACGACTCGATCAGCTTCTCCTGCGCGACCTTCGCGCGAAAGTAGCCGTTCTCGGCCGTGCGGTCGGTCCCGACGATAGACAGCGCGACATGATGCTGGACACCCGCCTGCGCCTCGGCCGTGCGAAGGTTGCGGGCGGACGTTTCGAAGAATTCCAGCACCGCCTTGTCTTCGAACGAGGGCGAATTGGACAGGTCGATCACCACCTGCGCGCCGGTCAGGCACGCGTTGAGCCCTTCGCCCGTGATGGTATTCACGCCGCTCCTGGGCGACGCGGCGACGACCTCGTGACCCGCCTGACGCAGGATTGCAGCCGTCTTCGAGCCGATCAGGCCCGTGCCGCCAATGATAACGATCTTCATGATTCACCCTCCGGGGTCGATCGTTGCAGAACTCTCAACCGTTCGAACGCAACCGCTCGCTCAGTGGCCCGAATTCGGGTTGCACCGGGCCAGATGGCCGCAGCTGGCAGGCGGTGCCCATTCCGCACGGGCCGCGTTGCCCATCGCCATGCTGGTTCCGGACACGCCGCCGTACTCGGTGCTGCTGGACGTGGCGGTGGTTGCGGCTGGTTGCGCATTCTGTTGGGCAGGCGTGCCCTGAGCGTGCGCCACGTTCGTCAGGGAAAGCGCGACGGAACACGCTGCGAAAAGGATGAATCGTGTCTTCATGATTTGACTCCTTCAAAACGACAGCAGGGTTTGGAACCTGTAGCCGCGCCGGTGCAGATCAAACCCGGCGCAGCGGCAAGCGGTGCTCGACAGGCACTGCTCGCGATTCCCGCGCGGCCGGAACGAGCCGTTGCATGGCTGCGCGCCTGGCCTGCTGCCTGGTCTATGGAAAATGGGACGCGGCAAACGCCGCGGATGGCGTTCGAGGTGGCAGATGCACCTGAAGAATCGTCAGAGGGCCGGTAAGCCCGCGCACGTAAAGAAAACGCACCATAAAAACATAGACGTTCTTCAGGAAAATGGAACATCAATTTGTAAGGCCGTGTACGGCGTTTTGAATGCTGGTGCGCTCCCCGCTGCGCATCGCCATGCATCGCCGTTCGCGCTGTCAGTCGATGGGCTTTGCCTCGACCGGCTGATGCATGCCAATCGCCATACGATTCCACGCGTTGATGGCGGCCACGGCCCACGTCAACTCGACAATTTCCCCGTCGTTAAAGTGCTCCCGCAACGCCTGATATTCGACTTCACGATCCGCATGGCCGTCGGGAAGGCACGTCAACGATTCGGCCCACGCCAGCGCGGTCTGTTCCCTGTCGGTGAAGAAGTGGGTCTCGCGCCACGCCGACAGCACGCTCAGACGCTGCCATGATTCACCGCCCTTGCGCAGCTCGCGCGCATGCATGTCGAGACAGTAGGCGCAGCCGTTGATTTGCGACACGCGCGTGTGCACGAGTTCGATCAGCTGGCTGCCAAGGGACGACTCGGCCAGCGACTGGCTGACCGCATACAGCGACTTGTACTGGACGGGTGCGAGCGTGGTCCACGCGAGACGAGGTGCATTCATGATGTGCTCCGGAAAGGGATGGTTAAGCAATGGATGAAGGGCTGGCTTCGCATGTCTCGTGGCGCTGCGGGTTGTCGCGCAGCCACTGCGCCGCCTTTGCCTCGACGAGCGCAAGCGGCTCATCCGTCGATACGAGGCCCGCCGCATGCATGAACGTGATGTCCTTGAGTCCGATCACGCCCAGCACGGCAGACAGATAAGGTCGAAAGAAGTCCGGCTGATAAGCCGGTTCGCGGAACATCGCGCCGCCAGCGGTCACGGCAACGAAAGTCGGACGGTCGCGCAGCAAGCCGACCTTGCCGCTCGCGCCCGCCTTGAACGTCACGTCGATACGCACCACGTGATCGATCCAGTTCTTGAGCACGGCCGGCACCGTGAAGTTGTGCACGGGCGTCGAGATCCACAGCATGTCTGCCTGATCCAGTTCACGAATCAGTTCGTCGGATACAGCGAGCGCCGCGCCGAACCGCTCTTTCGCAACCTCACCGGGCAGCACCAGCGACTCCGCGTACGCCTCCGTGATGGGCGGCAGCGGCTGCGCGCCAAGCTCGCGCCGCGTGATCCGGATGTCCCGCCCCAGACGTTCGGCCATGGCAGGCAGCAAATGACGGGTGAAGTGCCGGCTCGTCGAGTTGTCGCGCCGGGGGCTGCAATCGAGCAGCAACACGTTGAGGCTGTTCATGCCAGCTCCATGGTGAAGTGAAGGCCGCGGGCAAGCAGGCCGCAGCGGAAATAGAAGCGTTGCGCGAGCGCGTTGGCGAGCGCCGTATCGAGCACCAGACGCTGGCAGTCGTCCGCGCGACCCAGCGTGCCCAGTTCGGCCAGCAGGCGTTCGCCATGGCCGCGGCCACGTCCGGCCTCGTCCGTGATCAGATCGTCGACGTAGATGAAGCGGCCGTGAATCAGGTTGTCGATGCGCCGGTAGCCGGCCAGCGCGACAGCCTTGCCGTCTTCCCAAACGCCCAGCAGGCGATAGCCTTGCGCGCGTTGCAGCGCGACACGGGCGAGGAACTCCTCGCGCGAATTCAATTGGGGACGCAGTTGATGCATGACGTCGAAACAGGCCATCACATCGGCATCTGTTTCGGCGTGTCGGAGGGTTGGTGTGTCAGTCATGATGCCGATCGGGAGGGGTTGGTGTAGGCTTCAGTGTCGTCGTTCCATGACCCAGCCAACAGGGCCATTTTTTCTGCTTTAGACCAGGCCATGACACAGCCAGCGGCCCGGGCGAAACCGGGCGCACCTCCCATCCACGAGCAGATCTATGCGCGATTTCGCGCGATGATCGAGCAGGGACAGCTCAGCCCCGGCCAGAAGGTGTCGTCCTTGCGGGCGCTGGCGACCGAACTGGGCGTGGCGCGCGGCACCGTGCAGGTCGCCTACGACCGCCTGCTCGGAGAGGGCTACCTCGTTGCCCGCGGTCCGGCAGGGACCTTCGTGTCGGAACACACGGCCCCGGCGCAACCCGCCCGCGCGAAGCAAGCCGCTGGCGCCGCAGTTGCGCTGCGGGCAGAGGGCGCGCCCGATAACATCATCGACGTGGACGGCGGCAGTCCCCCACCGTTTCAGATGGGGCTGCCCGCGCTCGACGAATTCCCGAGAAAGCTCTGGTCGCGACTGATGGCGCGGCAGGTTCGCAGGGCGGGATCGCTCACGAAGCCCGCGCCCGCGGGCTACATGCCGTTGCGCGAGGCGCTGGCGGCCTATCTGCACCGCTCTCGCGGCATCGACGCGGACGCGGGCCAGGTGTTCATCGTGCCCGCCTATACCGCTGGCCTAGCGTTGACCGTCGACGCGCTCGGCCTTGCGCGCGAAAGCACCTGGGTCGAGCATCCAGGCTATCCGCCCACTGCGCAGACGCTGAAGCGCCTCGCCCTGGCCGTCTGCGACGTACCCGTGGACCAACACGGCATCGACGTCGCCTTTGGACGTGCGCACTTCCCCAATGCGCGGCTTGCCGTCGTCACGCCGTCGCATCAGAGTCCGACGGGCGTGGCGTTGCCGTTACAGCGTCGCGTCGAGCTTCTCGATTGGGCGGGCGAGCGTGACGCGTGGATCGTCGAAGACGACTACGACGGCGAGTACCGGTATCGCGGTCATCCATTGCCGGCGCTGAAAAGCATGGACTCGGGCGGCCGGGTGATCTATTGCGGCACGCTGAGCAAGGTGCTGTTTCCGGGGCTGCGGCTTGCGTATGTGGTCGTTGCGCAAAGCCTCGTTCCGCAGTTCGAACTGGCGTGCAGGCGCACCGTGCATGGCGGCTGCCCCGAACTGCTGCAGGCAGCGGTCGCCGGGTTCATCGGCGAAGGCCACTTCTCCCGGCATATCAAGCGAATGCGAACGCTCTACGCGCGACGGCGCGCACTGCTGGCCGAAGCGCTCGCGCCGTACGCGGCCGAAGGTTTCGTCGTTCATTTGCAGGACGGCGGCATGCATCTCCTCGTCGACGTACGCGACGATCTCGACGATGTGGTGCTGGCCAGCCGTGCCCGCAGAGCGGGCTTCGCCGTGCATGCACTCACGACATGGCGCAACGGCGCGCCGGGACGGCGCGGCCTGTTGATGGGATTCACCAACGTGCGCGATCGCGCCGAGGCCGACCGTCTGGTTGCGGACCTGATCCGCTCGTTCGAATTGCAGGCGGGTTAACCGCGTAGTTCTTCCGCGTCAACGCATTGCTCGATATTTCCGATTCGCTCCATATGATTCGGCATCCGAATCATATGGAAAATCAATTTCTTCACACACAAAGCGGCACTGTACCGGCGAACGCCTGAGTCAGCGGATTCGACTCATCACGGCCCCGAATTCGAGGGCGTCTCGATTGATGTTCCGGATGCAACACCGTGCTCCCCTCCGCGTGTCTTCTGCGCACCGTTGCTTCCTCCTACGATTCATTCTGCGCAGACAGAGCGCGCGACGAATCAAGCCGACACTACACACCGAACCGAATGACAACGCCAGGCCCACCGCCATTGACGCTGCTCGACAAGCATTCCGGACAAGAGCCTCGCATCCTCTATTCGACCACGGCCACCGTCATGGGCGGAGGCACGGGCCATGGACGCGCGTCGGGTGTCGTGCGCCCGAATGACGGGCAACTCGCCGTCGAACTACGCATGCCCAAAGCGCTCGGCGGGCCGGGTGGTGGAACCAATCCGGAGCAGTTGTTCGCCGCGGGGTATGCGGCCTGTTTTCATGGCGCGCTCAGCCTGTTGGCGGCCCGCACCGCGGTTCGCATTCACGACGCGTCAGTCGACGTCACCGTCGACTTCAGCCGGGACCCGACGGATGGCCTGTTCGTGCTGAGCGCGCATACGCGCGTCCATTTGCCGGGCTTCGAACGCGCCGTCGCCGAAGAACTGGTTCGCAAAACCGAATAGTTTTGCCCGTACACGAAGATGGCAAGGCAAGGCATCGTGAACGTCGTCGCGCTCGTCGCGGCTGGCGAGACGAGCGAGTCGTGACGCAGTTCGCCACATCGTAGAGAGGTTGGAAATGAACAGAATCGATCCATGGTTCCAGATTGTCAGCGGCTTGCACGGTCGCGGCCGGTTCCCCGCGCAGCGACATCCCGCATCCGCAGGACGCGGGCCGCACGAACGCTGCAGTCCGATGACCACCGCGATGGCCAATGCTTCGTCGATCCGCCGCATCGAGTGGCAGACCACGTGCACGATTCTGGTGACGTGGAGCGATTCGACGCTGGGCCGATTCGAAGATCAGACATGGCGAGCAGGTTTTGCGCGCACTTCAGGCATTTGCGGTCTGACGGGAGTGCCCGTTCGTCGCGGCGACCCGGTATTCCGGCCGCTACAGCGCGCCGGCGCGCTGCCGAAAAACGCGTTCGACATGATTCTCGCGAACACGCTAAAGGCGCCGACGGTGAGTTGAAGACCGAACGAGTCACGGATTTATCGCAAGGCATTAACACAGGGGCAATCACTATGTCGGAAAGCAGTAATCAAAAGCAGAATCCTATGCGTCGAAACATTTTGCTCGGCAGCGCCGCAGCCGCTGGCGGCCTCGCGGCAGCGCTGATTCCTGGCGCGCTACAGGCAGCGCAGCCGGGTGCGTCGCGTGACGCGCCGAGATCTCGCGGTCAACACGCGGCAAGCTATATCGCGACGAAAGACGGCACGCAGCTGTATTACAAGGACTGGGGAGCCGGCCGCCCCGTGGTGTTCTGTCACGGCTGGCCACTCAGCTCCGATAGCTGGGAGTCGCAGATGATGCTCGTGGCGTCGCACGGCTATCGCGCCGTCGCTCACGATCGTCGCGGGCATGGTCGTTCGAGTCAGCCCTGGAACGGTAACGACATGGACACGTATGCAGACGATCTCGCCACCGTATTCGACACGCTGGGTCTGAGGGATGCCATTCTGGTGGGCTTTTCCACGGGCGGCGGAGAAGTGGCGCGCTATCTCGGCCGGCATGGCACGAAGCGTGTTTCCAAAGTGGTGCTCGTTTCCGCCGTGCCGCCGTTGATGCTGAAAACGCCCGCCAATCCGGGCGGATTGCCCATCGACGTGTTCGATGGCCTGCGCGCGGCCCAACTGGCGAACCGCTCGCAGTTCTACAAGGACGTGCCGGCGGGTCCGTTCTACGGCTTCAATCGTCCGGGCGCCAAGCCGTCGCAGGGGCTGATCGATTCGTGGTGGATGCAGGGCATGCAAGGCGGCCACAAGAACACCTACGATTCGATCAAGGCATTTTCGGAGACGGACTTTACCGACGACCTGAAGAAGATCGACGTTCCCACGCTGATCGTGCATGGTGACGACGATCAGATCGTCCCCATCGACGCGGCAGGGCGCGCGTCCGCGAAGCTGATCCGGAATTCGAAGCTGATTGTCTATCCCGGTGCGCCACATGGTTTGACGGACACGCATAAGGAGAAATTCAACGCGGATCTTCTTGCGTTCATCCAGAGCTAAACCGAATCGAAAGCCGACCAGAAAGGGCAAGCACTGCCGTGCTTGCCCCTTTTTATCCGCAATCGCGCTTCGTGCCCGATCGTGCCTGATCGTGCCTGAAGGCAGAGGCGAACGGCGACATGGAAAGCGCCCGTATTCTGCGAGGCGGCGGCTACACCTACGATAGACATGAGCGACCCGCCTGCGACACCCGACGGAATGAGCGAACGCGCCGACGAAGCATCACTCGCATTCCTGATGCTGCTCGAACGCCTTTCTCCCGAAGCACGCGCGGCATATCTGCTGCACGAGATCTTCGGCGCGGACTATCGGGAGATCGCAGCGGTGCTTGGCAAGTCGAAAGCCGAGTGCCGGCGCCTGGTCATTCACGCCAAGGCGCAACTGCGTGATGAGCGGCTGCGCTAAACGCGAATCGACGCAGCCGCCCGTTCGGCTTACTGCAACGTATATCCGTTATCGACGATCAGATCCTGGCCGTATATACCACGTGAAGCGGGCGAAAGCAGGAACATGATCGCATCCGCAATAGCAGCGGGTTCGAGAAAGCGGCCGGGAAGCAAACGTTGATTGACGCGCTCCGCCACCGCGGAAAGCTGCTCTTGCGGCAATCCGAGGCTGGACCAGATCGCGGTCGCGGTCGGACCGGGCGACACGATATTGATTCTGATGCCGTCCGCTGCGTGTTCGATTGCGAGCGTTCTTGCGTGCGCCTTGAGCGCGGTCTTCGAGGCGATATAGGCGGCGAGTCCCGGAAACGTGACCTGTGACAGAAACGTCCCGATGAATACGACCGACGCAGACTTTCCCAACTGCTCTTTCAAGCTCGACAACGTATTCAGCGCACCCGCGCCGTTCACGGCCCATTGCCGCTCGAACGCGGAGACTTCCAGGCCATTGGCCAACTCGGCAATGCCCGCATTGGGGACCAGAAAGTCGACGGTGCCCAACTGACGGGCCCGTTCGGAAAGCGCCATGAGATCGCCGCTTTGCGTGACATCCCCTTTTATCCATTCGAGCGCGTCACCGCATCTGGACTGCAACGAATCCAGTTCACCCATCGTGCGACTCATCGCCAGTACCTTGGCGCCGCTTGCCAGCAGACGCTCAACCGTCGCAAGTCCAATGCCGGAACTTGCACCCGTCACTACAGCGAGGCGATTCTCAAATCCTTCAAACATGGTTCTTTCCTTTTCATTTGTCGATTACGTTCTCTTGTCGTTGGTCCATTGCGCAGGCCGTCACGACCCAGTTCATATAACAAGGATCGGGCCAGCATAAGAACGCTTTGTTTTCAGCGAGTTGACGACACGCGATGTCGAATTGACCCGAAACGATTCGACTACTTCAGTAGTCTTATCGACAAGGAAAGGAAATGAATTGCGCCATGCGCCGCGCACGGGATGTTCCGCAACGAAGCCGCGTGCAACACGCGTTCGCCGCCCTCGCCACTGCGGCTCGGGCGGCACCAAACGGCTTAGCCGAAAGACGCTTGCGGATTACCCGCTGCCAATGCCTCTGCGCGATTCGGCGCCGGCGGATAGATCCATTGCGTGTTGATCATCTGCTTGCGCGCCTTCCCTTCGGCGTGCGTCAGCTTGATCTGTCGATCCCAGCCTTCCGAATAGACCGCGCCCCATTCGCCGAGATCGACGCACGTGGCGTAGAACGGCTGTCGATACGTCAGCGTCGGCACGCCGAGCAGATCCGCAGCGACGTTGTGTCCGCCGAACTGGCCCATGACGATGGCGTGCTGACAGGACATCAGCGCGTAGCGGCCGCTGTCGTCTGTCGATGCCTTCGCGACGTCACCCGCAACGAATACATTGGGCGCTTCGGGCACGCGCAAATCCGGCGCCACTTCGACGCGGCCGAGCGGATCGAGATTCGACGACACCTGCGCGGCCAGCGGGCTCGCGCGCATGCCGCCCGCCCAGATCACCGTGCCCGCTTCGATGCGTTGGCCCGACGCCGTGCGAACGCCGCCGGCATCGACGGACACCACGCCCGAACCCAGCAGCGCCTCGACGCCGAGCGATTCAAACGCCTCGGCGACGAACGGGCGGGGATTCGGCCCGAGATCGGGACCGATTGCATCTTGCGTGCCGATCACCACGACGCGAATCGCCGCGTCCGCGCCGAACTTCTCGCGCAGACGCTTCGGCAGTTCCGTTGCCACCTCGATGCCCGTAAAGCCGCAGCCCACCACGGCAACCGTATTGCGGGCTGGTGAAGCGGGCTGCTTCGCCAGCTTGTCGAGATGGTTATCGAGTTCCACTGCATCCTCGATACGGTCCACCGAGAACGCGTGCTCCAGACCCGGCACAGGCGGCCTGCTGAGTTGACTGCCGCTCGTCAGCAGCAGACGGTCATACGCGAGCGAGCGGATTTGCCCGTTCGCAGACACGACGCTCACCGTCCTGTCCTGAACCGAAATTGCATCGACGCTGCCTTCGACATATTTCACGCCAATGGCATCAAGCAGCGGCAGCAGCGGCGCAGCCATCTTGTGCGGCTCGGCTTCATACATACGAGGGCGGATCTGCAGTTCGGGCTTCGGCGAAATCAACGTGATCTCAACGTCGCTGCTTCTGACGCCTGCGCCGTCGAGCACGCGAGCAGCGCCTAGCGCGCCCCATACGCCGGCAAAACCGGCACCCACAATCAGGATCTTCTGCGACATGAAATTGCCTTCGTTTAGAAAGTTGCGAAGTCGACGACCGGCGCGGCAACGCTTGCGGAAAGCATCGGCGAACGCGCCCGATCGACGTTGGAGACATTGCTCATGCGACCATCGTCGAGACGGATTGTAGGTTTGGAGATCGAACGCCAGAAGCACCGCGAACGCGTTCACCATGTTGCCTGCACGACAACAATAAGCGGTGAAGCGAGAAGGGATTTCGCAGAGAGGGAAAGCAGTGACCGCCAGCAGAGCTAGCGCGCGAACTCCGTCGCCTTTGCCGCCTCGGCCAGATAATCGACGAACGAAGCGATGCGCGCCGATATCGCCGTGTTGCGATAGTAGACGGCATTGATCGGCTGCCGCACGTCCTGCGTCTGCCGCGCAAAAAGCTGGACGAGCCGGCCTTCGCGACGGTCGCGGCCCGTCATGAAATCGGACAGGCAAACAATGCCCGCGCCCTCCAGCGCCAGTTGCCGCAGCGTTTCGCCGCTCGACGATGCGATGGCCGGCTCGATCCGGTACAACTCGTTGTCCGGCCCGATCAGCGGCCAGACGTTGAGCGACTCGGGCTGCGTAAATCCCAGCAGCGAGTGCTTCGCGAGGTCGTCCACGCGTTTGGGATGACCATGCGCCTTCAGATACGCCGGCGTCGCCAGCACCCGTATGCGACTGCTGCCCACGGGCCGGCTATGCAGCGTCGAATCCTTGAGCCGTCCGATCCGGATCGCGACATCGGTGCGGCGTTCGAGCAGATCGATGATGCCTTCGTTGCTGTTCAGTTCCAGTTCGACCTGCGGATAGCGCGCGCGATAACCCGCGACGAGCGGCACGATCACATGCAGCATGAACGGCGTGGCGGCATCGACGCGCAAGCGTCCGGATGGCCGCTCGCGGCGCGCCGCGAGTTGCTCTTCGGCGTTCTCGACCGCACCGATGATCTCGCGCGCGTTTTGCAGAAAGGCCTTGCCCTCTTCCGTCAGTTCGAGGCGCCGCGTGGTCCGCCGCAGCAGCGTGGTTTGCAGCTTTTCCTCGAGCCGCGCCAGGGTCCGGCTCGCGCCGGAAACGGTCTGCTCCAGTTGTTCGGCAGCAGCCGTGATCGAGCCCGTGTCGACCACGGTCGCGAAGGTTTGCAGTTCGTCGAGAGTAACTTTCATACTTGATCTGAAATCAAAAGTGTTTCCTTTATAGACTAGTTTTTCTGCAAAAGTAAAGCGGGCACACTTCGTCCATCCGTTAAAGCCTTTCAATCATGCTTTCTGGTAGACGACCATGCCACTTGCCCTCTTCGCGCTGACGCTCAGCGCCTTCGCAATCGGGACGACCGAGTTCGTCATCGTCGGACTCATCCCGACCATCGCCGCCGATCTCGGCGTCACGCTCCCCTCCGCGGGTCTGCTCGTCAGCCTGTATGCGCTGAGCGTCGCCATCGGCGCGCCGCTGCTGACCGCCCTGACCGGACGCGTGCCGCGCAAAACCTTGTTGATCGCGTTGATGGCGCTCTTCACGATCGGCAATCTGGTCGCGTGGCGCGCCCCGTCGTATGAATCGCTTGTGGTGGCGCGCATTCTGACGGGGCTCGCGCACGGCGTGTTCTTCTCGGTCGGCTCGATCATCGCGACCACGCTCGTGCCGAAAGACAAATCAGCCAGCGCGATTGCCACGATGTTCAGCGGCATGACCGTCGCATTCGTCGCGGGCATTCCGCTTGGCACGTTCATCGGTCAGCATTTCGGCTGGCGCGCGACGTTTCTCGTCGTCGCGCTGTTCGGCCTGGTCGCGATGCTCGGCGCGTTGTTCTTCATGCCGAACAACCTGCCGCACAAGCGTCCGGCGTCGCTCGGCCAGCAGGCTCGCGTGATCGTTCATCCGCGTCTGTTGCTGGTGTATGCGATGACGGCTGTCGGCTATGGCGGCTCGCTGATCGCGTTCACGTTCATGGCGCCGATTCTCGAACAGATCGCGGGATTCACGCCGTCGCAGGTCAGCATGGTGCTCGTCGCGTATGGCGTTTCCGTCGCGGCCGGCAACGTGTGGGGCGGCAAGCTCGCCGACGCGCAAGGACCTGTGAAGGCATTGAAGCGGATTTTCCTTCTGCTCGCCGCAGTGCTGCTGGTGTTCACGTTCACGTCGCACAACGCGTGGCTCGCCGTGCTGACCATGCTTGCATGGGGTGCCGTCGCGTTCGGCAACGTGCCCGGCCTGCAGGTCTACGTGGTCAAGCAGGCGCAGCAGTTCGCGCCGCAAGCAACGGATGTCGCGTCGGGCTTCAACATCGCCGCGTTCAACCTCGGCGTGGCGGGCGGATCGTCGCTGGGCGGCGTGATCGTCGCGCACCTCGGGCTGGGCCACACGCCGTGGATCGCCGCTGCCGTGACCATGCTGGCGTTCGGCTTGACGGCGTGGAGCGGCCGCCTCGACCGCCGCGCGGGACTCGCCGAGCACACGGCCGAAGCCGTCGCGGCGACGCATTGAACTTGAGTCGAATCGCACGGGGTACGGCAGGTCTGTACTCTTGATCGAAAATCAAATTTCTTTCGCGTTTCGAGCGGTTTTTCGAATGAATCGAACGGGCCAGAATGAAGCTTGTTCATCGCCTGGCGAATCTATCAATCAAGGGGTATCACCATGAGTCACATTCCGGCATTTGGTCTCGGCACGTTCCGGCTGCAAGGCCAGGTCGTCATCGATTCGGTGCGCAACGGCCTCGAACTGGGCTATCGCACCATCGACACCGCACAGATCTACGGCAATGAAGCGGAAGTCGGCGAAGCGATCGCCGCTTCGGGGGTTGCGCGCGACGAGCTGTTCCTGACCACGAAGATCTGGGTCGACAACTACTCGCGCAACAAGCTCGTTGCGAGCCTTAAAGAGAGCCTGACGAAGCTGCGCACCGATCGCGTCGACCTGACGTTGATCCATTGGCCCGCGCCGGAAAACGGCGTCCCGCTCGAGGAATTCATGAGCGCGCTCGCGGATGCGAAGACGCAAGGACTCACGCGACAGATCGGTGTTTCGAACTTCAACATCGAGCTGACGAAGCAGGCCATTGCGGTGGTCGGCAAAGACAACATCGCAACCAATCAGATCGAGCTGAGTCCGTATCTGCAGAACCGCAAGCTCGTCGAATTTCTCGGCGAACAGGGCATTCATGTCACGTCCTACATGACGCTCGCTTACGGCAAGGTGCTGAAGGACCCGGTTATCGGCGCGATCGCCAAACGGCACGACGCCACGCCGGCGCAAGTCGCGCTCGCCTGGGCGCTGCAACTGGGCTATTCGGTGATTCCGTCATCGACGAAGCGCGAGAACCTCGCCAGCAACCTGCTCGCGCAACAACTGCCGCTTACTGCCGACGACATGGCGCAGATCGCCGCACTCGAACGCAACGGCCGCGAAGTCAGCCCTGGCGGTCTCGCGCCTGTGTGGGACTAACGAAAAACCACGCTCGCGGCGAACCTGCCGTGAGCGACGCAAGGAATCGCATCATGAAGAACGACCCGCTTTTCGAACCCCTCGCGCTCGGCGCGCTCACCCTTTCCAACCGGATCGTGATGCCGCCGATGACACGCTCGCGCGCCAGCCAGCCCGGCGACGAAGCCAACGATCTGATGGCTGCCTACTATGCGCAGCGCGCCAGCGCCGGTCTGATCGTCAGCGAAGGCACCTACATTTCGCCGCTGGCAAAGGGCTATGCTTGGACGCCCGGCATTCACACGCAGGCGCAGATAGACGGCTGGCGCAAAGTCACGAAGGCGGTCCACGAAGCGGGCGGACGCATCTTCGCGCAGCTGTGGCATGTCGGCCGGTTGAGCCATACGAGCCTGCTCGGCGGTGAACAGCCCGTGTCGTCTTCCGCGCTACAGGCGAAGGGCGTCAACGTGTTCATCGCCGGCGCAGACGGCAGCAACGTGCCGGGCTTCGTGCAGGCATCGGCGCCGCGCGCGCTGAGCACGGCGGAAATCGCCGACGTGGTCGTGCAGTATCGGGAGGCGGCCGGCAACGCGATGCTCGCAGGCTTCGACGGCGTCGAACTGCATGCGGCCAACGGCTATCTCGTCAATCAGTTCATCGATTCCGAAGCGAACCACCGCACGGACGAATACGGCGGCTCGCTGAAAAATCGCCTGCGGTTTCTGGACGAAGTCACGCGTGCGCTGATCGACGGCACGGGTGACGCGCAGCGCGTCGGCATCCGTCTCGCGCCGCTGACCACCCTCAACGGATGCGTCGACGCAGACCCCGAAACGACCTACCTCGCAGCCGCGAAGCTGCTCGGTGAAATCGGCGTTGCGTATATCCATATCGCGGAAGCCGATTGGGACGATGCGCCGCATATGCCCGTCGAATTCAAGCAGCGCATCCGGCAAGCCTATCCAGGCGCGTTGATCTATGCGGGCAAATATACGGCGGATCGCGCGCGCGAGGCCATCGCCGCAGGTTGGGCGGACCTCATTGCATTCGGCCGCCCTTTCGTTGCGAATCCCGATCTGCCGCAGCGCCTGCGCAGCGGGGCCGATCTTGCCGTGCATGAACGCGACACACTGTTCGGCGGCGGCGCTCGAGGGCTCACGGACTACCCGGCGCTCACGGGCACCAACGACTGACGAACGGTCCTCTATCCACGACAACCCACCGACGCCGCGCGTCGAGTGCCTCGTGGGCGTGACACGCCTCAAGACGACTCTGGACACTCAGGGCCGCTGACCCGCGCTGAACCTGTACGTGCCAATTCGCACGGTGCGTGCGTTTTGCGAAACGCGGTATCCGTCGTACCAGTACCTTGCGTAGCTACCGTGGCGCCCTGCTTTCATGGGCTCCGCAGAAACTGCGACATTCGCGATGACTGGTCAACGGAGATTTATATGTCAGCAAACACCATTGCAGCTTACCTGGCCCAAACGCTCGCGACAGCGGGCGTCGAACGCATCTGGGGCGTGACGGGCGACAGCCTGAACGGTCTTGCCTACGCACTCGACAAGGTCGGCGGCATCCGCTGGATGCATACGCGCCACGAAGAGTCCGCTGCATTCGCGGCGGGCGCCGATGCCGCATCCACGGGCCGGCTCGCCGTGTGCGCGGGCAGTTGCGGTCCGGGCAACCTGCATCTGATCAATGGTCTGTTCGACTGTCATCGCAATCACCAGCCCGTGCTCGCGATCGCCGCACACATTCCATCGACGGAGATCGGCCTCGGCTACTTTCAGGAAACGCATCCGCAGGAGTTGTTCAAGGAGTGCAGCCATTACGTGGAGCTCGTGTCGTCGGCTGCGCAGTTTCCGCGTGTCCTCGCGCGCGCAATGCGTACGGCCATCGAGGAGCGCGGCGTGGCGGTGATCGTGTTGCCTGGCGACGTCGCCTTGGGCGACGGCCCCGACGAATTGCCGACGTGGACGGAAAGCGCGCCGCCGCGCATCGTGCCCGCCGAAGCCGATCTGGAGCGCCTTGCGACCCTGCTCAATACGTCGGATGCCGTCACGATCATGTGCGGCAGCGGCACACAGGGTGCACACGACGAAGTCGTGGCGCTTGCCGATACGCTCGGCGCGCCTGTCGTGCATGCGTTGCGTGGCAAGCAGTTCGTCGAGTACGACAACCCATTCGACGTCGGCATGACGGGGCTGATCGGTTTCAGCTCGGGCTATCACGCGATGATGTCGTGCGACACGCTGCTGCTACTTGGCTGCGATTTTCCGTATCGTCCGTTCTACCCGCCGCACGCGAAGATCGTGCAGATCGACTGGAAGGGCTCGCAACTCGGTCATCGTGCGCCGCTGACGCTGGGTCTGGTCGGAACGGTCAAGGAGACGATCGCGGCGACACTGCCCAAACTTCAGCGCAAGCAGGACCGTGTCTTCATCGACACGGCGCGCAAGCATTACGCCGCCGCGCGCAAGAGCCTCGACGAGCTCGCGACGCCTGCGCCCGCAGGCAGGCCGGTGCATCCGCAGTACCTTGCGCGCATGATCGACGAAATCGCCAGCGAAGATGCCATCTTCACCGCCGACGTCGGCACGCCAACCGTGTGGTCCGCGCGTTATCTGACGATGAACGGCAAGCGTCAATTGCACGGATCGTTCAATCATGGGTCGATGGCGAATGCGATGCCGCAGGCGCTCGGTGCGCAGGGCGCGCATCCGGGCCGTCAGGTCGTGTCGCTTTCGGGTGACGGCGGCCTGTCGATGCTGCTCGGCGATCTGCTGACCGCGCGCCAGCTCGGGCTGCCAATCAAGGTCGTGGTGTTCAACAATAGCGTGCTGGGTTTCGTTTCGATGGAACTGAAAGCGAGCGGCTATCTCGACACGAACGTCGATCTGAGCAAAACCGAATTTGCAGCGATTGCGAAAGGCGCAGGCATCTTCAGCATTCGCGTCGAAGATTCGGAACAGGTGGCCGGAGCGTTGAAGGAAGCCTTCGCGCACGACGGCCCGGCCGTCGTCGATGTCGTGACGGCGAAACAGGAACTCGCGATGCCGCCCAAGATCGAGCTCGAACAGGCCAAGGGTTTTAGTCTGTACATGATGCGCGCCATTCTGAATGGCCGCGGCGACGAAATCGTCGACCTCGTGCGGACCAATTTCCGTTGATGCATGGGGTGTCGGCGCGCCGCCATTCGTACTTTAAGGATGGCGGCTACCGAAGTCCCGCATTGGTTTCTTCAGGTGGTAATTTCGCGTGTAAAGCGCACTTCTGCGAGTCGTGCCAAGCGCGCTCACGCTGAGAAGAAACGTCTGGCGCTAATGCGTGAACGTGCATAACGTCAGCGCCCCGCCAGCATCCTTCCACCGAGCCCAATCAACAGCACGCCCGCCGTCGTATCGATCACGGCTTTGCGCCGGACCATGAAGCCGCGAATGGCGGGATGAGACGCCAGCAGCGCCATCGCGCAGTACCACACGCACGATATGCCGATCGACAGCGCGACGACAGCGATATCGAACGATAGTGTGGCGTGAGCAGGCACCATCACGGCAAATATGCTGCCGTAGAACGCGACCGATTTGGGGTTCGTCATGCTCACGAAATAGCCGCGTTTCGCGGCAGCCCAACCCGACCCGGCGGTCCGTGCAGGCGCGGACAAAGGTTGGCGGGCAGTCACGATCATCTTCGCGCCGAGCCAGATCAGATAGGCCGCACCCGCAATCCGCAAGGTCGTCTCGATCCAGGCCACGTGCGTGACGATCAGGCTCAGGCCCGCGATCGCTATCAACGCCCAAGTGCCCGACGCAGCCGCCAGCCCCAGACCCGTCGATACGCCAGCACGTCGCGACGCAACCGCCGTCGATGTGACGATCACGAAGTTAGGCCCCGGGCTGGCAACGCTGAGCAGCAACACGCCGCACAGCGCGAGCAAACTGTTGATGGGATCGAGCATGGTGTCTTCCACGGACGTTGGGCAAAAATCGGATTTCCATCATACGCGAGGGGATGCGAAGCCCCGCTGCAACATGCCTCTGAAGCGCAAACGCCGCCTTTAATACGCGTAACTGCTAATCACGCGCCTGACCGTTTCCAGCGATTCGCGCAGCACATCGAGTTCGACGGAACCCAACGCGAGGCGCACCGCATGCGGCACATGGTGCGAAGTCGCGTACGGTTCGGCCGTCGACACCGAAATGCGCTCGCGCATGAGCGCCGCAGCAACCTGATCGGCACGCACGTCTTCCGACAACGGCAACCAGACGAAATACGACGACGGGTGACGAACGCAATTCAGGCCCGCGAGAATCCCGGCGGCCATGGCTTGCCGGACCTTCGCGTCGCGGCGCTTCTCCGCTTCGAGCCGCTTGACGGTGCCGTCGTCGAGCCACGCGCACGCGATCGACGTCATCACGCCGGGCGTATTCCACGTCGTCGCCCTGATGATCCGCTCGATGGCCTTCATCGATTCAACCGAGGCCGCGACAAAACCCACGCGCAATCCGGTAGCGACGTTCTTCGAAAGACCGGACACGTACACGGTCGTTTCCGGCGCGAGCGCGGCGAGCGGCGCAGGCGGTTTGCCCGCCAAGAACGCGTACGCGGCGTCTTCGATAATCAACAGCCCGTGCCGGCGCGCAATCGACACAAGTTGCCTGCGCCATTGCGCACCCGTCACCCAACCGAGCGGATTGTGCAGCGTCGGCATCACGTACACGGCGCGCACGCGTCGAGTCCTGCACAAGCGTTCGAGCGCGTCGAGATCGAACCCTTGACCGTCCGCGGGTATCGGAGCCAGTTCGAGCCGACAGGCCTCGGCCAGCACCTTGAACCCCGGATAGGTCAGCGTGTCCACTGCGACCACGTCGCCAGGGCCCAGCAGCGCCATGACGGTTGCAGCCAGGCCTGCTTGCGCGCCGTTCACGAGCGACACCTGCTCCCAGCCGACGTCGAGCCCCCTGCATGCGAGATGACGCGCGACGGCCGCGCGTTCATGCTGGCGTCCGCCATGCGGCTGATAGCGAAGCAGGCTTTCCAGATCGCCGGACGCAGCAAGCTGGCGCAACGCGCCGCGCAACAGATCCGCCTGGCCCGGCAGCGCCGGATAGTTGAAATTGAGGTCGACCATGCCCGCCGCCAGCGCGAACTGATCGATGCCCTGTCTGGGCGGCAGCGAGATTTCCCGCACGAACGTACCGCGTCCCGTCTCTCCGCTGACGAGTCCCATCGCCGCGAGTTCGGCGTAGACACGCGTCGCCGTGACGAGCGCGAGGCCGTGCGTGGACGCGAGCTGACGATGCGTCGGCAGGCGCGCGCCGGCGCGCAGGCGTCCCGAGCGGATATCCGCGGCGAGCGTGTCGACGAGTTCCTTGTACCGGGGCTGAGCCATGCGCAGATGTATCCATGACAATTATTTGATTGTAATGGTATCTGCGCATAGCATCGTCGTACCACATTCATCGGCGGGCAGACATCATGCACATCGCGATTCTCACTTTCGAAGGCTTCAACGAACTCGATTCGTTGATTGCGCTCGGCATACTCAACCGCATCAGGAAGCCGGGCTGGCGTGTGTCGCTTGCGACGCCGCAGGCACGCGTGAAATCGATGAACGGCCTGGTGATAGAAGGGCAGATCGCGCTGCACGAGGCGAATGCTGCCGATGCAGTGATTGTCGGCAGTGGCGTGATGACGCGCAACGTCGTTGCCGATCAGACGTTGATGGCGCAGATGCAATTCGACCCGTCGCGCCAACTGCTCGGCGCGCAGTGCTCCGGCACACTCGTGCTGGCGAAGCTCGGACTGCTCGATGGCGTGCCCGCCTGCACGGACCTGACCACGAAGCCGTGGGTCGAGGAAGCCGGCGTGGACGTGCTTAATCAACCGTTCGTCGCGCGAGGCAACGTCGCGACCGCGGGCGGATGTCTAGCTTCCCAGTATCTGGCGGCGTGGGTCATTGCGCGACTCGAAGGCGTGGATGCCGTCGCGAGCGCGATGCATTACGTCGCGCCTGTGGGCGAAAAGGACGAGTACGTTGCGCGCGCGATGCGCAATATCACGCCTTTTCTGCAAGAGACGAGTGCAGCCTTTTAAACCGTTTGCCGCCTCCCGGACATCGAAATCGCGACACGATTCCCACGCGATGCGACATGAAACAAGCCATGAAATAGCCGCTGAAAAAAATTATCGAATCCAGCGTACGTTCCGCTCAAGCCGCCCCGATATCGGCCGACAACCAACGTAATCAACGATGCGCATTGCTTCGTCTTTAGCGCACCGCGGGTCGATATCGGATAGTGGTTCGTCATTGGGCAGAGGTCATTTTGAAGCTTACGGATTCGATCGCATTCAAGTTCAGCGCGGCATCGGGCGCCGCGCTCGCAGTCACGGTTCTACTTCTCACTACAGTCGGCGCGTTGAACGTACGTCATCAGGCGGTCGACGAGTTCGAGCAGTCCAGTCACGCCAGAATCGTCCAGGCCGACGAATCGCTCGATGTGAGTTTCAGGGAGGTCGAACAGAACCTCACGTATCTGACGCAAACGGCGCAACTGAAAGCCGCTGACCAGAGCATCACCGATTATCTGAACCACGGCGGCCAGATGACGCCGGACAAGAACGGCGAAATCGAGAAGTCGATCTTCGCGTTGCTCAAGCAGTTCGGCGATACGCATCCCAACATGCGCTATCTCGACATCGGCACGCATTGGGGCGGCTACGTGCAATGGCCGATCGAAAGCCTGAACGGCGAGCACTACGACCCGCGTGTCAGGCCGTGGTACCAGCTTGCGATGACGGCGCCCGAGCGCGTCGTGCGGCCCGCGCCCTATCTGAGCGCGGCCGGTTCCGGCGGCGCGATCATTCCGTTCGCGCGCGTCGTGAAGGACGGCAAGGACGAGATTCTCGGCGTGCTCGAAGGCGACATCTCGCTCGACGACTTCGCACGGCTCACCAGCGGCATCCAGTTCGGCAAGACCGGCTATCTGCTCGTGACGGACAGCAGCGGAAAAATTCTGATCGATCCGCGTGAGAAGAAACACGAGTTCAAGGAACTGAAGGGCCTGGGCGGCGGATACGAACAGCTGTCCAATGGCAGCGACGGGCTCGTTCGCATCCAGATGGACGGCGTCGACTATCAGTCGTTCATCTACACGTCGCCCAAGAACGGCTGGAAGTACTACGCGCTCGTGCCTGAATCGGAAATGATGGCGGCCGCCAACCGGCTTACGTGGACGCTGATCGCGACGGGGCTGCTGGTGCTCGTGGTCGCCGTGCTCATCATGGTTGCGTTGGGCCGCAGAATGACCGGTCCGATTCGCAATCTCGCCAACTCGATGCACGAAATCGCCTCCGGCGACGGCGACATGACGCGGCGGTTGCCGCAACTCAGCAACGACGAAGTCGGCCATCTCGCGAAGCAGTTCAACGCATTCGTCGAAAAACTGCATGGCGTGCTGCTCAAGGTGAGGACGAACAGCCGTCACCTCGAGCTCGCTGCGGGTGAAGTGTCGGCGGGCAATCTCGACCTGTCGTCGAGAACCGAGCAACAGGCCGCGTCGATCCAGCAAACGGCCGCCAGCATGGAAGAACTGGCGGGCACCGTGCGCGGCACCGCCGATCAGGCGATGACGGCCAACGCCGTCGCGGCGGGCGCCGTGGATGCCGCGCGGCGCGGCAACGAGGCCGTCGCGGGCGCGGCGAAGACGATGAACACGGCTGTCGAGCAATCGGGGCGTATTGTCGGCATTGTCGGGATGATCGAGGGCATCGCGTTCCAGACCAACATCCTGGCGTTGAACGCCGCTGTCGAGTCGGCGCGCGCGGGCGAGAGCGGACGCGGCTTTGCCGTCGTCGCGGCCGAAGTGCGCAACCTGGCCCAACGTTCGACCAGCGCGGCAAAAGAGATCAAGGCGCTGCTCGAGGCTTCTGTCGGCAATGTCGAGGCGGGTGCCGAACAGGTCAATCTCGCGGGCAAGACGATCGCCGAACTGACGGATGCCGTGTCCAACCTCGCCACCATTACCAGCGAAATCGCGGATTCGGCACGCGAGCAAAGCCGCGCGATCGGCGAAGTGAATCAGGCGGTGTCGCTGATGGATCAGTCGACCCAGCAGAACGCAGCGCTGGTGGAAGAGATTGCCGCCACGTCCGAATCGCTCAGCACCCAAGGCAAGGATCTGAACGCGACGGTTGGGTTCTTCAAGCTCGGTGCGTAAGGCGTGGACGCTGGCAGCCAGGCGGCCCGGATGAACGCCGCCTGACTGCGACGCCGGGCGGCCGTTCCCGGCGCACGAGCACCGTTCTCGTTTCGAGAAGTATCAATTGACCTGGCGAGGGATTCTGCTGCGAAGGCAGCGTCCCTAGACTTTGCATCAAGTGATCGGGATGTCCCAGTCACCTCTGACCAAAGGAAACCGCCATGAAGCTCTACTACCACCCGCTGTCCGGCCACTCGCACCGCGCCCGCCTGTTCCTCTCGCTGCTGGGCATCGAGCACCAGTCGATTCAGGTCGATCTCGCCGCCGCCGAACACAAATCCGCCGAATTCCTGAAGCTCAACCGCTTCGGCCAGGTGCCCGTTCTGGTCGACGGCGACACCGCGATCTCCGACTCCAACGCGATTCTGGTGTACATCGCCCGCAAGTTCGGCAAGACCGACTGGCTGCCGCAAGCGCCCGCGCAGGAAGCCGCCGTGCAGCGCTGGCTGTCCGTGGCCGCTGGCGAGATCGCCTTCGGCCCGGCCGCCGCGCGACTCATCACCGTATTCGGCGCAAAATACAACGCCGAAGAACTGATTGCCCGCGCGCATCGCATCCTCAAGCTGATCGACGAAGAGCTGGCCGGGCGCGAGTACATCGCGCAAGCTCACCCGACGATTGCCGACGTCGCGCTGTACAGCTACATCGCACGTGCGCCGGAAGGCAATGTCGACCTGTCGTTCTACCCGAACGTCAATGCGTGGTTGCGTCGCATCGAGGCGCTGCCTGGCTTCGTCGAGTTCCAGAAAACCCCTGTCGGCCTCGCCGCCAACAGCTGAGCGAGTCAGTGAGCGGGAAGCCCACGCGTGGCTTTCCCGGCTTTACGCCCGGAGGCAAATCATGAGCACGGTATCGACGGAAAAAGGGTCGCCCTGGCACGCAGGCGAACTGGCGCTGCAGGAGAAAGTCGGCGTGGCGGCGAAGATGCAGGAACTCGGCCGCCGGGTAATCCGCGACTACATGCCCGATCAGCACCGCACTTTCTACAGACAATTGCCGTTCATCGTGGCAGGCGCGGTGGCTGACGACGGCGACGTATGGGCGACACTCGTGGCCGGTCAGCCGGGCTTCATGCAGTCGCCGACCGAGAAGGTTCTGCACATGGCCGTCGCCGCCGACCCGCATGACCCGGCGTCCGGGGGCTTGCACGAAGGCGCGGCGATCGGCCTGCTCGGAATCGAGTTGCACACGCGCCGCCGCAATCGCATGAACGGCCTGTTGCGTGGCGCGACGCCGCACGGTTTCGACGTCGAGGTCATACAAAGCTTCGGCAATTGCCCGCAATATATCCAGGCGCGCGATTTCGAATTCATCCGCGATCCCGGCAGTTTTTCCGCGATCGCGCCCAAGGAGTTCGCTGGCCTGACCGGACACGCCCGCGCGATGATCGAAGCAGCGGACACGCTGTTCGTCGCGTCCTATGTGGGCGAAGGCGAGCACCGTCAGGTCGACGTATCGCATCGCGGCGGCAAGGCGGGCTTCGTGCGGATCGGCGACGACGGCCGGCTGACCATTCCCGATTTCGCGGGCAACCTCTTCTTCGCGACGCTCGGCAACTTCCTCGTCAATCCGCGCGCTGGGCTCGTCTTCGCCGACTTCGAAACGGGCGACCTGCTGCAATTGACGGGCGAAGCGACCGTCGATCTGGATTCGCCCGAGATTGCCGCGTTTCAGGGCGCGGAACGGCTGTGGCATTTCACGCCGCGACGCATCGTGTATCGCGAGGGCGCGCTGCCGCTGCGCTGGAAGTTCCAGGCCAATGGCTGGTCCCCGAACTCGCTGATGACAGGCAGCTGGGACGAAGTGACGAGCCGCCTGAAGGCCGCCGAACTGGCGAACGCATGGCGGCCGTTCAAGGTGACGAATGTCGTCGACGAAAGCTCGGTGATCCGTTCGTTTCATCTCGAACCGGTCGACGGCGCGGGGCTCATTCCACATATCGCGGGTCAGCATCTGCCCATCCGCGTCATGCCGCCCGGTCACGACAAGGCTGTGATCCGAACCTACACGCTGTCGACGGCCCCCGCCGACGGCCTCTACCGGATCAGCGTGAAGCGCGATGGGCTCGTATCGTCACATCTGCACGACACGCTGCACATCGGCAGCATCGTCGAAGCGCGTGCGCCCGCCGGCCAGTTCACGATCGACGCCGCCGAGCGCCGTCCCGCCGTGCTGCTCGCCGCCGGGGTCGGCATCACGCCCATGCTCGCGATGCTCAGGCACATCGTCTACGAAGGGCTGCGCACGCGGCGCGTGCGCCCCACCTGGTTCTTCCAGTCGGCGCGTACGCTGAAAGAGCGCGCGTTCAGCCGCGAGATCGAAACGCTCGCGGCATCCGCGAAGGGCGCGGTGAACGTGGTGCGCGCATTGAGTCACATCGACGGCGCGCGCGAAGGCAAAGACTTCGACGTGGAAGGCCGGATCGATGTCGCGTTGCTGTGCGACACGCTGCCCTTCAACGACTACGACTTCTATCTTTGCGGACCATCGGCGTTCATGCAGTCCATGTACGACGGCTTGCGCAATCTCAACGTCGCTGACAACCGTATTCATGCCGAAGCGTTCGGACCATCGGGCCTGCAACGCAGAAAAGATGCTGCCGCCGTCACGGGTCCCGTTCGCGTCGCAGCGGAGCAACCGGTCCCCATCGCCTTCGTCAAGTCGGGCAAGGAAGCGCGCTGGAGTCCGGACAGCGGTTCGCTGCTGGAGCTTGCGGAAGCGCGCGGACTGAATCCTGAATTCGGTTGTCGGGGCGGCAGCTGCGGGACTTGCCGCACGCGCATCGTGGAAGGCGCGGTGGCGTACACCATGACGCCGGAGTTCACCGTGCCCGACGACGAAGCGTTGATCTGTTGCGCCGTGCCCGCCAATGCGGACACGGGCGGCGGCGACCGCCTGCTGCTCGATCTGTGAGGCAGGCTGCACGGGGAGGGTTGCGAAACGCTGTTATGCTTGACGCTCGCTTGCCTGCCGACGCCCGGCAGGCGTCCTCTATCCGCTTCCCGTTCATCTCCTCAGACATGGACAGGCTCCAGGCAATGAACACCTTCGTGACCGTGGTCGAGACGGAAGGTTTCGCGTCCGCGGCGCGCAAACTCAACGTGTCGCCATCGGTCATCAGCCGGGTGATGAACGAACTCGAAGAACACCTCGGCGTGCGGCTGTTGACCCGCACGACGCGCATCGTGCGGATGACCGATGCGGGTGCCAAGTTCTTCGAAGATTGCCGCCGCATCCTCGCGGAAGTCGAGGTGGCCGAGCTTTCCGCCGCCGGTGCGAACACCACGCCGCGCGGCCAGTTGACCGTGACGGCACCTGTGCTGTTCGGCAAGATGTATGTGACGCCCATCGCTCACGACTATCTGACGCGCTATCCGGCCGTCAATCTGAATTGCTGGTTTCTGGATCGCGTCGTGAATCTCGTCGACGAAGGGGCGGATGTCGCGGTCCGCATCGGCGACCTGCCGGATTCATCGTTGCAGGCAATCGCTGTCGGCAAGGTGCGCCGCGTGCTGTGCGCTTCGCCTGCATATCTGGAAGCGCATGGCGTGCCGCAGCGTCCCGAAGATCTCGCGTCTCATGTCACGGTGCAGGCGACGGGCCTCACGCCCGCGCCCGAATGGCGCTTTCGCGTGGACGACAAGCCGCTGACGGTGCCGATCCAGCCGCGTCTCGTGACCACGACCAATGATTCCGCGATCTCGTCGGCCGTGGCGGGGCTGGGTATCGTGCGGCTGTTGTCGTATCAGGTCGCGCAGGAACTCGCGGAAGGCACGCTGCGCGCCGTGCTGGCCGATTACGAGCTGGCTGCGTTGCCCGTGCATGTCGTCCATCGCGAAGGCAAGCATGCGAACCAGAAAGTGCGTGCCTTTCTCGACCTCGCGATCGAAACGCTCAGGGCGAAAGCTTCGCTCTGGCATGCGTAAATGCGCCACTTACCCGTTGCATGACACGCACGATGCCCCGCTCCACTGACAACGCCCGGACAACAGCAAAAGAGCATGCGCGGTATGGCTATGCCGACGGCACGGGTATCGAAGTGCTTCATGCCCGCTTCGAGCGCCATCGGTTCACGCCGCATGCGCACGACACGTGGGCGATCGGCGCCGTGCTTCGCGGCGCAAAGGACTCGATGACCAGCGCGCGGCAACCGTCGATCGTCCAGGCGGGCGAGGTGTACGCGATTGCGCCGCACGTCGCGCATGCGGGAATGTCCATCGGCGATCACGGATGCGAATACGTGATGCTCTATGTGCCCGATGACGAATGGCGTTTGCAGTGCGATATTCACGGTGTTTCGCCAAACGTAATTTTGCAGCCTGTGACGATGCGCCGTGCAATGGCGCCGTTCGCGCAGTTCGCCGCGTTGTCGATGCAAGGCTCGCAGCATTCGGCATGGCCCGATGAATGGGCTCTGTTGTGTGAGGCGGTGCTCGGTTCGATGAACGATCGGAATACGTCTGCGCCGTTTTCTTCGATAGCCGCCGACAAACGTCTGCGCGACGCGCGGGCCTACTTGCAGGCATTTTCCAGCCGTAACGTATCGCTCGACGAGCTGGCGCGCGAGGCGTCGCTATCGGCGTCCGAATTGTGCCGGCGCTTTACCGCTGCGTTTGGGCTGAGTCCTCATCGTTACCAGCTCGTGCTGCGCCTGAAGACGGCGAAGCACCTGTTACTGGAAGGCATGACGCCTTCCGCCGCTGCCGCCGCGACTGGCTTCGCCGATCAAAGCCATCTCGGACGCCACTTCAAGGCCGTGTTCGGCGTGACGCCCGGTGCGGTGGCGCGGCGAAACAGCGCAAGAACGTTCTAGATCGGCTGCCGCGCGACGCATAAGGTAGTGCCTCGTACATTGCCCGAGCGCACGTTCCCATGCACACCGCCACCACACCGCCTCGCATCGCCGCCTTCCAGGATTCGTTCACCGACGAGGTCATCGGCCTGATCCTGCATATCCAGAATGACGAGAGCAAGGTTGGCCTGTCGATCGACGATCAGCCCGAGCTTCTCGATATCAATCGATGCTTCATCGCACATGGCGGCGGCTTCTGGATCGCGCTCGACGCCGAGGCGCATGTGGTCGGCACGATCGCGCTGCAGATCGAAACGGCAACGGTTGCGGTGCTGAAGAAGTTCTTTGTATCGGCAGCGTGGCGAGGCGCGGGGATGGGATGCGCGTCGCGTCTTTACGAAACGCTGTTGGCACATGCAAAGCGTAAAGGCATCGAAACGATCCTGCTCGATACCCCTTCCGTTTCGACGCGCTCGCATGCGTTCTACCGACGTCAGGGGTTCCGGCAGATCGCGGCCGATGAATTGCCCGTCAAGTACCCTTACCCGGATCGGGATTCGTTGCTGTTCAGGCTGGATCTCGCCCGAGATCAGAAACGATAATTCACGGATGCAAGCGTGTTGAGTTCGCTTCGGCGCTCGGTGATGGGGCTCGCGGCCGCGTAGTGCTGCAACCGTCCAAGCGTCACCGCGACCGAGGCGGCCCAGTGCTTCGATATGTCGTAGCTGACGTAGCCATTCAGATGCACGTCGCGAATGCCTGCGCCCGTGTTGTACGCAGGCAGTCCCGATGCTGCGCTCTGCTGGCTCGACACGCCGAAGAACGTGCGCGTGTACTCCGCGTCCGCCCACGTGAAGCCCGGCCCCATCGAAAACAGCCAGCCTCCAACAGGCAGCGACGCATAAAGGTCGGTGACGACGGTCTTGCCCTGACCATGCCCGGCGATGTCCTGATACATCGCCACGGAGCCGGTGAACATCCATACCGTGTAGTCGGCGAAGAGCTTCAGTTTCGGACCGCCGTCGACGTTACCCAGCCCGTGCAGATGCGGGTCGTCCTTTTCCTGGCGCGACTGGAAATCGAAGCTGAGCGCAGCGCCGACGTGATAGTCCTCGCTGCGCAGCACGTTCAGGCCCAGCACGTCGGGGCCTTGCGAGAACACGCGATCGTCGTAAGAGATGTCGAGCGCGGGATAGGGAAACACACGCAGTTCACGCGAGCCGGGATACAGCGGCGTGACGACGACACCCGGCCCGATGCCGATCTTCCATTTGCTGGCGGGTTTTGCTGCCGCGTCGCTTTGCTGCGAAGTTGACGCAGAGGACGAAGGCGCATCGTCGGCCCATGCTTCCGCTGCTTGGAGCGCCAGCGTCATCGCCGCCGCCAGCGTAACGGCGCGTCGTGCCGCAATCAGGGAACGCTGCTTCATCATCACGCGCGGCCTTTGCTCATCGCCGCAAGTTGCCGCAACCGGCGGGCAAGCGCCTTCGACACCACGGGCTTCCCGCCCGCGTCGCCCGTACGGCTCGTGATTTCGCTTTCGCGCAGAAACAGCGCGGTCTCCCGCGCGACGATCTCGCGCTCGTTGTCGGATGTGATCATGTGGTACGAATCGTCGAGCCAGATGGTGCGCAAGAAGCTCGATCCAATCGACGAAGACACGACGCGCGGATTGCGCGGGCTCGATGTTTCGTCGTCGATGGCGTGAATGATCAGGCAGTCGTTGCGGATCGCGCGCAGTTGCGAGCGCACGCTTGCCGCGAGCCGGCTGGCTTCGTGCAATGCGGGCAGCGAGATCGTCGATGGGCCGACTTCGCTGAAGTCGTCGCGTTCCATCGCCCGTGCGATCTTGGCTCGCAGCGCATCGTTGCGCAGCCCGTACGGCGCCGATTCGCGATAGCGATAGCGCGATCGCAGCGGCGAGTAGTACGCCCAGTTCAGCAGGAAGCGATACCACGGAATCGCCCAGCCGTCGTACGCGAGCGTCAGCGACAGCAGCGCGACGGCCTGCGCCTGCGGGCGACGGTGCACGAGCGCGAGCGCGAGCGCCGCACCGATCGAAAGCCCGCAGATCGACACGCGCTCGTAGCGCGCGGCAAGCGCATCGTATTCGCGGGTTGCCGCGTCGAGCCAGTGTTCCATCGCCTGTTCTTGCGAACCCGCCGTGTAGCCATTGAGCACGGGCGCGCACGTCGTGAAGCCTTCATCGTTCAGAAAGCGCGCGAGGTAGCGCAATTCCAGCGGCGAGCTGGACAGGCCATGCAACATCAGCACAGCATGGCTGTCGCCTTCGTTGAAGATCGTTCGGACCGAGGTTTTCATGTGTGTCACTCGCCGATGCGCAACACGAGGAAATCGCCCGCGTGCGTCGTGAACCGTTCGCAGATGCAATCGACAAGTTGTGCGGCGCTATCGCCCGTCTCACCCTGAGCACCCGCCGATGCATGCATCGCCGTCGCCTCGCTCGCGCGCAGCCGCACACGATGCGAGCCCGGCCACAGTGCGTTCGACAGGCGGCGAATATCCTCGGGGTCGACATCGTCGAAACGGGGGCCTGGCGCGATCTCCGCCGGCGGCAGGGCAACGGCAAGCGCGCTTGCCCTGGCCTCGCGCGTACTGCCCGCCTCAGTGCCGTTGGTCCACGCGGGCATGCGTTCGAGCGCCTGAATCAGCACGAACGCCTTGCTATGTTGCGACAGATGACGCAGCAGCCTGTGCGTTTCATCGACGGCGCGGCGCGCGAGCATGCGGTCGTTGTCGTGACGCAGCAGCATCTCGTAGCGCGACTGCGCGACCGACGCGATCAGCTCCGCGCGAAATTGCGCGCGCCGCAACCTTTCGATCAGCGTAATAAAGATCAGCGCGACAAGCGGAAACGAGACGATGAACAGCACGTCCGAACGGTCGATGAAACCAAGCACCGCGTATGGCGGCACGAACAGATAGTCGGCGATGCACAGGCCGGCCAGCATCACGGTTAGTGCGGGGGCAAGGCCGAAGTAGTACTCGATCAGCACGGCAGCAACGCTGAACGCAGTACCCGGCATCACAGGACCGAGAAGCGGGTGCAGCAGAAGGCGCACGCCACTCGCGATACACAGCGCGGCAATCGCGGCAATCCATCGCCGTGCCCCACGAGGCGCCCAGCGACGGGCGTTTTGAACTTGCATGAAATCTCGTTTGCCGGACTACCGGACACTCTTCAACTTGTGGCCGAGACGGCCTAGGTAATGAGACGAATTAAGAAATGTCTCGGAAGACCGCAACGATATCACATGTAACACGCTGTAATACTTGGACTTTTCCCAGTTTGGGCATTTATGCGACGCCTATGTTTGCGTTTTATGCGCGCCAACGTTTGCGTGCGTCACCGCCAGGGGACCAAGACTTTCATCCCCCTGCCGATCGCCTTTCAGATACGTAATTTTGGTCCGCCCACTCCCGATAGTACGGATGCCGATAAAAATCGAAATGGGCTGTGTCCCTATGGACCAGCCCATGCATCAACCGTCGCCGCCAACGTAAGCGGGAGTTCTTACCCGCGCACGGCGCGGCTTCGATCTCACATTCGAATCACATCCATCACGGTCTTTTTCTTGTCCTTGAACTGATAGATCGTGATGGCGGCGTCCTTCAGATCGCCGTGCGTATCGAATGCGATCTTGCCGATCACGCCGTCATACTGCGTGACGGGCATCGCGGCCAGGACTTTGGCCCGCTCCGTCGAATTGGCGCGCTTCATCGCGTCGTAAATGACGTAGACGGCATCGTAGGCAAACGGTGCGTACGCATCGATAGGCACCTTGTAGCGCGCGGTGTAGCGACGATCGAACTCCTGCCCCTTCGGCATCTTCGAGAGCGCGAGTCCTGCTTCGGAGCACACCAGGTTACCGATCGCGTCGCCCGCAAGGCTCACCATCTTGTCCGTGCATGCCCCGTCGCCGCCGAGCACGCTCGCCGTCATGCCGAGATTCGCCGCCTGCTTCACCAGCGGTCCGGCCGTCGCATCGGAACCGCCATACATGATGACGTCGGGCCGCAGCCCTTTGATTCTGGTCAGGATCGCGCGGAAGTCGGTGGCCTTGTCGTTGGTGGCTTCGCGCGCGACGATCGTCCCGCCGTTCGCCTTCGCCGCCTTCACGAACTCGTCGGCGAGCCCCTGCCCATAGGCCGTCGAATCGTCGATCACGGCAATCCGTTTCGCGTGCAGCGAATCGAGCGCGTAACGCGCGAGCGCCGGTCCCTGCAATGCATCCGTCGCGACGACGCGAAACGTCGTCTTGTAACCCTGTTGCGTGTAAGCAGGATTCGTCGAGCCTTGAGAAATTTGCACCACTTGCGCTTCGCTATAGATGCGCGACGCGGGAATCGACACGCCCGAGTTGATATCGCCGACTACGGCCACCACGCCTTCGTCGACCAGTTTCTGCGCGACCTGGGTTCCCGTGCGCGGGTCGGCGGCGTCGTCCTGCGAATCCAGTTGCAGACGTACCGGCTTGCCACCGATCACAGGGTGCAGACTGTTGATCTCATCGACTGCGAGGCGCGCAGCGTTTTCGCTGTCCTTGCCCATGTTCGCGAGTTGCCCGGTGAGCGGCGCCGCATGCCCGATCAGCACGACAGCGGGCGCGGCATCGGCGGCTTGCGCGCATGTCTGAATAGCGGCCAGCGCAACGACACCAGCTAAAGAGTGGAAAGTTTGATTCACGGGCTGCCTCACTTTGGTCATCAATGCGGTAAAGGTTCTGAACAAGCGCGCCGTCGATTCCATCGCGCCTGAAATCCAGTATTCGTTCGCCGTAATTACGCGTCCAACGAGAAATTCTTTTTGCTGCCGATAAACAAACCTTATGCGGGCACGACCGTTTCGCTATGCCTGAGCAACGCTTCAACGCTGCGCGCTATCGCGAGAATCGATGCATCGGCGAGCGCAGGCCCGCAGATCGACAGGCCGACGGGCAGTTCGCCTTCGCGATGGCAAGGCAGCGTGAGCGCGCAGCCGTCCATGAAGTTCACGACAGCGGGATTGCGCAGCACCTTTGCATTCGTCGACGAGAACGCCTCGTCGTCGCCTTCGACGCTCGCAATGGCAGGCGGAACAATGGCGACCGTCGGCATCAGCCACGCATCGAAGCTCGCAAGACGCGCCCGCGTATCGCGCACGAAGCGCTCGCGCGCGGCGAGCAGATCGATATAGTCGGCGGCGCTGCGCCCTTCCCCGGCGCGCAGACGTTTGAGCACGCGCGGGTCATACGCATCGGCATCGCGCGCAACGTGCCCGCGATGCCACGCCCACGCCTGCGCGGCCGTGATGCCCGCAAGCGGATAGCGGCCCGCGACCTCGTGCAACTCGGGAAACGCAAAGCGCTCCACCGATGCGCCCGCGCGCCGCAACATGCCGATCGTGCGATTGAACGCGGCGCTGACGGTCTCGTCGAGATCGTCGGCCACGTAGTCGGACGTAACGCCCAGCCGAAGTCCTGCGAGTGGGCGCGGCGCCGTGTCGAGCGCCTCGCCGGAGACAATGCCGTCGATCAGCGCGCAACAGTCGACGCTGTGCGCAATCGGCCCGATCGAATCGAACGACGTCGACAGCGGCACGGTGCCGTCGAGCGGCACGCGCCGCGCGGTCGGCTTGAAGCCGACCAGTCCGCAGAACGCGGCGGGAATGCGGACCGAGCCGCCCGTGTCGGTGCCGAGCGCGGCGGCCACATGCCCCAGCGCGACGGACACTGCCGCGCCCGAACTGGAGCCGCCTGCAAGACGCCCGGCATGAGCAGGATTGAGCGGCGTGCCGTAGTGCGGATTCAGCCCGAGGCCGGAGAACGCGAACTCGCTCATGTTGGTGCGGCCCACGAACACCGCGCCCGCCTCGCGCAGACGCGCGACAGCGGCGGCGTCTCGCACGGCAGGCGCCGCGTCGCGCAGTATCCGCGAGCCCGCGGTCGTCACTTGCCCCTTGATGTCGAACAGGTCCTTCACCGATACCGGCACGCCCGCCACGACGGACGGCACATAACCGCGCTCGCGAAACGCGTCGCTGCTGGCGGCCGCTTCGCGCGCCGCCGCGCGGTCGATCTGCGTGTAGGTCGATCCGCCTCCTGCGAGGTCGGCGTCGATGGCCGCAAGGCTCGCATCGAGCAGTTCGCCTGCCGAGCGCTTTTTCGCTGCGAGCGCCTTGCCGGATTCACGAATGGTGCGCATCGCGATCACTCCGTATGCGCAAGCGCATCGACGCCATAGCGATGCCGCAAGCTGCGCCCAAGCACAGGATCGTGCAACTCCAGTTCGTACGCGCGCGCTGACGTCAGCGCGCCGAGCACGGGCTGCGTGCCGCAGAACAGCACGGTTTCGGGAATCATCGACGTCGAACCGAACGCACGCCAGATCAGCGGCTCGGGATGGATCAGCCGCGCCAGCATGCCCTCCTGATAACGGATACGCTCGCCGTTCGCGTCGATGCGCCAGCTGCGCGCAATCAGCGCGTCCCAATGTGCAGCTACGTCCGCGTAGCGCCACAGGGTCTTGCCGAGCGGTTTCGCGCACATCTGCTTCGACACGGCAACGTCGTAGCCTTCGACCTTGCGGTCCGTATGATCCGAACCGATGCCGACCAGCAAACCGTCCTCTTGCGTCTGGATCAGCACGACTTCCACTTCGCCCGACGAATGCCCGCCGATCACCTCGATGCTGTCCGCCGTCGTCAGCAAGGCGGGCGCGACTTCATAGAAGCATGGCACGCTCGACGGCCTGCGCACGCCGATCGCTTCCAGCTCGCGAATATGATGCTCGACCTCGGCATGGTCGCGTCCCGCCCAGCCCGCAATCACGAGACGGCTCGCGTTCACTTCTACGGGCAACCCGCCTTCGATTTCGCATGACACTTTCTTCATCGCAACGTCCTCTGGTTTGACAGTGTGTTTGCCCTTGCGTCGATGGGCATGTGTTGCGAAGTTTTGGCGCCTGCGCCGTACGTGTCCAACAAATTAAAGTTGTCGCGTGGTTGAAATTTTTCTTGTCACCTGCGGCGGGTCGCGGCGCTACACTGAGCCATTCGTGCTTGCCTCGTCAGGGTTGTGAATGAATCTGCGATTTCTGGAAACCTTTGTCTGGCTGGCGCGGCTGCGCAGCTTTCGCCTGACGGCCGAGCGGCTGCACGCGACCCAGGCAGCCATTTCGAGCCGCATTTCCGCGCTCGAACAGGAACTCGGCGTGCGGCTGTTCGAGCGCGGCCCGAAGGAAGCGACGCTCACGCAGGACGGCAGCAAAGCGCTGCCGTTTGCCGAACAGATGCTGAAGCTGAATCAGGCGATGCTCGCGAGCGTCGGCGATCGCTCGAAGGTGTCGGGCCTGCTGCGGCTCGGCGCGATCGAGTCGATCGTGCACACGTGGCTGCCCGATCTGCTCAAGCGCATTCGCGACGAATATCCGAACCTCGTGATCGAGCTGACCAGCGACACCTCCGCGAACCTGTCCGCTCAACTGGCGAACGGGCATATCGACGTGTCGTTCCAGACGACGAGCGTCGCCGGCGCGGACATGACGAATGTGCCGCTCGGCAGCCTGCCGATGCGCTGGATGGCGAGCCCGGCGCTCAATCTGTCCGCGCAGGCGCTCACCGAAACCGAACTGGCCGCGTATCCGGTGATCAGCTTCGCGCGTCACTCGCCGCCGCATGAGTTCCTGACGGGCCTGTTCGCGGCGAGTGGCGACGTGCAGGTGCAGATCAATTGTCTTTCGTCGGTGGCGGCAATCATCCGGCTCGTGGTCGACGGATTCGGCATTGCCGTGCTGCCGCCCGCGTTCGTGATGCGCGAGCTCGAAGCGGGTCAGTTGCAACTCTTGCAGGTCACGCACCGCGTGCCCGCATTGCCGCTGGTCGCCGCGTACCGGCGCACGCCCGACAGCCTGCTTGCCGAGTCGATCACGCGTCTCGCGCTGAACGTCGTGCTCGATTTCAGCCTGAAACATGGGCCGGAGTTCGCGCTGTTCCCACCATCCGACGACGCCATCTCGCACGCATGACCGATCCATTCGTCAACACGAGTACGCCGACATGCTGACCGCTCTTTCCATTCCGATCGAACCGCTCGAAGCGAATCGCTGTGAACCGTATGGCTGGATGCTCGGCAAGCCCGTACGCACGGACGGCGACGCGCCGGCCTTCGTCAGCCCGGCGTCGGACTTCTGGCGCGAGCATCTGTTCGATACGGGCACGGCGGGCGAAACCGAAATACTCTGGGTCGTGTACCGCAATCGTGGCGCGGAGATTTCCGCGCTCGAATTGCATCGACTGACGCAGCAGGCCATCGTGCCTTTGACGGCGCCCGTCGTGCATATCGTCGCGACGTCGCTCGAAGACGGCGAGCCGGACCTCAACTCGCTGCGCGCATTCGAGATTCCCGTCGGCAAAGGTCTTTGCATGCGCCCCAACGTGTGGCACGCAACGCGTGTCGCGAACACCGAGTCCACCTGCCTGATGCTCACTCGTCCTTCGACAACCTACGATCTCGTCGTCCATCTGAAGACGGGCGCACCCGCCTGTGAAAGCGTCATCAGGCCGATCGATACACGCACGCTCGAATTGGGCGCGGCCTGAATGTGTTCGCGTGCGATCGCACGCGTCACGCCTCCACAAAGTTTGTGCAGTGACTGTTTGCTTGCGATACATCCCGACACGGTGCACGATGAGTCGAGTCGACAGCACGCGTGCGAGTATCGCGTTGCGCACTGATCCACTTCGCATACGCTTTCAGGTCCGCATGTTGCTAAGCGATACAGGTTGAGCATCGCACGCGCAACGCGCCATCAAGCACGAACAGGAGGCTGACAGCATGAACGATGAGAACCGAGCGAACTCCTCCCGGGGCCTGTCGGGACGCACGTCGCCGCCCGTCATCGCATGGCTGACCGTTCTGTTCGCGGTGCTGTCCGGTCTGTACCTGCTGACAGGCGGCATCTGGCTCGTCACGATAGGCGGCACCCCTTATTACATCGTTGCGGGCATCGTGTTGCTCGCCGTCGCGTGGCTGATCCATCGCGGCAACGGGCTCGCGTTGTCGCTCTATGCGCTGTTGCTGATCGGCACGCTGATCTGGGCCGTGTTCGAAGCGGGTTTCGATTTCTGGGCGCTCGCGCCGCGCACCGATATTCTCGTCCTGTTCGGCATCTGGCTGCTGTTGCCGTTCGTCTTCCGTCTGTTCGATGTATCCGCGCGGCGGGGCGGTGCCGTTGCGCTCGTCGTGTGCCTCGTTCTCACGGGCGTGGCGCTCGCGTATGCGGCATTCAACGACCCGCAGGAAATCAACGGCAAGGTTGCTGAAAGCGCCGCCGCGGCGCCGGCGCAGCCCGACCCGCGCCCCGGCGACTGGACGGCCTACGGACGCACGCAAGCGGGCACCCGCTATTCGCCGCTCACGCAGATCAACCAGCAAAACGCAAAAGATCTGCAGGTCGCGTGGACCTTTCAGACGGGCGACAAGAAAGGCCCCAACGATCCCGGTGAAATCACCGACGAAGTCACACCGCTCAAGGTCGGCGACATGCTCTATCTGTGCTCGCCGCATCAGATCCTGTTCGCACTGGACGCCGCGACAGGCAAGGAGAAATGGCGCTTCGATCCAGGCCTGAAAGCCGACCAGACCTTCCAGCACGTGACCTGCCGCGGCGTGTCGTATTACGAGACGGCGGCGGCCGCCGCCGCAAAGGACCAAGCCGCGCAACGCGCGTTGCCCGCATGCGCACGCCGCGTGATCCTGCCCGTCAACAATGGCCATCTGTTCGAAGTCGATGCCGCAACGGGACAGCGCTGCGCCGGTTTCGGCAACAACGGCGACCTCGACTTGCAGCATCTGCAACCGGTGACGACGGTGGGGCAGTACGAACCGACCTCGCCGCCCATCGTCACCGACAAGATCATCGTGATGGCGGGATCGGTCACGGACAACTATTCGACCCGCGAGCCGTCCGGCGTGATACGCGGCTTCGACGTCGAAACAGGCAAACTCGTGTGGGCGTTCGATCCAGGCTCGGACACGCCGAACGCCATTCCCGACGACCAGCACACGTACACGTTCAATTCTCCGAACTCGTGGGCGCCCGCCGCCTACGACGCGAAGCTCGACCTCGTCTATCTGCCGATGGGCGTGACGACGCCCGACATCTGGGGCGGCAATCGCACGCCGCAGGATGAACGCTACGCGAGCGGGCTGCTGGCGCTGCATGCATCGACGGGCAAGCTGGCGTGGTTCTATCAGACGGTGCATCACGATCTGTGGGACATGGATCTGCCCGCGCAGCCGACCATCGCCGACATCACCGACCGCAACGGCAACGTCGTGCCCGCGATCTACGCGCCTGCGAAGACGGGCAACATCTTCGTGCTGGATCGCCGCACCGGCACGCCGATCGTGCCCGCACCCGAGAAGCCCGTGCCGCAAGGTGCGGCCGAAGGCGACCATGTGTCGCCGACGCAGCCCTACTCGCAACTGACCTTCCGGCCCGCGAAGAACCTGTCGGGCGCCGACATGTGGGGCGCAACGATGTTCGACCAGCTCGCGTGCCGGGTGATCTTTCACCGGCTTCGCTACGAAGGTCCGTTCACGCCGCCGTCCGAACAGGGCACGCTGGTTTTTCCGGGCAATCTCGGCATGTTCGAATGGGGCGGTCTGGCCGTCGATACCGACCGGCAACTCGCCATCGCCAACCCGATCGCGCTGCCGTTCGTATCGAAGCTCGTCGCACGCGGGCCGCACAACCCGATTCAGCCGCCCGCGAACGGCCAGGGCGGGACGGGCACCGAAGCGGGCATCCAGCCGCAATACGGCGTGCCGTTCGGCGTGGAGCTGAACCCGTTCCTGTCGCCGATCGGCTTGCCTTGCAAGCAGCCTGCGTGGGGCTACGTGGCAGCGCTCGATCTGAAGACCAACGAGGTGGTGTGGAAAAAGCGCATCGGCACGGTTCGCGATAGCGCGCCCATTCCGCTGCCGTTCAGGATGGGCATGCCGATGCTGGGCGGTCCGATGACGACGGCAGGCCACGTGTTCTTCATCGGCGCGACGGCCGATAACTATTTGCGCGCCTACAGCACCGACACAGGCGAGGAGCTATGGCGCGCGCGGCTTCCCGCTGGCGGCCAGGCCACGCCGATGACCTATGAAGCGAACGGCAAGCAATACGTGGTGATCGCGGCGGGCGGACATGGCTCGTTCGGCACGAAGCTTGGCGACTATGTGATCGCGTATGCGTTGCCGGATAAGTGATGCGCGCTCACTGCTTCGCGAGATAACGCTGCGCCAGCGCTTCGTAAAGCGGTGGCGCAAACAGCTTCGACACCTGGCTGGAAATTAGCGCAGTCGCCATCAGCGAGAGGACCAGCGCGTGTCCGTTGATCATTTCGATCACGATCACGAACGCGGTGATCGGGCTTTGCGTGACGGCGGCAAGATAGCCGACCATGCCGAGCGCGATCAGCATCGGCAGTTGCGTGTGCGCGAACACGAGATGCAGCGCGTTGCCGATGCCCGCGCCGATCGCGAGCGAAGGCGCGAACAACCCACCGGGCGCGCCGGGCAGATACGATCCGACCATCGACGCCATCTTCAGCAGCGGGTAACTCGCGCCAAGCTGCGAATTGCCTTCCAGCATGCCGCGCGCTTCCGCATAGCCGCTGCCGAACGTATGACCGCCTGCAGCGACACCGATCACCGCAATGAAGAGGCCGCACGCAGCGCCGAATGCAACGGGATGTGCCTCTCTCCACGCCGCGACGCGCGCCGGCATCCAGCGATGGGTGTTCAGCAGCAGCCAGCAGAACGCGCCGCCCGCCACGCCCGTCACGACGCCCAGCATCACGACGGCAACCACGAGCAGATCGGGAAAATGCCCGTCGATATCGATCGTGCCGAAGTAGGTGTAGTTGCCCTGCAAGGCTAGCGAGACGATCCCCGCGAAGATGATCGCCGTAATCAGGACGCCGCTGGTGCGCGTTTCGAAGCTGCGCGTCAGTTCTTCGATGGCGAAGACGACACCCGCGAGCGGCGCATTGAATGCCGCGGACAGCCCCGCCGCCGCCCCGGCCAGCGCGAGCTTGCGCTCCAGGCCCGCGCCGCGCAGGCTGCGCAAGCGGGCTGGATAGAAGCGCCGCAGGCTGAACATCAGCGCGGCGCCGATATGGATGGTCGGCCCTTCGCGTCCAATGGTGAATCCGCCGAGAATCGACAGAAACGACACGGCGATCTTGCCGACCAGAATGCGCAGGGTCAGCAGACGCGGGCCGAGGTCGCCCCCTTCGTGCAGCGTCGCGATGACTTGCGGAATGCCGCTGCCTTCAGCGCCCGCGAAGCAGCGCCGCGTAATCCAGACGCCGAGCGCCGCGACTGCGGGTGTCAGCACGAGCGGCAGCCACCAGAACTCCGTGGTGTAGCGCAGAAACGTGTCGTAGCCGAAATCGATCAGCCGCGCGTACATGACGGCGACAAGCCCGGTCGCAACCGCGCCGAGCCAGAACACGCCGTAATGCAGCCAAAGCCGCCTGCCGCGCAGCAAGGCGCGCCGGTCGAGAAGTACGGGAATGCGCATCGGGACGTCAGTTTGACCAAAAGCAAAATAAGGCACATTGTGACATAAATGCACGATGTTCCGCTTCGGTGCCTGCAGCCCGCGCGAGACGGGCTATTCGCCCGTGTCGCCGAATACCCAGCCAAACGACCCGTAATGCGCCTTGTGCTCGGCTGCGAGCTTGAGCAGGCAGCGCTCGCCCTTTGGCGTCAGATGCACCTGCACCTGGCGGCGATCTTCGGCGTCAGGCTTGCGCGTCACGAGACCGGCCGATTCACAGCGCGACACGAGCGCCGCCGTGCCGTTCGGCGCGGCCTGCAGACGCTCCGCCAGTTCGCCGACCGTGGCCCAGTTCCGCCCCTCGAAACCGCGCACGTGCAGCAGCAACTGATATTGCAAGGTGGTGATGCCCGCCGCACTGGCGATTTCCTCGGACACGCGCAAGAACTTGCGCAGCTCGTAACGGAATACCGACATCGATTCCAGATCGTGTTTGCCTGGAAGGTTGCGTTTGGACTGCCTGCTTGAACTCATCTGAAGTCCCGGTGTATGGATGAAGACACGGTGATGTTCGCGGATCATACACACCGTCTGATCGTCCGCCGTCATCTGTACTTTGCCTTTCATCTGTGTTTTCAGTACCTATACTTGGCATGGGCGAAGTCGACGAAACGCAAGCATCGGCCGACGCTCATTTCGTCATATCAATTCTGCCTTCTTCGCGGAGGTGGCACGTGCAATACGACGAGCAGAAGGTGCAGGACTTCATGGCGCGCATGGTTGGCGAGTTCGGCGCGGTCGCGTCGGCGCCGCTGATCGCGCTGGGCGACCGGCTCGGCCTGTACAAGGCGATGACCGAACAGGGCTGGATGACCTCGGAGCAGATTGCCGAGCGCGCCGGCCTCGCCGAGCGATACGTGCGCGAATGGCTTGCGGCGCAAGCCGCATCGGGCTTCATCCGCTACGATCCCGACACCGCCCGCTACCAGCTCGAAAACGAAATGGCGATGTGCTTTGCCGAAGAAGGCAGCCCGACCTTCATTCCGGGTTTCGCCGATTGCGCCGAAGCGATGTTCCGCAGCCTGCCCAAGCTCGAAGGCGCATTTCGCACGGGGCTGGGCGTGGGATGGCATCAGCACCATCCATCGCTGTTCAAGGGCACCGAGCGGTTCTTTCGTCCGGGCTATGCGGCGCATCTGGTCGACGAGTGGATTCCCGCTTTACACGGCGTCGAAGCCGTACTCAAGGGAGGCGGCGCCAAAGTCGCGGATGTCGGCTGCGGCCACGGCGTATCGACGATGTTGATGGCGCAGGCCTATCCGGACGCGACCTTCGTCGGCTTCGACTATCACGAACCGTCCGTGCAGCGAGCACGAGAACTTGCGGATGAATCGGGCCTCGGCGAGCGCGTCACATTCGAAATCGCAAGCGCGCAGCAATACCCGGGACGCGACTACGATCTCGTCGCCTTCTTCGATTGCCTGCACGACATGGGCGACCCGACGGGCGCGGCAGCCCACGTGTTGCAATCGCTGAAGCCCGGCGGCTCGTGGATGATCGTCGAGCCCTTTGCGAACGACCGCCTCGAAGACAATCTCAACCCGATAGGGCGCGTGTTTTATTCGGCGTCGACGATGATCTGCACGGGCGCATCGTTGTCGCAGGAAGGCGCAAGGGCGCTCGGCGCGCAGGCGGGCGAGGCGCGGCTCAGAGAAGTGGTGACTGCAGGCGGTTTCACGCGTTTCAGGCGCGCGACGCAAACGCCGTTCAATCTGGTTTTTCAGGCGCAGGCCTGAACGGACCAGACGAAAGCAGCCGGGCGCGCACGCACGCCCGGCTTGTCCGGTTGCGATTGCTTACTGCGACATCGCACCCGACGCGGGATGATCCATTCCCATCGCGTCGTGCTTCTTCATCTTGCTGCTCTTCTTCATCGAATCGTGCGACATGTTGTCCTTTTTCATCGCATCGTGCGACATGCTGTCTTTGCTCATCGCATCGTTTGCCATCGCGCCGCTTGCCTGCGCGAATGCAGCCGTGGTGCCTAATGCCATCGCTGCTGCGAATACTGCCGTCATCAGTCGTTTCATTGCTCATCTCCTTCGTGGGTTGAAAGTGGCATCCGGCATGACCGGAACCAGAAAAAATCACTGCGCTCAAGAACCACCGAACCAGTTGTAGCCCTGATCGACCCAATAGCCGCCGGGATAGGTGTTGGTGACGAAGATCTCGACGATATGCTTCGGGTTCTTGTAGCCAAGCTTGGTCGGCATCCGCAGCTTCATCGGATAGCCGTATTTGGCGGGCAAACGCTGGCCGTCGTATTCGAACGTCAGCAGGGTTTGCGGATGCAGCGCCGTCGGCATGTCAATGCTCTCGTAGTAGTCGTCCGCGCAGCGAAAGCCGACATACTTCGCGCTCGTATCCGCCCCGATGCGGCGCAGGAACTCCGCGAACGGCGTGCCGCCCCAGCGTCCGATCGCGCTCCACCCTTCCACGCAGATATGCCGCGTGATCTGCTCGGCGTGCGGCAGCGCGTACAACTCAGGCAGCGTCCACACGCGCTGCCCCGTTACGAGACCGCTCACCTTCAGCCGGTAATCGCTGCCGTTCACCTCGGGCACATCGTCGATGCCGTAGAACGCGTTGAACGGAAAGGGCCGCGTGAGCTGCGCTTCGGTATAGGTCGGCGCGAGTTGGTGCGGATCGAACAGGAACGCTTGTGCGCGATCGTTCAGGCGTGAGACGGCTGTCAGAAATGCGTTGACCGATTTGTCGTCGGTGATCGAGCAGCCTGTGAGCAGCGACAGGCCGCCCAAGGTCAACAGGCGCTTGCCGAACAGGCGGCGTGAAGGCATGTCCAGTTCGCGGCGCGCATCCGCGAGAATCGCTGCGCGGTCGAGCTTCATCATGGATTTGTCGTCGGTCTTCATGTCGTGTCCTCGGGCGGAAAATCAGCGGCCGCGCAGCATCGTCAGCAGCGAGCGCGGCACGAGCGCGACCATCGCGACATGCACGACGACGAACGCCGCCATCACGGCCATCGCGCAAAAGTGCACGATGCGCGCGTTGTCATAGCCGCCCATCAGCTCGCGCAACAATGGAAACTGGACCGACTTCCAGATCGCGAGCCCCGACAGCACGAGCACCGCGAGATCGACGATCACGACCAGATACGCCAGCTTCTGCACCGCGTTGTACTGGCGCAAATCCGTGTGAGCGAGCTTGCCGCTCAATGCGGCGATGAAATCGCGCAGCACGGCGCGCGGCGAGACCGGGAAGAACTTCGCGACGAAGCGCCCGCTCGCGATGTTGAGCGCGAGATACACGATGCCGTTGAACACCAGCAGCCACATCGCCGCGAAGTGCCATTGCAGCGCGCCGCCAAGCCAGCCGCCGAGCGTGATCGACGGTGGAATCACGATGTTGTGAAACACCGGCGACGCGTCATAAATGCGCCAGCCGGAGAACATCATCACGAGTGCGGCAACAGCATTGAGCCAATGCGTGATGCGCAGCCAGAGCGGATGGATCGGCGCGTTGCGCGGTGCGGTTTCGCGCGCCGGAGTGAGGGTCGCTTTCATCGTGTCCATGTCGATCACCATGACGGTCGGATACACGTCAATTCGTCGGGGACACGGAATTGGTTACAGCCTCGCGTGCTTATTTGGTCAATTCACTCCGCTCGAAAAAATTTTCGCTCGGTGTAACCGAAACCGGCTTAGGGGCGAATTAACCCGGTAAAGGAGGCGGATGACGACGATGGACGACGACCGCGCTATAGTTGCGCATCACGGCTTCGGCTATGCCGAAACGCTCGATCTGAAGCTCAGCGCCCCGATCGCTGCGGTAGCGAGCCACGCGCACGGCTCGTCGCCTCGCCGTTCTGCCAATAAGGGAGCCATGTTGCAAGAAGCGGAAAGCCGCCTGAAAGCGTTGTTCGTGCGCGGTCTCGACGGCGACGCCGACGCTTATCGCAGCTTTCTGCAAGCACTTACGCGGCATTTGCGCGGCTTTCTGCGCCGGCGCATTCCGCACTATCGCGACGACGTCGAAGACCTCGTCCAGGAGATTCTGCTCGCGGTGCACAACGCGCGGCACACCTATCGCCCCGACGAACCTCTGACTGCCTGGCTGCACGCAATCGCCCGCTACAAGCTGATGGATTTCTTCCGCTCGCGCGCACGCCGCGAATCCCTGAACGATCCGCTCGACGATTACGCCGAGCTGCTCGCCGACACCGACGACGAACCCGCTCAGGCGCGTCACGACATCGGCAAGCTGCTCGAACATCTGCCCGACAAGCAGCGGCTGCCCATCGTTCACATGAAACTCGAAGGCCTGTCGGTGACGGAGACGGCGCGTATCACGGGCCTGTCCGAATCGGCCGTGAAGGTCGGCGTGCATAGAGGTCTCAAGGCGCTGTCCGCGCTCATTCGGGGGCTGCGATGAAGACCGACGACCTCATTGGCCTCCTGTCGAACCAGGTGACGCGTATCGAGCGCGGCGCGGTGGCGCGCCGCTTCATCCAGGCGCTTCTGCTCGGCGCGTTGGGCTCGCTGATCCTGATGAGCGTGGTGTTCGGCGTGCGGCACGATCTGGGCAGCGTCGCGCGTACCACGATCTTCTGGGCAAAGCTGGCGTATCCGCTCGCCATCGCCGTGGGCGCGATGCTCGCCGTGATGCGGCTCGGCCGGCCGGGCGCGCGCGCCGGCTATTCGTGGGCGATCATTGCGTTGCCGTTCGTCGCGGTGTGGATCGCGAGCATGATGGTCCTCGACAGCGCGGCGCCCGGCGCGCGCTTGCCGATCGTGCTCGGTCACACGTGGCGCACCTGCCCGTTCAACATCGTGCTGCTGTCGGTGCCGACGTTTCCTGCCGTGTTCTGGGCGGTGAAATCGCTCGCTCCGACTCAGTTGCGGCTCGCGGGTGCTGTCGCCGGGCTGCTTGCAAGTTCCACTGCGACGATCGTCTATTGCCTGCATTGCCCGGAGATGAGCCCGGCGTTCTGGAGCGTGTGGTACGCGATCGGGATGTTGCTGCCCGCGTGCATCGGCGCGTGGCTGGGGCCGAAGCTGTTGCGCTGGTAGGCCGGCCTCAGGCTTCGGCGTCGTCCCCTTCGGCGACGGCAGGCCCGACGTAGTGCGCGCGAGGACGCAACAGACTGCCGCTCGTCATCTGTTCGATGGAATGCGCGGCCCAGCCTACGCTTCTCGCGATCGCAAACAGAGCGAAGGCCGCGTCTCGCTCCAACTGACAATGCTCGACGAGCGCAGCAAGCGCAATATCGATGGTGGGCTGCCTGCCTGTCACGCTGTCCACGCCAGCAATCAGCTCGCTCGTCGTTTGCGATGGCGTCAGCATCGACAGCAGACAGGCTGCTCGCGGATCGCCTTGCGGGTAGAGTTCATGTCCAAAACCGGGCAACGGCTCGCTGCCGGCGAGCCGCCTTCGCACGGCATGTTCGGCGCCTGAATGGCGCGCCTCGTCTATCAGTGCATGCACTCGCGCAATCGCGTCGCCGTGCAGCGGCCCGGAGAAAGCGGCAAGTCCCGCCAGCATGCACGCACCCAGCGACGCCCCCGTCGACGCAGCAACACGCGCAGCAAAAGCCGAGCTGGTCAGTTCCTGATCCGCGAGCAGCACGAGCGTATGGCGCAAAAGCTCCGCGTGCCGCTCAGCCCGCCATGCCCTCGCGATGCGCAGATGCAGCGGCCCGTCGTCCGAATCAAGCCCGACAAAAGCACTGGCGAGACGGCCGATCAGTCCGGCCGCCTGTTCGTGCGCGCGCTCGACCTCAGGCGCATGCACCGAACCTTCGTCTGCCGCCGCCCTGCTCATTGCGGCAAAGGCGCGCGCTCTTGCAGCGCCTTCCATCGGGCGCGGCGCGCAAGCCGGAAAGTGCGGCCGTTCAGCCGAATCCCACAACAGTTGCGCGGCTTCCTCCAGCGTCGCGGTCGCGGCCATCTGAATCGCGTCCGTGCCGCGGTAATACAGCCTGCCACGCACGATGGTCGAGATATGCGTATTGATGATCGGCTCGCCCCACGCCATCGTGCTGGCCGCGATGTTCTTGCGCGCGCGCCCCAGATCGCGCTTTTTCATCAGCATCGAGATATCCGATGCGCGATACAGCTTGCGGCTGATGTGATCCGGGTCCCAGCGCACCTCGATCTGACCGCGGCTGACATAGGCGTATAGCGTCTGCTTGCGCACGCTGAGCGCGGCGCACGCCTCCTCCTGTGTCATCCAGTTCTTCATCACGTTGATTGACTCAATCAAGGTTGACGCTCATAGGTGCCGCCGGTTTAATGCAACACACAAACACATCAAAAAGATCCGCACGACGCGTGCACAAGGAGGAGACACGATGGCTTCACAACGAACGACCCAGTATATATCGACGGCCTCGGCGCGCATGACGCGCACGCGCTACTCGATCCTCGCGACGATCCTGCTGCTGGCGACGATCGCCTATGCGGACCGCGCGATCCTGTCGATTGCGGGTCCCGGCATCGCGAAGGAATTCGGCCTGAATCACGTGCAATTGGGCTATGTGCTGTCGGCATTCAGCTGGGCTTATGTGGTGGGCCAGATTCCCGGCGGCCTGCTGCTCGACCGGCTCGGCACCAAGAAGATGTATGGCGCAACGCTTGTTCTGTGGTCGATCGCGACCATGCTGGTCGGCTTCATCGGCAACGTCACGTCGGATGTCTCCGTTGCGCTTGCGCTGCTGTTCGCGCTGCGCTTCGCACTCGGTCTGATCGAGGCGCCGAGCTTCCCGGCTAACGGCCGCGTCGCGGTCATGTGGTTCCCGAAGGAAGAGCGCGGGCTCGCCACCTCGCTGTTCGCTTCCGCTTCGTACTTCGCGGTGGCGATCTTCTCGCCTTTCGCGGGCTGGCTCACCGGGAAGTTCGGCTGGCCTTCGCCGTTCATCGCACTTGGACTCATCGGCATTGCGGCGGCTGGCCTGTGGGCCGTCGTCATGCACGAACCGCGCAACCATCCGCGTGTGTCGTCGGGCGAGCTCGATCACATCATTGCGGGCGGCGCGATGATCGACATCGACTCGAAACACGAACTGCAGGCGCGCCCTGCCGTGTCGTGGGCGCTCGTGCGGACGCTGCTCGGCAACCGGATGCTGTGGTGCTCGTATATCGGCCAGTATTGCACCATCGCGCTGAGCTATTTCTTCATCACGTGGTTCCCGATCTATCTCGTGCAGGCGCGTGGCATGAACGTCATGCAAGCAGGCTTCGCGACGATGATTCCCGCCGTGTCCGGTTTTCTCGGCGGCATTGCGGGCGGCACGATCTCCGACCTGCTCATCCGTCACGGCTGGAGCGTGTCGTGGGCGCGCAAGACTCCGTATATCGCCGGCATGCTGGTGGGCTGCTGCCTCGTGCTGTCCGCCTTCACCGAGAGCAATCTCGCGATCGTGCTGCTGATGACGCTCGCGTTCTTCGGCAAAGGCACGGCTGCCGGCGCGGGCACGTGGGCCATCGTCAGCGACACGGCGCCGCGCGAAGCGGTCGGCCTCGCGGGTGCGATCTTCAATTGCGTGGGCAACATTGGCGGCATCGTCACGCCGATCGCGTTCGGCTACATCGTGCAGGCAACGGGCGGCTATACGGTCGGGCTGTACTTCGTCGCTGCGCACTGCCTCGTCGCGGCTGTCGTTTACCTGCTGTTCATGGGCAATATCAAGCGCGTGCAGATGCGCGCGCCCGGCATTTAATGGAAATCGAGCTATGCAACAACTGGACACGCTGAAGCCAACCGTACTCAACGCGGCGGAATTGCCCGAGTGGACCCGTGCGGAACTCAGGGCGCTTTTCAATGTTATCGATCTGCCGAAAGATCCCGGAGCCGCCGCTGCGCTTCTGGCGAAGCATGGCCATCAAGTGCGCGGCATTGCGTTGCGCAAGACGAAGATCGATGCAGCGTTCCTCGATGCCGTGCCTGCTGTCGAGATCATTTCGAGCTACAGCGCAGGTCTCGACAATCTGGACGTGCAGATAGCCACGTCGCGCGGCATCGCAATCGAAAACACGTCGCACATTCTGGCCGAAGACGTCGCGAATGCAGCCGTCGGTCTGGCGCTTGCCGTCACCCGCGACTTCATCAACGCGGATGCCTTCGTCCGTACGGCAACGTGGCCCGCGCACGGACAGTATCCGCTTGGACGTTCCCTCTCGCGCATGAAAGTCGGGATTGTCGGACTGGGCACGATCGGGTCTGCAATCGCGAAGCGCCTGCAGGCATTCGGCTCGAAGCTCGCGTATTTCGGCCCGAGCCGGAAACCGGTCGATATTCCGTACTACGACGACGTCGTTCGTCTCGCGAGCGATTGCGACATGCTGATTCTGACCTGCCCGCTTTCTCCTGCCACGCATCATCTCGTCAATGCAGCCGTGCTCGATGCGCTCGGACCACGCGGGTATCTCGTGAACATTTCGCGCGGACCCGTGGTCGACGAGGCGGCGCTGATTGCCGCTTTGGCGCAAGACGGGATTGCGGGCGCGGCGCTCGATGTTTTCGAGCACGAGCCCATCGTCCCCGAAGCGCTGATACACGACCGCAGAGTCGTGTTGACGCCGCATATCGGTTCGGCGACGGGCGAAACGCGGCGGAGCATGGCGGAGAACGTCGTCGATACGCTCGCCAGGCATTTCGGCCTTCGCGGCCCGCGCGACAGGGACGACGCGCAGGCGGACGCCGCCGTCGAAAGTCTCGGATGAGATGGCGGCGGCTGTTCCGGGATCAGGCATCGCGAATGCTCAATGCCAAGGCGCTATTGCTCCCGGGAGAACGACATGGCTGAACATGAAGGCGAACGCAGCACCGACCAACGGATTCGCGAACGTGCGTATCAACTGTGGGAGCGGGACGACGACCCCAGGAAACACGCCGACGAGTATTGGGACACGGCCCGCCGGCAGATCGAGGCCGAGGGCGCGGACAACGCGCCCGCCGAGCCCCCGCTCGAGCAGTCCGACAAGCGGCAACTGGAAAGCGAAGACCCGCAGGAAGGCGAAAGCCCGAATGGCGATGCGGCAGGTAAGCCGCGCGCGAAGCGAACGCGGTGACGGGCGCGAAGCGAAATCGTCACAGACCGACGCACACGAAACAATCTGGGCGCCCACGCCTTTATCTTTGCGCAAACGTGGCCGCGCTCATTCCGTTTCGCTGTCGTCGGTGTCGGCACCCGAACTGGCTTCGTGCCGCATCGCCGCGCTGGCGAGCGTGCTCGCCGGCGCGGGCGCTGCCTCCTTCCGTTCGCTATAGCGGTCTGTCAGATAGTCCGAACGATCGCGGACAAGCAGCGTGAATTTGAACAGTTCTTCCATGACGTCGACCACGCGGTCGTAGTAGGCAGAGGGTTTCATCCGGCCGTCGGAATCGAACTCCTGGTAGGCCTTCGCGACCGACGACTGATTCGGGATCGTCACCATCCGCATCCAGCGGCCGAGCACGCGCAGCGCGTTCACCGCGTTGAAGGACTGCGAGCCGCCGCATACCTGCATGACCGCGAGCGTGCGGCCTTGTGTCGGCCGTATGCCCGCACTTTCGAGCGGCAGCCAGTCGATCTGATTCTTGAACACGGCCGTCAGGTTGCCGTGACGCTCGGGGCTGCACCATACCTGCCCCTCGGACCACTCCGACAGTTTGCGCAGTTCGACGACCTTCGGATGGTCTGCCGGGACACTATCGGCGAGCGGCAGGCCGTGGGGATCGAATACCCGTGTGTCCGCGCCGAAATGCCGAAGAATGCGCTCGGCTTCGAGCGTAAGCAACTGGCTGTACGACGTGGCCCGCAGCGACCCATACAGCAGCAGGATGCGCGGCGGATGCGTCGATGGCGTCGTAGGCGTCAGTTTCTCTAGTTGCGGTGTTTCGAGGTGCGGAGCGCTGATGTTCGGCAGATCGTCCAGCATGGTCAGTTTCTCCAAAGGCTGGGCGCGGCTTGCCGGTGCCCTGATTCGTACCACGCCTGCGAGCGGTTCACGATGCCGACAACCAGCAGCATCACGGGCACCTCGATCAATACGCCGACTACTGTCGCGAGGGCGGCGCCCGAGTGGAAACCGAACAGGCTGATTGCCGTGGCGACCGCGAGTTCGAAAAAGTTGCTCGCTCCGATAAGACTGGATGGTCCAGCCACGCAATGTGCGACCCCAAGCCGGCGATTGAGCAGATAGGCGAGCCCCGAGTTCAGAAACACCTGAACGAGGATCGGCACGGCAAGCATCGCGATCACCAACGGCTGTGCGACGATCGCCTGGCCTTGAAACGCGAACAGCAGGACCAGCGTCGCCAGCAAGGCGCATATCGACCATGGGCCGAGGCTGGCAACGACGCTGCGAAAATGCAGTTCGCCGCGCGCGAGCAGCCGGCGCCGCAGCCACTGCGCGAGGACGACGGGAATCACGATGTACAGACAGACGGACGCGATCAGCGTATCCCACGGCACCGTAATCGCAGACAAGCCGAGCAGCAACGCGACGAGGGGAGCGAACGCCACGATCATGATCGAATCGTTCAGCGCGACTTGCGACAGCGTGAAATACGGATCGCCCTTGCACAGTTGCGACCACACGAACACCATCGCCGTGCAGGGCGCAGCGGCCAGCAGGATCAGACCCGCGACGTAGCTGTCGAGCTGCTCGACGGGCAGCCACGGACGGAACACGTGGCGAATGAACAGCCAGGCGAGTAGCGCCATCGAGAACGGCTTGACGAGCCAGTTGACCACAAGCGTCACGCCGATGCCGCGCCACTGGCTGCCGACCTGCTTCATCGCCGCGAAGTCGATCTTGACGAGCATCGGGATGACCATGATCCAGATCAGTACCCCGACTGGTACGTTGACGTGCGCCACTTCCATACGGCCGATCGTCTGAAACACGCGCGGAAGTAACTGCCCGCACGCCACACCGGCAACGATGCACAGCGCAACCCATAGCGTCAGATAGCGCTCGAAAAAGCCGATTGCAGGGCGCGCGGCCGGGCGAACTTCAGTGCTGCTCATGGGCTTCTTCTGCTGGACGTTCGCCGATCGCGCGCATTTCGCGCTGGATTGCGTTGTGATCGAGTATGTGCAAAGGCAGGTTCACGAATTGGTTGACGCGGTTCATGATCTGTCGATAGACCTTGTCGAAGACCTTGCGCTTCTCGTCGTCGGTTCCCTGGACAGCTGCGGGATCTTCAAATCCCCAATGCGCCGTGATGGGCTTGCCAGGCCAGATCGGACAGACCTCGCCAGCGGCCTGATCGCACACGGTGATGACGAAGTCCATCTGCGGCGCGCCCAGTGCGGCGAACTCCTCCCAGCTCTTGCTGCGCATCTGCGTTGTGTCATAGCCCAGTGCGCGGCACCGCTCGATCGCAAACGGATTGACCGCTCCCGATGGATGGCTGCCCGCGCTATAAGCGCGAAAGCGGCCTTTACCAAGCACGTTGAACAGCGCTTCAGCCATGATGCTGCGCGCGCTGTTGCCCGTGCAGAGAATCAGCACGGCATAAGGTTTGTCGCTCATTGGCGGCTCCGGAATGAAATTGCAGTCTCGGACGGAACGCAGCAAGCTGCCGTGGATTCATTCGCGGGTAACGCTTCGAGATGGGACTGCCCATAGACGGGAGCCGATTCGAGTGTCCGAAAGGTCTCCCACGCGACGCCTTGTGGATCGACGGTCCACGCCTTGTCGGACTTCGCATAGCAACACGTGGTGCCGCTCTGCTGCTGAACCGGGAGTGCGGCTGCCGCGAAGCGCGCATTCATCTCGGCAAGCTCTTCATCGGTTTCGACCTGAATGCCGATGTGGTCGACGCCCGGCTTCGCGCCGCGTTGCGAGATAGCGAAATTCACGGGCGGATCGGTCAACTCCCATTTGCAGTAGTCGCTCTTCGTCACCGTCGGCAAGACGTTGCCGAACATCGCGCTGTAAAAGTGGATACTGTCCGCAAGGTTCTCGACCGCGACGTGGATGTGCATGCGTTTCATGGCTTGTCTCCACAGCAGTTGGAAAGGTCGCTGGCGGCGCACGGGACGCCGGCGCAGCAGTTCTCGGTGAGAAAGCCGATCAGCGTGGTCATCGCATCGAAGTTCGCGGTGTAGATGACGAAGCGGCCCTCCTGCCGCGAACTCACCAGTTCAGCGTGCGTGAGGTCTTTCAGATGAAAAGACAGGCCGGAGGGCGAGATTCCCAACTGCTGCGCGATTTCGCCCGCTGCCATGCCTTCGGGGCCGGCAATGACCAGCTGGCGAAAGATGGCGAGGCGGGATTCGTGAGCGAGCGCGCCGAGCGCGCGTACGGCGTTGATCGTGTCCATGTCGACTACTTTACCTGCTCTATTTTTATATTTCAAGAAACGTTGAAATGAAGTGATTTCGATGGACGACGTGTCCTAAGGGCCCCGTTTCACTGCAAAGTGCAGACTCACTTACGTGCCACTTGAAAAAGCGATGGGATTGTCGATACAATTGCGCCCCCTTGCCCATATGACTGAATGGGTGGCGGCACTGCCTGTTGGTGCGCGCTACAAAGCAAGGCCTAAGCCTTGGCTGACGGGTTTCCGTGACGCGACGTCCGGTGCACCCAGAATGAAGAAGAATGCCGACGTGGTGAAATTGGTAGACACGCTATCTTGAGGGGGTAGTGGCGAAAGCTGTGCGAGTTCGAGTCTCGCCGTCGGCACCAAACTTGAAAGTTCTCCACGCAGGACGGAAGCAAGGCTTCCTCGCGTCTCGGCCAACGAGCATCGCTCGGCCATCCGCAATTCTTCAATTTGACGCGAAATGCACGCGACTGACGCGCAATAAACTGCGTATCCCCAATTAACAACCGCCTTGTCCAGCAAGGATCGGTTGCAACACACGCGTATCGAAGAAAATATTTGTAGCGCTCGTAACAGTGGGGTAGTCTACGTAACATGGACGACTTGACCCATTGGCTGCTTCTCGTGCTCACCCTCCCGACGGACAACGCCACCGCGCGCATGCGTTACTGGCGGGCGTTGAAAACAAAAGGGTGTGCGGTGCTGCGCGATGGGGTGTACCTGCTCCCCGACGACGAGCGCGCAGGCGTCGAGATGGCCGAGATGTGCGAAGGCATTACTCAGGCAGGTGGGACATCTTACTTATTGCGGTTTGGCAGTCGCGACGGCGCTCAAGATCGGGAATTGCAGCAGCTGTTCGACCGGAGTGACGACTACGGAACGTTGCGCCGGTCACTGACCGAGACGCGAAAAACACTCGGTAGTCTCGCACCTGCCGACATCACCAAACTCCTGCGCAAAACGCGGAAGGAGTTCGAAGCAATTGCTGGCATCGATTTCTTTCCGAACGAGGCATCGATTCGCGCGCAGTCAGCCTGGCAGGATTTTGTAGCGGCCGCCGATGCAGTGTTGTCCCCAGGTGAGCCGCATCCGGCCGTAGGCACGATAAAGCCCGTCGAGCGAGCGGACTACCAGGGCCGGGTCTGGGCAACCAGGCAGAAGCTTTGGGTGGACCGCGTCGCCAGCGCATGGCTCATCCGGCGATTCGTCGATAGCGAAGCGCAGTTTCTGTGGCTCGCGTCCCCGGACGAATGTCCAGCGGGCGCAGTGGGCTTCGATTTCGACGGCGCGAGGTTCTCGCACATCAACGGCCGCGTGACGTTCGAGGTGCTGGCCGCCAGCTTCGGCATCGAGGATGAGCCGGGCATGGCGGGACTCTCCAGCATGGTTCGTTCGCTCGACGTCGGCGGCATCGCAGTCCCCGAAGCTGCCGGGTTCGAAGCGGTGATGACGGGCGCGAAGCAGCGTGGCCTGAGCGACGACGAGTTGCTGACCGAAATGAGCCAGATGCTCGACTCGCTCCTCGCTCATTTTGCCGCGCAGGAGAAAACATCCGCCAGGCGGCGGCGATGAGCGCACCCGCCTGCGTTCCGATACGGGTTGCCGGGTCGATAGGCCTGAACATTCGTCGCTGCGATCCGGCCACGAGGCACGGCTCGCGCGGTGTGTTGAATCGACCGTGGCGCGCTTTCGCGGCGTGGCCGCTTGCTGACCATGCATGACTACCGCGTGTGGAGTATCCAGTGCAAGAGACCCAGATGGCGCAGGACAACGGAATGAGTAACGAGCGCATCGATGCTGTCGAGGCTGTTAGCTTCAATCAAGCGCTGTGGTATTGGCTCAAACTCGGCTTTATCAGCTTCGGCGGGCCAGCGGGCCAGATTGCCATCATGCATCAGGACCTGGTCGAGCGGAAACGCTGGATTTCCGAGAAGCGATTCCTGCACGCATTGAACTATTGCATGGTGTTGCCTGGCCCCGAGGCGCAGCAGCTCGCTACCTACATCGGGTGGCTCATGCATCGGACCTGGGGTGGCGTCGTCGCGGGCGGCCTGTTCGTCCTGCCGTCGCTTTTCATCCTGATAGGACTATCCTGGGTCTACATGGCCTTCGGCAGTGTTCCCGCCATCGCAGGCGTGCTTTACGGCATCAAACCGGCGGTCACGGCCATCGTCGTTTTCGCCGCGTACAGGATCGGCTCCCGCGCATTGAAGAACGCGTGGCTGTGGTCAATTGCAGCTGCGTCATTCCTCGCTATCTTCGTAGGCAATGTGCCGTTCCCGCTCATCGTCCTGGCGGCCGGCATCCTGGGTCATTTTGGAGGCAAGTACGCTCCGTCCAGATTTGCGGTCGGCGGCGGCCACAAGTCGGCCGACAAGGCATTTGGCCCAGCGCTCCTCGACGACGATACGCCCACCCCTCAGCATGCGCTCTTCACCTGGAAGCGGTTCGCGGTCGTGCTAGCGGTCTTCATGCTGATCTGGCTCGCGGCCATCACCGTGCTTTCGCTTCTGTACGGCTGGACGGGAACGCTTACGCAAATGGCCTGGTTCTTCACGAAAGCCGCTTTGCTCACATTCGGGGGCGCGTATGCGGTGTTGCCCTATGTGTATCAAGGCGCCGTCGACAACTACCACTGGCTGACGGGATTACAGATGATAGACGGCCTCGCGCTCGGCGAGACGACGCCCGGACCGCTCATCATGGTGGTTTCCTTCGTCGGGTTCGTTGGCGGCTGGACCAAGGCAGTGTTCGGCCCAGATGCCATACTGGCTTCCGCCGTCGTCGCATCCATCGTCGTGACGTTCTTTACTTTTTTGCCTTCTTTCCTGTTCATTCTGCTCGGCGGTCCTTTCATTGAAACGACCCACGGCAATCTGAAATTCACCGCGCCGCTGACCGCCATCACTTCCGCAGTGGTCGGCGTTATCGTAAACCTCGCGGTTTTTTTCGCGCTTCACGTATTGTGGCCACATGGCATGCACGGCGGATTCGAATGGCCCTCATTGGTAATCGGTGTAGTGGCCGCTATTGCGCTGTTCCGGTTCAAGGTCGGGGTGATACCCGTGGTGCTTGCTTCAGGTGTAGTTGGACTTGCACTCAAGCTGCTGGTCTCCTGAGGTACTTCTCATTTCAACCGATTCCTTATGACCGCCGCGAACGCGGTCGCCACGGGAGCATCCATGACTATCGATCCATCCGTCGTCGCCGCATTCACGCCCACGGGTAAAGTGCGCGCGTCGATCAATCTCGGCAATCCGATTCTCGCCAACAAGAACCCGCAAACGGGCGAGCCGTTCGGCGTATCCGTCGATCTGGCGCGCGCATTCGCCGCAAAACTCGGCGTCGAACTGGAACTGGTCGTGTTCGACACGGCGGGCAAATCGGTCCAGGCGGTCAGCGAGGAGCGCGCCGATTTCGGCTTCTTCGCCGTCGACCCATTGCGCGGCGAGACGATTGCGTTCACGGCGCCGTATGTGTTGATCGAAGGTTTCTATCTCGTGCGCGACGACTCGCCCGTGAAGACGAATGCCGATGTCGATCATGCCCACAACCGTGTCGCCGTCGGCAAGGGCAGCGCGTATGACCTGTTCCTGACGCGCGAACTGAAGGCTGCGGAGATCGTGCGCGCGCCGACGTCTCCGGCCGTCGTGCAGACGTTCCTCGAACAGAATCTCGAAGTCGCCGCGGGCGTCAAGCAGCAGCTCGAAGCCGATGCGAAGAAGGCCAGCGGACTTCGGCTGCTCGACGAACGGTTCATGGTGATCCAGCAGGCAATGGGTACGCCGAAGAGCCGTGGGCAAGCCGCGGCAGCAGCGCTGCATGCGTTCGTCGAAGAGATGAAGGCTTCCGGGTTTGTCGCCGATGCGCTGGCGCGACATGGGATCGCGGGAGCGTCGGTCGCGCCGAAGGCATGAAGGCTGTGCGCCTGCGCGCCAACGTTCACGTGCCGCACGCGTGAATCAGAAACTGCTGTAGCGCCGTCGCCGGGCCGCTCAACTGCGCGCCCTTCGGCCAGATCATGCCCGCGTCCATTTGCGGCACGACGTCCGTGATGGGACGCGCGTCGATACGCTTGCCTTCCAGCGACCACGGACGGAACACCATATCCGACAGCACCGTCACGCCGAAGCCATGCGCAACCAACCCGCGCAGCGCTTCCATCGAACTGGTGCGAAACGCGATGTTCGGCGCGATCCCCTTTTTCTTCCAGTAGCGCAGCGTCGACTGCTCGCCCTCGTCCACCGTGATCAGGATGTACGGATGCGCCGCGATGTCCTTCAACGACGGCGCGTCCATCTGCGCCAGCGGATGCGACGGCGCGAGCCACAATTGCCGCCGCGAGCGGATCAGCACCTGGCTGCCGAACCGGCTGAGCTTTTCGACATTCGACAGCAGCACCATGCCGATCTCGACATCGCCATCGAGCACCGCGCGCTCGATATCCGCCCGCTCCATGTCGCGCAGATCGAACTCGATGAACGGATACGTCGCGCGAAAGCGTGCCAGCAGTTCGGGCAGGAAATAGCCCAGCACCGTATACGAAGCGGCGATGCGCACGGTCCCGCGCATGTCGTGCGAGCGAAACGGCGGCTTGTGCACGGCATCGCGCGCGGCGTCGAGCACGCGCCGCGCGTGGTTGTAGAAATCCTGGCCGTCCGGCGTCAGCGTGACGCCCTGCGGCAGCCGCTCGAACAGCCGTGTGCCGAGGCCGTTTTCCAGCGCGAGCACTGCGTTGGTGATCGCCGATTGCGACACATGCTCGTTGGCCGCCGCCATCGAGAACTGGCCTGTCTGCGCCGCCGCCACGAAGTAGCGCAATTGCCGGAGTGTGAGATCGAACGCCATCTGATTTTCGAATACCAGAATTGTCTATTTGTGATTTTACGATGCCAATTCGGCTTCCTATACTCGGCGAAAAATCACATTCCCCGGAGACAGCCCTGCCATGAATGCGCCCGATCTAGCCGTCGCAGCCGATCTAGCGGCCGACATGCCCGACACGTCCGAAATGCCCGTGACACTCGAGGACAAGTACACGCTCGAAAAAGGCCGCGTGTATATCAGCGGCACGCAGGCGCTGGTGCGTCTTCCAATGCTGCAAAAAGCACGCGACCGCAAGGCCGGGCTGAACACGGCAGGCTTCATTTCCGGCTATCGCGGCTCGCCGCTGGGCGCGCTCGATCAGTCGCTGTGGAAAGCGAAAAAGCATCTGCAGGCCAACGACATCGTCTTCCAGCCCGGCGTCAACGAGGATCTGGCCGCGACATCCGTGTGGGGCACGCAGCAGATCAACCTGTGGCCCGGCGCGACGCGCGACGGCGTATTCGGCATGTGGTACGGCAAAGGCCCCGGCGTCGACCGCACGGGCGATGTCTTCAAGCACGCGAACTCCGCCGGCAGCGACGCGCGCGGCGGCGTGCTCGTGCTGGCCGGAGACGATCACGCGGCGAAGTCGTCGTCGGTTGCGCATCAGTCGGAGCACGCGTTCATCGCGGCGGGCATTCCCGTGCTGTATCCGGCGAACGTGCAGGAATACCTCGATTACGGGCTGCACGGCTGGGCGATGAGCCGCTATTCGGGCCTATGGGTGGCGATGAAGTGCGTGACGGACGTGATCGAATCCACGGCGTCGATCGATCTCGATCCGGATCGCGTCGAAATCGTCACGCCGACCGATTACGCGATGCCCGAGGGCGGCCTGAACATCCGCTGGCCGGACGCGCCGCTTGCGCAGGAAGCGCGGCTGCTCGACGAGAAATGGTATGCGGCGCTCGCCTATATCCGCGCGAACAAGCTGAACCGCATCGTGATCGATTCGCCGACGCCGCGCTTCGGCATCATCACGGCGGGCAAGGCCTATCTCGACGTGCGCCAGGCGCTCAGCGACCTGGGTCTCGATGAAGACACGTGCGCTCAAATTGGCTTGCGTGTGCTGAAAGTAGGCTGCGTGTGGCCGCTCGATGCGCAGGATGCCCGCGCGTTCGCGACTGGCCTGGAAGAGATTCTCGTCGTCGAAGAAAAGCGCCAGATTCTCGAATATGCGCTGAAGGAAGAGCTATACAACTGGCGCGAGGACGTGCGGCCAAAGATCTATGGCAAGTTCGACGAGCGCAACAATGAAGGCGGCGAATGGTCGGTGCCGCGAGGCGACTGGCTGTTGCCCGCGCATTACGAACTGTCGCCGGCGCTGATCGCGAAGGCCGTGGCACGGCGTCTGTCGCGCGCCGATCTGCCCGCCGACGTGCGGGCGCGGATGCTGGCGCGCGTCGCGATCATCGAAGCCAAAGAACGCGAAGCGGCGAAGCCGCGCGTGTCCGTCGAACGCAAGCCGTGGTTCTGCTCCGGCTGCCCACACAACACGTCGACTAACGTGCCCGAAGGGTCGCGCGCGCTCGCGGGCATCGGTTGTCACTACATGTCGATGTGGATGGACCGCAAGACGGAAACCTTCAGCCAGATGGGCGGCGAAGGCGTGGCGTGGATCGGCCAGATGCATTTCTCCGGCGACAAGCATGTGTTCGTCAATCTCGGCGACGGCACCTACTTCCATTCGGGTCTGCTCGCGGTTCGTGCGGCCATCGCGGCGAACGCGAACATCACCTACAAGATTCTCTACAACGACGCCGTCGCGATGACGGGCGGCCAACCCGTCGACGGCGTGCTGACCGTGCCGCAGATCGCGCATCAGGTCCATGCCGAGGGCGCGAAGCGCATCGTCATCGTCACTGACGAGCCGCAAAAGTATCACTCGGGCATCGTGTTGCCGCAGGGTGTGGATGTCCATCATCGCGATCAACTCGATTCCGTGCAACGCGCGCTGCGCGACATGCCCGGCACCACGGTGCTGATCTACGATCAGACTTGCGCAACCGAGAAACGGCGGCGCCGCAAGCGCGGTGCGTATCCCGACCCGGCGCGCCGCGCGTTCATCAACGACGCCGTGTGCGAAGGCTGCGGCGATTGCTCGGTGCAATCGAACTGTCTGTCCGTCGAGCCGCTCGATACGCCGCTCGGCACGAAGCGCAAGATCAACCAGTCGTCGTGTAACAAGGACTTTTCGTGCGTGAAGGGCTTTTGCCCGAGCTTCGTCACGGCTGAAGGCGCGCAGCTTCGCAAGCCCCAGGCCGCGCGTGGCAGCGGCGCTGTCAGCGCAGAGTTCGACACGCTGCCGATGCCGTCGCTCCCCGCGCTCGCGAGACCGTACGGCATTCTCGTGACGGGCGTGGGCGGCACGGGTGTCGTGACGATTGGCGGCCTGATCGGCATGGCTGCGCATGTCGAACGCAAGGGCGTCACGGTGCTCGACATGGCGGGCCTCGCGCAAAAGGGCGGCGCCGTGCTCAGCCATGTGCAGGTCGCGTCCTCGCCCGACGCGTTGCACGCGACACGCATTGCGACGGGCGAAGCGCGGCTCGTGATCGGTTGCGATGCGATCGTGTCGGCGTCGAACGATGTGCTGTCCCGCACGCAACATGGCGTGACGGTTGCCGCGATCAACAGCGGCGCGACGCCGACGGCCGAATTCGTCAAGAACCCGAAGTGGACTTTCCCGGGCACGCAGACGGAAGCGGGACTGCGCGACAGCATCGGCGAAGGATGCGCGTTCATCGACGCCAACGCGCTCGCGCTGAAGCTGCTCGGCGACACGATCTACAGCAATCCGCTGCTGCTCGGGTTTGCGTGGCAGAAAGGCTGGCTGCCGCTGCAACTGTCGAGCCTCGTGCGCGCGATCGAACTGAATGGCGTATCGGTGGAGAAGAATCAGCAGGCGTTCAGCTGGGGACGTTACATCGCGCATCATGGCGAGGCGGCTGTTCAGGCGCTGCTCAAGCCGGCCGCTGTCGCGCAACAGGCGATCGTCATGCAATTGCCGGAATCGCTCGACAAGCTGATTGCATCGCGTGAAGCGCTGTTGACGACGTATCAGAACGCCGCGTATGCGCAGCGCTATCGCGATGTAATCGAGCGTATCCGCGCGAAGGAAACGCAAATCGCCGGCAACGCGAAACTGCCGCTCACGCGCGCAGTGGCGACGAGCCTGGCGAAGCTGATGGCCTACAAGGATGAGTATGAAGTGGCCCGCCTTTACGCAGACCCCGCTTATCTGGACAAACTGCGCCAACAGTTCGAGGGCGAACCGGGCCGCGATTACAAGCTGAGTTTCCATCTCGCGCCGCCGTTGCTCGCCAGGCGCGATGAACGCGGGAATTTGCAGAAGCAAAGCTTCGGTCCGTGGATGCTGCCCGTCTTCCGTGTGCTCGCACGCATGAAGGGATTGCGCGGCACTGCGCTCGACATATTCGGCAAGACGGCTGAACGGCGCGGCGAGCGGCAACTGATTACGGAGTACATCGCGCTGGTCGACGAGTTCTGCGCGACCCTCGATCTTGAACGCCTGCCTGCGGCGCTCCAGCTCGCCAGTCTGCCGGACGATATTCGCGGCTTCGGTCATGTGAAGGAACGCAATATCCAGGCAGCGGCGAAAAAGAAGGCGCGCCTGCTCGATGACTATCGGACGCCGGAGCGCTTGACCGCGAGCGCGTAACATCGGGTTGGCGGGACGCCGAACCGGGGCGGGCGGCAAACGCTAGCCCCGGCGCTTCGCGCGATATGCGCTTCGAGGTGCGACATGCTGGGGTTCTTCATACGAGCACACGCAGGCTTGATCTGCCTGCTGGCCTGCCTTGCCGCCGGTTGTTCGACAGTGGACCAACCGCAAGCCGGTCAGACAGAAACGGGACAGTGCCGCGCACCCGGCCACTTTTGCCAGACATTCTTCGGCCCTTGACTCAAAAGCCGACGCGCCGTGCGCATACCGAGGGGACAAAAAGAAAAGCCCACCAAGCGGTGGGCTGAATCCATATCAGGAGGAGACATGGAGGAGACAGAGGTCAGTATAAACCCCTATTCGTGTAATGCAAGCGTTTTTGTTTCGCCGCAACAACGCTTCGGCGGGAGAATGAACGGCAAGCCCTGCTCGGGTACATGCATGCTGCGCGCAGGCATCATCGCCCCGTCGACCCACCTTTAAACGCCCGCGAACCAGACACCGGTCTCGATTGCGCGATCAACGATTCCCACATCGTCGAAGATCTCCAGCGTGCGCGGCGTAATGCCGAGCGCGTTGCAGAAAAATCCTCTTGCTGGCATTCCGTCGATCACGCTCACGGCCGCTGCGAATCCGCTCCCGCGCTATAGCGGCGAGCTATTGATGGCATTGCCGCAAACGAATTCAGTTGCCCTTCGCCGTCGCATATATTGAAGCTGGACCGATGAGGCGACAACGCAGCGACAAGCGTGAGCGCAGCAGGCCGACGCACCGGCGCGGGCGGCCGATCTGTCGCGCGAGCCCGACACCAACGCAAAACGTAGAGTGGAGACATCCTCCCAAGGAGACGACGCATGTCAAACGACGCAAAGTGCCCGTTCATTCATGCCGCCGGCGGCGGAACGACCAACCGCGACTGGTGGCCGAAGCAGCTTCGGCTGGACCTGCTGAGCCAGCATTCCAGCCGGTCCAATCCGCTGGACAAGGATTTCGACTACGCCGAGGCGTTCAGGAGCCTCGACCTCGCCGCCGTCAAGAAAGACCTCGCGGCGTTGATGACGGATTCGCAGGACTGGTGGCCCGCCGACTTCGGCCACTATGGACCGCTGTTCATCCGCATGGCATGGCATAGCGCCGGCACCTACCGCACGGGAGACGGACGCGGAGGCGGCGGCCGCGGCCAGCAGCGTTTCGCGCCGCTCAACAGCTGGCCGGACAACGTCAGCCTCGATAAAGCCCGCCGCCTGCTCTGGCCGGTCAAGCAGAAATACGGCCAGAAAATTTCGTGGGCGGATCTGCTGATCCTGTCCGGCAACGTCGCGCTCGAAACCATGGGCTTCAAGACCTTCGGCTTCGCGGGCGGTCGCGAGGACACGTGGGAGCCGGATCAGGACGTCTACTGGGGCAATGAAAAAACCTGGCTGGGCGGTGACGTCCGCTACGGAAAAGGCGCCGCGCCCCGCGACGCAAGCGACGAAGGCGTGCTCGTCGCCGACGAGGAACTGCACGGCGAAGAAGCCAGCCGCACGGATAGCGGGCGGCATCTGGAGAACCCGCTCGGCGCTGTGCAGATGGGTCTGATCTATGTGAACCCGGAAGGCCCGGACGGCAATCCCGACCCGCTCGCCGCCGCGCACGACATCCGCGAAACCTTCGCGCGCATGGCGATGAACGACGAGGAAACCGTCGCGCTGATCGCAGGCGGCCATACGTTCGGCAAAACGCACGGCGCCGGTCCCGCCGATAATGTCGGCGCCGAACCCGAAGCAGCCGAGCTGGAAAACCAGGGGCTGGGTTGGAAAAGCAGCTTCGGCAGCGGCAAGGGCGGCGACACGATCACGAGCGGCCTGGAAGTCACGTGGACGGCCACACCGACACAGTGGGGCATGGGCTTCTTCCAGAACCTGTTCGGCCACGAATGGGAATTGACCAAGAGTCCTGCCGGCGCGAACCAGTGGGTCGCCAAGGGCGCGACGGCGACGATCCCGCATGCCCACGATCCATCGAAAAAGCTGCTGCCGACGATGCTCACCACCGACCTCTCGCTGCGCTTCGACCCCGAGTACGAGAAGATTTCGCGGCGCTTCATGCAGAACCCGGATGAGTTCGCCGACGCCTTCGCGCGCGCCTGGTTCAAGCTGACGCACCGCGACATGGGGCCGCGCACCCGCTATCTCGGCCCCGAAGTGCCCGCCGAAGAACTGCTGTGGCAAGACCCGATTCCCGCCGTGAACCATCCGCTGGTCGATGCCGGCGACATTGCGTCGCTGAAACAGAAGGTTCTGGCGTCGGGGCTTTCCGTCTCCCAGCTGGTATCGACGGCATGGGCTTCGGCGTCGACCTTCCGCGGCTCGGACATGCGCGGCGGCGCCAACGGCGCGCGCATCCGCCTTGCCCCGCAGAAGGACTGGGCGGCCAATCAGCCCGAGCAGCTGGCGAAGGTGCTGAAAACGCTCGAAGGCATTCAGAGCGAGTTCAACGGCACAGCGACGGGCGGCAAGAAGATTTCGCTCGCCGATCTGATCGTGCTGGCGGGCGGCGCGGCGATCGAACAGGCCGCGAAAAATGCCGGGCACATAGTCAGCGTGCCGTTCACGCCGGGACGCATGGATGCATCGCAGGAACAGACGGACGTGCAATCCATGGCTGTGCTGGAGCCGGTCGCCGACGGCTTTCGCAACTTCCTCAAGGGCAAGTACAACGTGCCGGCGGAAGCCTTGCTGATCGACAAGGCACAGCTGCTGACGTTGACGGCGCCGGAGATGACGGTGCTGATCGGCGGTTTGCGCGTGCTGAACGTGCACACGGGCGCCGATTCGCACGGTGTCTTCACGAAACGGCCGGAAACGCTGACCAACGACTTCTTCCGCAACCTGCTCGACATGGGCACGGAATGGACGCCTACGACGCCCGCGCGCGAGGTGTTCGAAGGCGCCGACCGCCGCACGGGCGAAGTGAAGTGGACGGGCACGCGTGTCGATCTGATCTTCGGCTCGCATGCGCAGTTGCGCGCGCTGAGCGAGGTCTATGCGAGCGAGGACGCGCAGGAGAAGTTCACGCGCGACTTCGTCGCAGCGTGGGTCAAAGTGATGAATCTGGATCGCTTCGATCTGGCTTGAGCGGCTGCAGCGGCTGCAGCGGTTGCGTCTGTTGAATGCGCGGTGTGATTGCCGTTGTTAAAGCGGCAATACACCGCGCTGTCTTTTGTGCCCCGCGCAGCATCGACATTCCTTTTCTCGTCCGCAACACCCGCAAAGATGCGCCGCAGCGGCCACAAAACTTGCAATCGACGATCCGGCCCGCTATACCACAAGCATCGGTCGGCAGTCTGTAAGGATCGAGGGCCGCTCCGGCGCGGTCGCCCGTCGGCGGATGAACGTGAATCCCCGGATCAAAAAGGAAAGCCATGTACCAGCAGACCTATAACCCGTTGGGCAATGCATTCCTTTCCACGATCGTTGCCGCGATCCCGATTCTGACGCTGCTGTACTTCATCGCGCTGCACCGCCATCGCGATGCACAAGGCAACGTGCATCTGGGCATCTCCGCGCCGTATGCGGCGTTTTTCGGCGTCATCGCCGCGTTCATCATCTCGTGCCTGGTCTTCCGGATGCCAGTGGCGTCCGCCGTTTCCGCGTTTGCGCTCGGCTCGCTTTCCGGCTTTCTCGGCATCATCTGGATCGTGCTCGCCGCGATGTTCCTGTACACGATGAGCGTCGTGACGGGCAAGTTCGAGATCGTCAAGGAGTCGATCGTCCACATTTCCTTCGACAGGCGGCTGCAATGCGTGCTGATCGCCTTCTCGTTCGGCGCGATCATCGAAGGTACGTCGGGTTTCGGCACGCCCGTCGCGATCGCGGGCGCCGTGATGGTCGGGCTCGGCTTCCGGCCTTTCCAGTCCGCCGTGCTCAATCTGCTCGCGAATACGGCACCCGTCGCCTGGGGCGCGATCGGCACCCCGATCGTCACGCTGGCGGCCGTGAGCGAGCTCGATCAGGTCACGCTGTCGGCGATGGCGGGCCATCAATTGCCGTTCGTCTCGGTCCTCGTGCCCTTCTGGCTGGTCGCGACCTTCGTGAAGATGGAAGGCGGATCGTGGAAAGAAGTCTTCGAAGTCTGGCCCGCGATGCTGTGCGCGGGCGGATCGTTCGCGCTGATGCAGTTCTATGCGTCGAGCAGCCCCGCGCTGCATCTGATGACGGACGTCGTATCCGGCGTGTTCTCGGTGATCTGCACGGCCTTGTTCCTGCGCTTCGTGTGGCATCCGAAAACGCGCTTTCTGCTGCGCGATGAACGCGAGGCGCTCGCGCGCGCCGGCGACAGCGCGACATCCGTCACGACGGACCGCAGCGAATGGAAGTACAGGTATTCGGCGGCGGAAACGATCTATGCTTGGATGCCATGGGTGATCCTGATCGCCTGTTGCGCGCTGTGGGGCGTGCCGGAGTTCAAGAAGCTGCTCAACAACCTGTTCGCAAGCGTGACGTTTTCGACGACGCTGCTCGGCTCGCCGTTCAAAGGCACGCTGTCGCTGCCCGTCTGGGATATGCCCGCGCTGCATAACCTCGTGCAGCGGATGCCGCCCGTCGTGGCCGCCAACGCAAAAGCGGAAGCGGCGCGCTTCACGATCAACTGGCTGTCGGCGGCGGGGACGGGCGTGTTCGTCGCAGCCGTGCTGTCCGGCCTCGTGCTGAGGCTGAGCGCCACGCAATGGAAAGATGCCTTCGTTCAGACCATGCGCCGGATGAAAATACCCGTGCTGGTGATCGCCCAGGTGCTGGGCCTGGGATTTCTCACACGCTACTCGGGCACCGACGCCGTCCTCGGCCTCGCGTTCACGGGGGCGGGCGTGCTCTATCCGTTCTTCGCGGCGTTCCTCGGCTGGCTCGGCGTGTTCCTGACGGGCTCCGACACGGCGTCGAATGCGCTGTTCGGCAGCCTGCAACGCATCACGGCGCAGCAGCTCAACCTGAACCCGATCCTGATCGTGGCGACAAACTCGACGGGCGGCGTGATGGGCAAGATGATCGACGCGCAGTCCATCATGGTCGCCTGCGCGGCTTGCTACGACGATCCGAAGGAGCGTTCGTTCGCGCTTGGGCCGATTTTCCGCACGGTGTTCTTCCATTCCATTGCCGGCGCCGCCTTGATCGGCGTGATCGCGATGTTGCAGGCCTATGTCTTCCCCGGGATGATTCCGATCCCGCCCGTCGGCAAATAAATGCCGTCATGACCGTCAGGCCGTCTGCGGACGGCCGCGGACCCTTCCCTGCCTCCGCAACCCGTTGCCCACGGGCAACGCGAGCTTGCACGTGGGTATAACCCCGCTTGCATGTGCGTTTTTGCGCCGTTAACATGAAACGATATATACGGTTTTCTGCGCCGTGGAATTCGACGTGATGCGGCGGCAAGCAGCAGTACCGCATCACGTTACATAGAGCCTGCGTGGCAAGGAGGCGCATCATGTCCGACAAGCATCTTTCCAGTCAGTTCGACGCCGCGCTCAACATGCTATCGACCAGGCTGCTGGAAATGGGCGGCGTCGTCGAACGGCAAATCACCCGCTGTCTGTCGTTGCTCGACGCCTACGACGCCGCGCTCGTCGAAGACATCCGCGCCAGTGAGCGCGAACTGAACGCGCTCGAAATCGAAATCGACGAAGAAATACACCGTGTGATCGCACGGCGGCAGCCGGCCGCACGCGATCTGCGGTTATTGATGGCCATGTCGAAGTGCGTCACCAACCTCGAACGCATGGGCGACGAAGCGCGCAAGATCTCCAAGCGCATGCGGCGCGTCGACGAACATGGCGGAACGCCGCCCATCTCGCTGGCCGAACTGAAGCAGTGCGGTGAACTGGCGTCGTCGATCCTGCATCGGGTGCTCGATGCGTTTGCGCGCATGGACGCCGCCGCCGCTGCGCAAATCGTGCGCGACGACAAGGCCATCGACGACGTGTTCCGCGCATTCGTCGAGCGGCTCGCGACGCACATGAACGAGGCGCCGCGCGCCATTACGGTCGCGCTCGAATACCTGTTCATCGCGAAGGCATTGGAGCGCATTGGCGATCACGCCAAGAACATTGCCGAATTTGTCGTGTTCGTCGTCAAGGGGCGCGATGTACGTCACATTCCGCTGCGCGAACTGGAACGCGAGGCATTGACGAACGAGGCGCATTGACCCACGTTAGCGGCGAATCGATGGATCAGGCATCCGCATTATTCACTCTTGCAGATACGCGTTCACGATAACAGCCGCATTTGCACCAGAACGTGACAGGAAAGCATCGCAGCGCATATCCATAGCTCGAATGCTTTCTTGTCGTCCCGTACTGCGTCGACAAGAATGAGCGCTCAAAGACGACCACTGCGCTCATTCCCATGTCGAAAGCACCCAGCCTGCAGCTCGATTCAGCCACGCTTGCCGACGAATACGATCGCCTCGGCACCCGCCAGTTCAATCACGGTCTGCAACTGCTCGACGCGCTCGACCTGCGCGAAGGCGAACGCGTGCTCGACATTGGCTGCGGCACGGGCCGCCTGACGGAATCGGCCGCGCAGCGCGTCGGCGCGCGCGGCGAAGTGCTCGGCATCGATCCATTGCCGCTACGCGTCGAACGCGCGCTGCAACGCGCGCAAGGCCGTTTCGCGGCGCGCGTCGGCCGCGCGGAAAACCTCGCGGAAATCGCCGACGCGCACTTCGACGTCGTCTATCTGAACAGCGTGATTCACTGGATACCGGACCAGCAAGAGGCGTTGCGCGAAGCGTGGCGCGTGCTGAAGCCCGGCGGCCGGATCGGCTTCACGACCATGCCCGCTGACGTGCCGCACGATCTGCATCGCGTGCTGCACGCGCTGATCGCCGACGACCCGGCCTCGCAGCACGCGGAGATCGGCGCGCCGAACAAGCTGACGCGCGAAAGCACGGCAACGTTGCTGGCTTCCGTGGGGTTCGAGCCCATGCTCAACGAGATTCGCGAGTTCGACGACGCATTCGACAACGTCGACGACGTGCTGTCGTTCAGCCGTGCGAGTTCCTTCGGCAATTTCCTCTCGTCGCTGCCCGATCCGCACGTTGCGCGTCTGCGCGAGCGCCTCGCCGCTGCGCTCGAATTGCATCGCGGTCCGCGTGGCCTGCAATTGACGCGCCGCATGATCTTCACCGCCGCTCGCAAACCGCTCGCGCACTAATCGCACACTCATCGCGCGGCGACGGTCCGCCTGCTTCGGCGTCCGCCCTTCATCTCTTCTTCCGTTTGCATTCGCTCATCCAATGGACAACCGATTCCGACGCACCTTCACGCTCGTGAAGTCCGTTCTGCTGGCAACCGCACTTGCCTTCACCGTGCCGCAGGCGTACGCCGATAAACCCGCCGTGATCCGCATCGGCGTCGCGCAACAAGGCGCGGGCGATCCGCCCACGTTCGGCGGTTCGCCCGCCGCGACGGTGCAGCAATTGCAACTGCTCGAAAAGGAATTCGCCGCCGACGGCATCAAGGTCGAATGGCTGTTCTTCAAGGGCGCGGGGCCCGCTGTCAACGAAGCGATCGCCGACAAATCGCTCGACTTCGCTTTTCAGGGCGATCTGCCTTCCGTGCTCGGCCGCGCCAATGGCCTGAAGACGCGCATTCTGCTCGAATCGGGCGTGCGCGTCGGCGTGAAGATCGCCGTGCCGCCCGATTCGAACGTGCAGTCGGTGAAGGACCTGAAAGGCCGGCGCGTGTCGATCTTTCGCGGCACCAATCTGCAACTCGTCGCGGACAACGTGCTCGCCGCGAACCAGCTCGACGAACGCGACCTGCGCGTGATCAATCTCGACTCGGCGAGTTCGCTGGCGGCGTTGTCGTCGAAGGGCATCGACGCGTCGGTCAACGACTATCACCTCTACAAGCTGCGCGATCAGGGCCTCGCGAAGATCATCTACGAATCGCAGACGGACGGGCCGCAATTCACGCGACAGTCGCATCTGCTCGTGCTCGACGACTTCGACCGCGCGCATCCCGACATCGTGCAGCGCGTGGTCAATTCGTTCGTCAAAGGCGCGCAATGGTCGTCCGACGAAGCGAACCGCGATGCGCTCTTCAAGCTGTGGGCGAAGAGCGGCGTCACCTACGCGTCGTGGCAGGCAGAGTTCGCCAACCAGCCTCTGAAGTCGCGCAACTCGCCGCTCGTCGATCCGTTCATCGTCGCGCGCTACAAGGCCGTGGCGAGCGACGCGCTCAGGCTGAAGCTGATCCGCCAGCCTGTCGAAGTCGACGGCTGGTTCGAGACGCGCTATCTCGACAACGCACTGCGCACCCAGTCGCTCGAACACTACTGGACGCGTTACGACGCGCAAGGCAAACCGCTGGGTTGACGGAGTCCGCGATGAGCAAGGCGATAGGCCAGTGGCCGGCCATTACGAAGCGCGCCACCTCGGATCGGGACGAGACAAGCCCGGCGTCGGAGCAGGTGCAACGGCGCGTGCGCGCGGCCGTGTGGCATCTCGCGCCATGGCTGCTGCCCGCCGCGCTGTTCGCGCTATGGAGCATCGGCTGCGCGCACGGCTGGATCGCGCCGCAAATTCTTCCGCCGCCGCAACAGGTATTCGACACGCTGTACGACCTCGCAGTCAGCGGCGATCTCGCGCGCAACACGCTGGTCAGCCTGCAGCGGGTGCTGGTCGGTTTCGGCGTCGGCGCGCTCGCGGGCTTTTTCATCGGCGCGGCATTGGGTTTGTCGCGCACCGTCGAAGCCTATGTGCTGCCCGCCTTCAATGCGCTCGTGCAGATTCCCGTACTGGGCTGGCTGCCGTTTCTGCTGTTGCTGGTCGGCGTCGGCGAGCCGTTGAAGTACATCCTGATCGCGCATGCCGCGCTCGTGCCCGTCACGTTGAGCACGATGCAAGGCGTGCGCAACACGCCCGCCGCGCTCGATGAAGTCGCACGCGTGTTCGGCTACAACCGCTTTCAGCGCGTCGTGCATGTCGTGCTGCCCGCCGCCGTGCCGACGCTCGCGACAGGCGTGCGGCTCGCGTTCACGAAGGCCTGGCTCGCGCTCGTCGTGGTCGAACTGGTCGCGTCGTCGGAAGGGCTTGGCTATCTGATCGTGTACGGCCGGCAGCTCTTTCAACTCGACCTCGTGATGGCTTCCGTGGTGATCGTCGGCGCCATCGGCTTTGCGATCAACCGCGCGCTCGATGCGCTCGAAGCCCGTTTGCGGCGCGGACAACCATCGGCATTTCGCGAGTGAATCATTCGATCGAGGACACACGTCATGCCTTCCACCCGTCCGCTTTCAGGTCTTTTTTCGCAGCGCAAATCCAGCGGCCCGCCGCCGTGCAGTTGCGACGCACCCGTCAAGCCCGAGCGTCATTCCGCACTCAAACAGCGTCTGTCCGCGTTCAACTGGCGCGGCCTCGTGCTGCCGCTCGCGGCGTTTGCGTTGTGGTGGATCGTGTCGTCGTTGCATCTCGTCAAGAGCGGCTTGCTCGTCAGCCCGGTCGATGTCGCGCGCACCGCGTGGCAGCAGATTCAGAGCGGCGCGCTGCTGCGCGCGCTGTCGGCTTCGCTTGCGCGTGAAGCGAGCGGCTTCGTGATCGGCACGGCGGGCGGCCTGCTGCTCGGCGCGGCGCTTGGCTTCTCGCGCGTCGCGACGCGCCTGATCGGTCCGACCTTCGACACCTTCAAGCAGATCTCGCTGTTCGCGTGGATACCGCTGATCTCCGTGTGGTTCGGTCTCGGCGATATGGCGAAGGTCGTGTTCCTGTCGCTGGCCGCGCTGCTGCCCGTCGCCGCGCATACGTGCGACGGCATCCACGCCGTGTCGCCGCGCTATGTGGAAGTCGCGCGCGCGTTTCGCTATTCGCGCCTGCAAATGGCGCGCTTCGTGATTCTGCCCGCCGCGCTGCCGTCGATTTTCACGGGCATCTATCTCGCCCTGATCTACTCGTGGCTCGCGACGCTCGGCGCCGAATACCTGCTGGTTGCGGGCAGCGGCATCGGCAATACGCTGATCGACGGCAGCGAGCAGTTCAGGATGGATCTCGTTCTGTTTGGCATCATCGTCGTGGGCATCACGGGCTGGGCGCTCAACGCACTGGCACGCAGCGTCGAACGGCGCGTGCTCGCGCGGCGCAATGGCGCAACGCGCGCACGCGCCGCCGCATGACATCAACATTCAGGTAACGGCATATGACGACGACAGTCTCCGAAGGCATCCGCATTCGCAACGTCAGCAAACGCTACGCGCAACAGGACGAAGCGAACGGCACGCTGCTCGTGCTCGACGACATTTCGCTCGATATCGCGCAGGGCGAATTCGTCAGCGTGCTCGGCGCCAGCGGTTGCGGCAAGTCGACGCTGCTTCGGCTCGTCGCAGGGCTGGACCGCGACTTTCGCGGCGATATCAGCGTGGACGGCGAACGCGTGCGCGATACGTCGCTCGAGCGCGGCATCGTGTTCCAGGATCACCGGCTGTTCCCGTGGCTCACGGCCTCGCAGAACATTCTCGCCGCGTTGCGCAACGCACCGCTTACCACGCAGCAGAAGCGCGACGCCGTCGCCGAGCATGTTGCGCTGGTGGGCCTCGAAGGCTTCGAGCATGCGTATCCGCATCAGTTGTCGGGCGGGATGGCGCAGCGCGTCGCGATTGCCCGAGGACTCGTGAACCGGCCGCGCGTGCTATTGCTCGACGAACCGTTCGGCGCACTCGATGCGTTGACGCGCGGCCGCCTGCAAAACGAATTGCAGCGCATCTGGCAACACGAACGGATCACGATGATTCTCGTCACGCACGACGTCGACGAAGCGATCTATCTCGGCGACCGCGTCGTGACGATGGCGCCGCGCCCCGGCCGCGTGAAGCGCATCGCTCACGTCGATCTGCCGCGCCCGCGCGAGCGCAGCGATGCGCGCTTCGTGCGGCTGCGCGAGCAGATTCTCGCCGACTTCACCGACCAGCCCGCGCCCGCCGATCACGACACGCCTGCCAACGGCCTGCGCGCGAACACGCCTGAGCCGCGCATCACGGAATGGCGCCTTGCGTGGTGAAGCCCGATTTCTTTCGACGTCGATCAAGGAAACTACAGTGAGCGAAGCACGACAACACCAGCGACAGATCAGCCTCGGCGCGTTCCTGATGGAGACGGGACATCACATCGCCGCATGGCGCCACCCCGACACGCACGCGACGGGCGGCCTCGACTTCGCGCACTACGCGCAGCTTGCGCAGATCGCCGAACGCGCGAAGTTCGACGCGATCTTTTTCGCCGACAGCGTCAGCGTGCGCGACACGCACCTGCCTTCGCTGTCGCGCACGGCCCGCGCCGATCACTTCGAGCCGCTGACGCTGCTGTCCGCGCTCTCCGTCGTGACTTCGCATATTGGTCTCGTCGCCACGGTATCCACGACGTTCAACGAGCCGTACAACGTCGCGCGCAAGTTCGCGTCCCTGGATCATCTGAGCGGCGGTCGCTCCGGCTGGAATCTCGTCACGTCCAGCACGGAGACGGAAGCGCACAACTTCGGCTTCGACAGACATCCCGACCACGCGCTGCGCTACGAGCGCGCGAAGGAATTCCACGACGTGGTGACGGGCCTGTGGGATAGCTGGGACGACGACGCGTTCCTGCGCGACAAGGCGAGCGGCGTCTACTTCGATCCCGGCAAGGTGCACGTGCTCGACTATCGCGGCAAGCATTTCAAGGTGCGCGGGCCGTTGAACGTCGCACGCTCGCCGCAGGGACGGCCCGTCGTGATTCAGGCGGGCGCATCCGATGCGGGCAAGGAACTCGCTGCGCAAACGGCCGAAGTGATCTTCGTCGCGCATCAGACACTCGACGAAGCGAAGCATTTCTATCGCGACGTGAAAGGGCGGCTCGCGCGCTATGGACGCGAGCCGGAGCATCTGAAGATCATGCCCGGCATCTTTCCTGTTGTCGGCAGGACGCAGCAGGAAGCGCAAGACAAGTTCGACGCGTTGCAGGACCTGATTCATCCGGTTGTCGGCTTGCAGTTGCTGTCGAACATGTCGGGCGGTGTCGATCTGTCGAAGTACGACGTCGACGGGCCTGTGCCGGAACTGCCGGAAACCAATGGCGGCAAGAGCCGGCAACGGCTTCTGCTCGACCTCGCGCGCCGCGACAATCTGTCGATACGCCAGCTCTATCTGCGCATCGCGGGCGCGCGCGGACATCAGCAGGTGATCGGCACGCCGCAGAGCATCGCGGATCAGTTGCAGCAATGGTTCGAAGAGGAAGGCGCCGACGGCTTCAACATCATGTCGCCGTGGCTGCCCGGCGGACTGAGCGAGTTTGCCGAACTGGTCGTACCCGAGTTGCAGCGGCGCGGACTGTTTCGCACCGAGTACGCGGGCCGCACGCTGCGCGATCATCTGGGACTGCCGCGTCCGGAGAACCCGTTCTCGGCCCAACCCGCGCAACTCGCGCAGACGGCTTGAGCAACTAGAGACGGCCCGGTCGCGGATCAGGTACAAAACCATCGCGATTGGGCATGCGAACCGATGCCAGCGAATGCGCATCGAGACGCGCATCGTCGGACACGATGCCGTTCTGGTTCAGAATCCACGCGCTCACCGCATAGACTTCATCGGCGCTGAGCGATTGCGGCGCGTTGTACGGCATCGCGCGGCGGATGTAGTCGAACAGCGTCGTCGCATACGGCCAGTAGCTGCCTACCGTGCGCTTCGGGTTCGCCGAGGTAAGCGTGCCCTGCCCGCCAATCAGCTGGTCGCCGATCAGCCCTTCCCCCTTCGCACCGTGGCACGCGGCGCATTTGGCCGCGAACACTTTGCCGCCCATCGCGACGTCGCCGCTGCCGGGAGGCAGACCGTGGCCATCGGGCGCGACGTCGATATTCCATGCGGCGATATCGGCGTCGCTGACAGGCGTGCCGATCGCATCGGCGGATTTGCGCAGATCGGCGTTCAACGCTGGCCGTTGCGCATCATGCGAGGCCGTCAACGAAGTCGAGCACGCGGCCAGCGACGCGCACAGCAAAGACGCCCGAAACATGGACTTAAGCATTTTTCACGCTTCCGTCGGCGCCGATGCGCCATTGGTGAATGCCGTTGTAGTGATAGTTCGAGTTCAATCCGCGCGCCTGCACGAGCGCCTCGCGCGTTGGCTGCACATAGCCGGTCGAATCGGTGGCGCGCGACAGAATCGCCGTTGGCTCGCCGTTCCAGACCCAGCCCGATTGAAAGCGCGTCAACGCGCGATCCCGCGGCGTGCCGTCGAGCGCCGCGTCCTGCCACGTCTTGCCGCCATCCGTCGATACTTCGACCCGGCGAATCGCGCCGCGTCCCGACCACGCGAGACCGACAATCGGATAAAAGCCGTGCACCGTCAGCTTTTGCCCTGACGACGGCCGCGTAATCACCGACTTCGCATCCATTTCGAACACGAACTGCCGCGCACGCCCATCCGGCAATAGCCCCGTGTATTTGGACGTTTCCTCGCGCGTCTCCAGCGGCGCATCGACTATCTTCAACCGCCGCAGCCACTTTACGTTCGTGTTGCCTTCGAAGCCCGGCACGAGTAGCCGCAGCGGATAGCCATTCTCGGGCCGCAGACGCTCGCCGTTTTGCGCGTAGACGACGAGCGCCCGGTCGAGAATCCGGTCGAGCGGCAGGCTGCGCGTCATCGCGGCGGCGTCGGCGCCTTCGGCAAGCAGCCATTTCGGCGCGCGGCCGTCCTGCGCGGCGGCAAGTCCGCCCGTCGCTTCAAGCAAGGTCGAAAGACGCACGCCCGTCCATTCGCAACAGGACAGCAGCCCGTGCGTGATCTGCACAGGCAGGCCGCTCGGGCCTTTCCATTCGCTCCCCGTGTTGCCCGAGCATTCCAGGAAATGAATGCGCGACTCGGACGGCAGACGCAGCAGATCGTCCATCGTAAAGAGCTTCGGCTCACGCACCAGGCCATGCACGACGAGACGATGCGCGTCCGGGTCGATATCCGGCACGCCAGAATGATGACGCTCGTACACGAGCCCGTTCGGCGTGATCGTGCCGTGCAGGTCGGCGAGCGGCGTGAGGGAAGAGGCTGCGCCCGGCATCGGCCATGCGCGCGCCGCGCGGCGCACCACGTTCGCTTCGCGCGGCGACGGCTGCCCATACGGATGATCGAGGATGGGCGCGCCAGGCGTTTGCGTCCACGGATCGACGTTCAGCGGGCGCAACAGCGTCGCCGCCTGCACGCCGGGCGCGACCAGCGCGGAAAGCGCCAGCCCGCCGAGCATCCGGCGACGCGGTAACACGGGAGCGGTCTTGGGTTCAGGAATCGGCGGATTGGACATGGGAGAACCGGGTGATTCGCGAGTGCGCGCGGGCGGCATTGCGGCGCCGCCCGGCGTCGAGGAGGCGCGTTGCGAAAAATTGCAGCGCGGAACACAGCAGCAGATAAACCAGACCGACGAACAGGAATATCTGCACGGGATAAACCATCAGCCGGTTATTGACCTGATTGGCGAGAAACGTGAACTCAGGCACGCCGACGATATACGCAAGCGACGTGTCCTTGATCAGCGACACCCACTGGTTCACGAACGACGGCGTCATGATCCGCACGGCCTGCGGCAACAGCACATGGCGCAAGGCCTGCCAGCGCGTCAGGCCCAGCGACAGGGCCGCCTGCTCCTGCCCCGCGCGGACGGCGGCAATGCCTGCCTGCACCGAATGCGACAGGTACGCGCCGCCGATCAGCGCCAGTGCGCACACAACGGTTGCGAGTCCGGGCACGTCGATGTGCAGCAGCATCGGCATCAGAAAGAACGTCCAGAAGATCAGCATCAGGACGGGAATCGCGCGGAAAAAGCCGACCACTGCAGTGAGCGCGAGATGCGCCGCGCCGCGCGTCATCGACAGTGCAATGCCGCCCGCCAGCCCGACGATAGCGGACAGCAACGCCGACACCACTGACATCACCAGCGTCAACGCCGCCCCGCCGAGCGGGCCATTCGGAAACGTGCCGAGCAACAGATAGCGCAGTGTGGGCAGCCAGTCGATTGCGCTCATGCTGCGCCTCGCTGCCACGCGTGCGCGCTGCGGCGCTTCCAGAGGAGCAAGCCGACTTCGATCGCCGCGATGGTCGCGATATAGAGGACGGTCGCGGCGCCGAACGCCTGGAAAGTCTTGAACGTTTCCGTATCGACTTGCCGCGACGTGTACGACAGTTCCGCGAGACCGATTGCCATCGTCAGCGACGAGTTCTTCACGATGTTCATGTATTGCCCCGCAAGCGGCGGCGTCGCGATGCGGATCGCCTGCGGCAGGATCACGTAGCGAAACGTGCCGAGCGGCGTCAGTCCCAATGCGGCGGCCGCCTGGTACTGCCCCGCCTTGACGCCGCGCATTCCCGCGCGAAACTCTTCACCCACGAACGTCGTCGCGTAGCACGTCAGCCCGATCCAGCCCGCGACGAACTCGAACGGCGGCCAGGCAAGCGTGAAGCGCCACAAGGAAAGCGTGTGCGGCGTGTTGAGCCATTCCATCCAGCTTTGGGGAAGCAGCGTCGCCGCACCGAAGTACCAGAACAGCAGCTGCACCAGCAACGGCGAGTTGCGGAAGACGAGCACATACAGCGCAGCAAGGCGCGCAGCGAAGCCGCTACGCGCATCGCGCGCAATCGCAAGCGCGAAGCCCAGCACCGTTGCCGACACGATCACGCATGCCGACAACAGCAAGGCCATCTCGAAGCCGTGCGCGAGCCACCCGACGTACTTCGGTTCCAGCCAGCTGTTCATGCGCCGTTCAGCTCTTCTGCGGATCGCCGATCCTGAACAGACGCGGCAACGGCGCGCGGCTGGCCGGGCCGAACCACTGATCGTAGATCTTGCCCGCCGTGCCGTTCGCTTCGAGTCCCTTGAGCGTGTCATCGACCACGTTCAACAGACGCGTCTCGCCCTTCGGCACGCCCACGCCTTCGTAGTCGTTGGAAATCGTGAACGGCGAGATTTCGTAATTCGCCTTGTCCGGCACGTTCGCCAGCAGCGCAACGAGCTTCGGCCCGTCTTGCGTGATCGCCTGCACGTTGCCCGTGCGCAGCGCGGCGAATGCGAACGGCGTGTCGTCGTAGGCGACGATGGTCGCGCCCGGGAACTGCGCGCGAACCTGTTGCTCGTTCGTGGTGCCCTTATCGGCGCCGACGCGCAGGCTGTTCAGTTGCTGCGGCGTTTTCAGCACGCCCTTCTTCGCGATGAACTGCGTGCCCGATGCGAAATACGGCGTGCTGAAATCGACTTCTTTCTTGCGCTCGTCGGTGATCGTGAAGTTCGCGAACACCAGATCGACCTTGCCCGACTTCAGGAACGCAATGCGGTTGGCAGGATTGGTCGGCTGGATTTCGAGCTTCACGCCGAGTTTGTCCGCGACGGCGCGCGCGTAATCGACATCGAGTCCAACAATCTGATTGTTCTTCGGATCGACGAAGCCAAACGGCGGATTGCTGTCGAACGTCGCGACGCGCAGCACGCCTGCCTTCTTGATGTCGTCGAGACGGTCGGCGTGGGCCGCACTGGAAGCGGCGAGCATCAACCCCATGATGACAGCGCCAGCGAATCGGATTTTCATGGTAAAGACCTTCTGATAGTTATGCGTGTAGCGGCGTGCAACGGCTCATCGCCGCTATCGATGATGAGCCGCGACTGTAGCAACGCCCGCGCGCGCGACGAACCAATAAATCGTCACGAGCAAAGCCGTACACGTCATATGCGCCGTTTCCGGCGCCCGTCGCTATTCAGAAGGTGCCTTTGCGGTTTTGAGCGTCCCCACGTCGCCGTCCCAGCCGCCGCCCAATGCTTTCACCAGCATGACGGCGTTCTGTAGCGCACTGCTGCTGTAATCGAGCGCGATCTTGCGGTCCTGTACTTGCGTCAATTGCGTATCGAGCACATCGATGCGGCTCGACGTCCCCGCCGCGAAATTGCGCTGCTGGCTGGCCGCGAGTTCGCCGCTGCGCTGCGCGACCTCGTTCGATGCCGCCGCCTGGCGCGTTGCGATCTGCACTGCGCTCAGATAGTCTTCGACGTCCTGGAACCCGCCCAGCACCGTCTGTCGGTAAGCGGCGACTTCCTGGTCGTAATTGGCGCGCGCGGCGCGGACCGATGCGCTCGTCGCGCCCGCGTCGAAGACCTTTTGCGCGACGTCGAATCCGAGCGACCAAAACCGGGTCGGCAGCGAGATCAGATGCGCGAGCGAGGTGCCGCTCCAGCCGCCGTCGGCGGAAAGCGTGATAGTCGGAAAATAGCCCGCCTTCGCCACGCCGATCTTCGCGTTGTACTGCGCGACCGTGCGCTCGGCCTGCACGACATCCGGCCGCCGCTGCAACAAGGCGGACGGCAGCGAAACGGGCAGCGCGGGCAGGTCGAACCGGTAGTCCGCCTGAACCGGCAACGAAAACGCCGCAGGCGCTTCGCCGACCAGCACGGCAATCGCATGTTCATACTGACGGCGCGTGAGTTGCGCGCTCGCGATGCTTTCGTCGATCGCTTGCAGCGTGTTGTGTGCGGTGCGCACATCGTCATACGACGACACGCCGTGCTTATACTTCGCTTCCGTCAGCGCCAGCAGTTCCGCGTCGATGCGGCGTTCCTGGTCGAGGATCGCGAGATCGGCGTCGGCGGCCCGCACGGTGAAATAGTCGACGGCCAGCGTCGCGAGCACGCTCAGGCGTTCGCCTGCCAGTTGCGCATCCGAAGCCTGGGCGCTCGCCTCGCTCGCTTCCACGGAGCGTCGCACGCTGCCCCACAAATCCGGCTCCCAGCTGGCCTCCAGTTCCGCCGACACGCTCTTCGACGCATAGCTGCTGACGGTTCCGCTCGACGACAGCTGGGTCGTGCTGCCGCTGCCCGAGCGCGTGCCCGAGCCCGCGAAGGAAACGGTCGGAAACAGACTCGCGCGCGCCGACGCCACCTGCGCGCGCGCGGAGCGATAGGCGGCTTCATACTGCGCGAGCGTCTGGTTCGCCTTCAATGCGCGCTCGCACAGATCGTCGAGCGTCTGGTCGCCGAACATCGTCCACCAGCGGCTGTCGAGCGAGGCCGCCGGATCGGGCTGCGCCTGTTGCCAGATTCCGTTCGCGTCGGGGCTGCTCATTTCCTTGAAGGCGGCGGGCACGGCAACGTCGGGCTTTTTGTAGTCGGGACCGACCGCGCAGCCGGCGCACAGTGCGGCAATGGCGGCAGCCACGATCGTTCGATGCGCACGCCGCATCGTGCGCGTTGCTCTGTCCATCATGATGGGTTTCCGTTACGTGAGGCGCGCCGGCCGTTGAAGCGGTCGAGCCAGAGGTAGATCACGGGCGTCGTGAAGAGCGTCAGCAACTGGCTGACCATCAGGCCGCCGAAAATCGCGACGCCGAGCGGATGACGAAACTCATGCCCATAGCCCGAACTGACGATCAGCGGCACCGCGCCGAACAGCGCGGCGAGCGTCGTCATCATGATCGGCCGGAAGCGCGTGAGGCACGCCTGATAGATCGACTCTTCCGCGCTCGCGCCTTGTTCCCGTTCGTACGTGACGGCGAAATCGACCATCATGATCGCGTTCTTCTTCACAATGCCGATCAGCAGCACGATGCCGATCAAGGCGATGATTGTCAGCTCGTAGCCGCATACGTAGAGAGCGATGAGGGCGCCCAGGCCCGCTGAAGGCAGCGTCGAGAGAATCGTCAGCGGATGAACGAGGTTCTCGTACAGAATGCCGAGCGCGATATACACGGCAATCAGCGCGCCGATGATCAGCAGCAGTTCGCTGCCGCCCGACTGCTGCATCATCGCGCCCTGCCCCGCGAAGGCGGGCAAGATCGTGTTCGGCAGATTCAGCGACGCGACGGCCGACTGGATGGCGGCATTGGCATCGCTCATCGTCACGCCTTCGCGCAGGTTGTACGACAGCGTGACAGCGGGAAACTGGTTGTCGTGCGCAATGGTGACGGGCGCGTGCGACAGCGTGCGCGTGGCGAGCGCGGACAAGGGCACGAGCGTTGCGCTGGTTGACGAAGACGCGCTGGCCGTCGCGGCGGTGCTGGTCGCGTTCGTGGCAGGCACGTACAGCGTGTCCAGCGTCTTCGGGTCTTGCCAGTACTGCGGCGCGACTTCCATCACCACGTGATACTGGTTGGCCGGGCCGTAGATCGTCGCGATCTGACGCTGGCTGAACGCATCGTTCAACGCATCGTCGACTGCTTCGAACGGCACGCCGAGACGCGCCGCCGCGTCGCGATTCACCTGCAGCATCATCGAAAGACTCGCGCTCTGCACATCGGCGTTCACGTCGCGCAGTTGCGGCAACGAGCGCAGCTTTGCTTCGATGCGCGGCATCCAGGTATCCAGTTCGTCCTGATTCTCCGCCGTGACCGTGTACTGGAACTGAGCCGAGCTTTGCCGCGCGCCGAACATCAGATCCTGCGCGGATTGCATCAACAAGCGCACGCCGGGAATGTCGGCCGTGCGGCGGCTCAGGTCGGCGATCACCTGATCGGCGCTGTGCTTGCGCTCCGACAGCGGCTTGAGCGTAACAAACATCATGCTGTTGCTCACCGCATTGCGGCCGCCGACGTAGCCCGACACCGATTGCACATCCGGGTTCTGCAGGATGCGCCTGTTGATCTCGTCGAACTTCTGCTTCATCGCCTGGAACGAGATGCTCTGCGACGCCTGAACATTGCCCATCAGCCGCCCCGTGTCCTCAATCGGGAAAAAGCCCTTCGGCATGACGGCAACCACGCCGACATTGGCAAACAGCAACAACACGGTGACGGCAAGCATCGTCTTCGGATGACGCAGCGCCCAGCGCAGACTGCGCCCATATGCGCGTTCCACACGCGGCCCCAGCGCGCCTTCACGCGGCTGGTGCGGCACAGGGCGCAACAATAGACGCCCGAGCGTCGGCGCGAGCGTCAGTGAAATGACCATTGAAATCAGGATCGCAATGGCAAGCGACACCGAAAACTCGCGGAACAGCCGCCCAACCAGACCGCTCATCATAATGAGCGGCAGAAACACGACCACCAGAGATACACTGATCGTCAGCACCGTGAAGCCGACTTCGCGGGTGCCGTCGAGCGCGGCGGCAAGCGGCGACTTGCCCTGATCCAGATGCCGCATGATGTTTTCGACGACCACGATCGCGTCGTCGACCACGAAGCCCGTCGAGATCGTCAGCGCCATCAGCGACAGGTTGTTCAGGCTGTAGCCGAGGAAATACATCGCGGTGAACGTGCCCGCGAGCGCGAGCGGCACCGTGATGGCGGGAATCAGCGTGCTGCGCCAGTCGCGGAAAAACGCGTATGAGACGGCCGTCACCAGCAGCACGGCCGCCAGCAGCGAGACTTCGACATCGAACACCGATGAACGGATCGTCTGCGTGCCGTCCAGCACGACGTTCAGCTTGACCGTCGACGGCAGGCTCGCGGCGAGTTGCGGCAGCGTGGCGCGAATCGCGTCGACGGTCTCGATCACGTTCGCGTTCGGCTGCTTCGAGACGATCAGCAGCACCGCCGGCTTGCCGTTCGCGAGGCCGTAGTTGCGCAGGTCTTCCGTCGACTTCACCACTTGCGCGACATCCGTGACATGCACCACCGTGCCGTCGTGCGTGCGGATCACGAGCGGCTTGTAGTCGGCGGGTTCCATGAGCTGATCGTTCGCGCCCAGCACATAGTGCTGGCCGTTCATGCTGACGGCGCCCTTCGGCAGATCGACGGTGGCGTTCGCCAATGCGGTGCGCACGGAGTCGAGCGCGATGCCGTATCGGCTCAACTGATCGGGGTTCAGTTCGACGCGCACCGCGGGCAGCGCGCCGCCGCCCACGGTCACATCGCCGACGCCCTCCACCTGCAGCAGCTTCTGTTGCAGCACCGAAGAAGCGTAGTCGTACATCTGCCCGACGCCCACCGTATCCGACGTCAGCCCGACGATCAACACGGGCGCGGCGGCGGGATTCATCTTGCGATAGGTCGGCGTTTGCGTGAGCGTCGTGGGCAGATTGCTGCGCGCGGCGTTGATGGCCGCCTGCACGTCGCGCGCGGCGCCGTCGATGTCGCGGTTCAGATCGAACTGCAACACGATCTGCGACGAGCCCGACGAGCTTTGCGAGGTCATCTGCGTGAGGCCCGCAATCGAGCCGAACGCGCGTTCGAGCGGCGCCGTCACGGTCTTGGCAACCGTGTCGGGATTCGCGCCCGACAACGTCGCGCTGACCATCACGACAGGAAAGTCCACCGACGGCAACGCCGCGACGGGCAGCAGCCGGAACGCGACGATGCCGAACAGCGCGAGACCGATCGCAAGCAGCATCGTGCCGACGGGACGGCGAATGAACGGAGCGGACAGATTCATGCTTCAGCTCGCGTTCGCATCGCTGGACGGCGTGATCGCGGCGCGCGTCGCGAGACGATGCAGCGCGAGGAAGATCACGGGCGTCGAGAACAGCGTAAGCAACTGGCTCACCGCCAGCCCGCCGATGATCGCGATGCCGAGCGGCTGCCGCAATTCGTGGCCCATGCCCGTGCCGAGCGCGAGCGGCAGCGCGCCGAACAGCGACGCGCAGGTCGTCATCAGGATCGGCCGGAAGCGCAGTTCGCACGCGCGGCGCATCGCATCATGCGCGGTGAGGCCGAGCGTGCGTTCCTGTTCGAGCGCGAAGTCGACCATCATGATCGCGTTCTTCATCACGATGCCGACCAGCAGCACGATGCCGATCAAACCGATGATGTCCAGCTCGCCGCCGCAGAACAACAGCGCCGCGAGCGCGCCGCACGCGGCGGAAGGCAGCGTCGAGAGTATCGTCAGCGGATGGATCAGGCTTTCGTACAGAATGCCGAGCAGGATATACACGGCGATCAGCGCGCCCACCAGCAACAAGGCTTCATTGCCGAGCGACGTGCTGTAAAGCTGCGCCGCGCCTTCGAAGTTCATCTGCACGCTGGCGGGCGGTTTCAGCTTCGCCTCGATCGCTTCGATACGGTCGATGGCCGTGCCGAGCGTCACGCCATCCGCGAGATTGAACGAGACGTCCGCGTACGGGAACTGTGCTTGCCGTTGAATCGTCAGAGGCGCAGCGCCGACGGCAGCCGTTGCGATGCTCGACAGCGGCGAGAGCGATGACGATGTGCTGGTCGAGGACGAGGTGGAAGAAGCAGTCGATGAAGCGCTAGTCGTGCCCACATACAAACCGTCGAGCAACGCCAGCGGCGACTCGCCGACCAGCCGCACGTCCGCGCCCAGCGTCACGTGATACTGGTTCACGTGCGTATAGATAGTCGAAATCTGCCTGTCGCCGAATGCGTCGTACAGCGCGTTGTCGATGTCCTGTGCGGTGAGGCCGAGCCGCGACGCTGTCGCGCGGTCGAAGTCGAACTTCAGCACGTTGCCCTGCTGTTGCGCCTGGCTTTGCACGTCGGTGAACATCGGATCGGCGCGCAAGGCGGCGAGCAAACGTTGCGTCCAATCGTCGAGTTCGGCGCGGTCGGTCGCCTGCACGCCGACGCGATAGCTGTTCGCGTTGATCTGATCGTCGAGCGTCAGGTCCTGCACGGGATGCAGATAGAGCTTGAGGTCCGCGCGCTGCGCCGCGTCCTGCGTGAGCCGTTGAATCACGGCGCGGCTCGAATCGCCGTCCTTCAGGCTGATGAGCATGCGGCCCTGGTTGATGGTCGGGTTGTTCTGGTCGATGCCGACGAAGGACGACACATTGGCCACCGCGCTATCGCTTGCGACGCGGCCGGCCAGCGTGCGCGTCGATGCCGCCATCCGCTCGAACGACGCGCGCGGCGAACCCAGCGAAATCCCTTCGATCAAGCCCGTGTCCTGCATCGGGAACAAGCCCTTCGGCAGCACCACGAACAACACGACGGTCAGCAGCGTGCTGACGGCAACCATCACAAGCACCGTCAGGCGATGCACGAACGCCCAGTCGAGCGCGCGCAGATAGCCGCGATTCAAACGCGCGAGCCAGTCCTTTGCGGCCGCGTCGCTGTCGCTCGCCGCTTGATCGGCGCGCAACATGCGGGCGGCCATCATCGGTGTGAGCGTCAGCGAGACCCAGGCGGAGATCACGATCGCAATCGCCAAGGTCAGCGCAAACTCGCGGAACAACCGGCCAATCACATCGGGCATGAAGAACAACGGAATCAGCACGGCGACGAGCGCCACCGAGATCGACAGAATCGTGAAGCCGATCTGCCGTGCGCCTTTCAGCGCAGCGTCCAAAGGCGTCTCGCCGTTCTCGATGTGGCGCATCACGTTTTCGAGCATCACGATTGCGTCGTCGACCACGAAGCCCGTCGCCACGGTCAGCGCCATCAGCGTGAGGTTGTTGACGGAGAAGCCGAGCGCGTAAATGCCCGCCACCGTGCCGACCAGCGCGAACGGCACGGTCACGGCGGGAATCAGCGTGAATTCGAGCCGCCGCAGGAACACGAACACGACCATCACGACGAGCGCGATCGCCGCAGCCAGTTCCATCTTCACGTCATGCACGGAAGCGCGGATGGTCTGCGTGCGGTCGCTGAGCACGCTGATCTTCACGGTCGCGGGCAGCGACGCGCGCAGTTGCGGCAACAGCGCTTCAATCGCGTCCACGACTTCGATGACGTTCGCGCCCGGCTGCCGCTGCACGTTGATGATGATTGCGGGCGTCGCGCCGCTCCATGCAGCCTGGCGCGGATTTTCGGCCGTCTCCGAAATCTTCGCGACATCCGCGAGACGCACGGGCGCGCCGTTGCGATACGAGAGCACGAGGTCCTGGTAATCGGCAGCGGACGTGAGCTGGTCGTTCGCGTCGATCGTGAAGGCCTGCAGCGGACCGTCGATCGTCCCTTTCGCGCTGTTCACGTTGGCGTCGCCGACTGCCGTGCGCACGTCTTCGAGCGACAAACCCATCGCGTTCAAAGCCCGCGTATCCGTCTGCACGCGCACGGCAGGCCGCGCGCCGCCCGACAGCGTGACGAGCCCGACGCCCGACACCTGCGAGAGCTTTTGCGCAATGCGCGTATCCGTCAGGTCTTCGACACGCGTGAGCGGCAACGCATCGGACGTGACGGCGAGCGTCAGCACGGCTGTATCGGCGGGATTGACCTTGCTGTAGACGGGCGGATACGGCAGGTTGGTCGGCAGCGTGCTGTTCGCACTGTTGATCGCGGCCTGCACTTCCTGCTCGGCTTCGTCGAGATTCGTCGAGGTCTGAAACTGCAACGTGACGAGCGACACGCCGAGCGAACTCGTCGAGTTCATGCGCTTGAGCCCCGCCATCTGCCCGAACTGCTTTTCGAGCGGCGCGGTGACGGACGTGCTGATCACATCGGGCGATGCACCGGGATACTGGGTGTAGACCTGAATGGTCGGATAGTCGATTTCGGGCAACGCCGAAACCGGCATCAGCCGGTAGGCGATCAGGCCGATCAGCAGCAGGGCAAGCGTCATCAGGCCCGTCGCGACAGGACGGCGGATGAACGGGCGGGAAATATCCATCGGTATCTTTCGGTTCGCAAGCGCGCGTCAGGGGCGAACGATCTTCACGGCGCTGCCGTCGTCGAGCTTGTCCGCACCGTCCAGCACGATCGTGTCGCCCGCTTTCAGGCCGCCTTGCTCGATCACGGTCGTGTCGTTGTAGGCGACGCCCGCCGTCACGCGGCGCAGCGCGACCTTGCCTTCGCCCCGCTTCGCATCGGCGGCGGCGAGCGTCAGCACGAAATCGCCCGATGCGCCGTGCTGGATCGCGACCGTCGGCACGGTCAACGCGTCGCGCAAGGTGCCGACCGTCATCCGCACGTTGACGAAGCGGTTCGGGAACAGCCGGCCGTCGCGGTTGGGCGCGCTGGCTTTCAGCTTGACCGTGCCCGTCGTCGTGTCGGCCTGGTTGTCGATGGCGGCGAGCGTCGCGTGATCGAGCACGGTGCGCTTGTCGCGCGCGAATATCTCGACAGGCAATGCGCCCTTGTCGTGGAATGCGTCGACCACGTCGCCCATCTTGTCTTCGGGCAGCGCATAGACAACGGTGGTCGGCGAGTCGCTGGTGATCGTGGCGATGCCTGTCGTGTCGCTGGTCGTCACGTAGTTGCCGGCGTCGGTGGAAAGCAGGCCGATCGTGCCGTCCATCGGCGCAACGATCTCGCAGTAGCCGACCTGCACGCGCAGATTCGCCACGCTGCCCTGATCCGCCTTGACGGTGCCCTGGTACTGGCGCAGCGTCGCGCGCTGCGTGTCGAGCGTCTGATGCGAAATCGAGCCGCCGTCGATCAGGCTTTCGTAACGCGTCAAATCGGCGCGCGCATTCGCGAGCAGCGCTTCATCGTGTTCGAGCGTGCCTTGCGCTTCGAGCAACTGCGCGCGCAGCGCGCGCGAATCGATCCGCGCGATCGGCTGGCCCGCTTTCACACGCTGGCCTTCTTTCACGAGTATCGCTTCGAGCGTGCCGTTGACCTGCGTTTTCACGGTGACGGTCGCGCGCGGCGTGACGGTGCCGAGCGCGTCGAATTGCAGCGGCACGTCGGCACGCGTCACCGTGCCGATGGTGACAGGCGTGGCCTGCGCAACGGGATGCGGCGGCTTGTGGAACGCAGCGAACGCCTGCCAGACGACAACGCCCACAGCGACAACGCCTGCGGCGATCAACACACGACGGATTGGACGATTGAATTTCACGCGAAGATGGGTCGGCACTCGGGCCGCTCGACGGTTTGCCACACAAAGAACGACGCCACACGGGCGTCGCCGGAAAGCAGTTCGCCCGCCTCACGCGAGGACGGGCGGCTGCTCAGGAGATGACGGGGAATGTAGCAACGGGAAAGCGCGCCCAGGTTTAGCGCGCTTAGCAGATGTTTCAGCGCGTTACGGCTGCGCGGCGACGCGCGTGGGCGGCGGGGTCTGTGAGGCTTGCTGCGCGTAGGGCGCATCGGCGGAGCGCGGTGTGTCGCCCGTGCGTTCGATCCAGCCGCCGCCAAGATACTGATACAGATCGACGAGATTCGTGAGCCGGTTCAGCGACGCCGTAATCAGCGACTGCTGCGCCGAATACAGGTCGCTCTGTGCCGTCAGCACGTTCAGATAACTATCCACGCCATTGCGATACCGCAGATCCGACAGGTCATAGCGGCGCTGCTGCGACTCGACGTTCTCCTGCAACGCCTTGATCTGCCCGTCGTAGGTGCCGCGCGCCGCCAGCCCGTCGGACACTTCGCGGAATGCCGTCTGGATCGCCTTTTCGTACTGCGCGACGGCGACGTTCTTTTCGAGCTTCGCAAGATCGAGGTTCGCGCGGTTCTCGCCGCCCTTGAAGATCGGCACCGAAATCGTCGGCCCGAAGCTCCACGCCAGCTGCCCGGGCTTGAACAACGAGCCGAGGCTCGCGCTCGCCGTGCCGAAGTCGCCCGTCAGCGAGATGCTCGGGAAGAACGCCGCGCGCGCCGCGCCGATATTCGCATTCGAGCCGATCAGCGTTGCCTCGGCTTCCATGATGTCGGGACGGCGCGTCAGCAGATCGGACGGCAGGCCCGCCGGTATATCCGCGAGCAGTTGCTGGCTCGCGAGCGGCAAGCCTTGCGGCAGGTCGGCAGGCAGCGGCGCGCCGACCAGCAGCACGAGCGCGTTCTCGGCCTGCGCGCGCGAGCGCTGCTGGCTTTCGTAGTTCGCCTGCGCCTGCTGCATCGTGCCCGCCGCTTCGCGCAGATCGAGTTCGGAGCCCGTGCCCGTGTCGTACTGGAGCTTCGTCAGTTCGTACGAACGGCGCGCCGTGTCGTAGGTGTTCTTCGTGCTTGCCAGCATTTCGTCGTAGGCGACGAGCGTCAGATATTGATCGGCGACCTGCGACACCAGCAGGATTTCTTCCGCCTTGCGCGCCTGCGCTGTCGAGAAGTACGTCTGCAAGGACTGCTCGGTGAGGCTGCGCACCTTGCCGAAGAAGTCGAGTTCCCACGAAGCGCTCGCCGCCACCTGATAGTCGGCGCTCACCGTCGCCTTGCCGACGTACGACAGGTCCTTCGGCGTGCGGCTGCGCGTGCCCGTGCCGTCGACCGAAAGCGACGGCATCAGATCGGCGCGTTGAATGCGGTATTGCGCGCGTGCTTCCTCGACCTTCAGCGCCGACACGCGCAAGTCGCGGTTGTTCTGCAGCGCGAGTTCGATCAGCCGTTGCAGGCGCGGATCGACGAAGAACTCGCGCCAGCCGATGTCGGTTGCGGCGTGATCGTTTGCCGTGCGGGTCGCCGTGCGGGTCGCCGTACCTTTACCGGGCTGGTTGTCGTAGACGCCGCCTTGCGGAAAGGTCGCCGCGACGGGCGCGGCCGGACGCTCATAGGTCGGCGCGAGCGTGCAGCCCGTCGCGAAGAGCGCGGCGGCGAGCGTCGTCAGTAGTGTTCTGTTCATATGCTTGTCCTTACTGGGCCGTTTCTTCTTCGACGTCGTGCTCGCTGCCATGCGGCGGCGAGCCGTCGCGCGAGAACTTCTCGCGGATCACGACGTAGAACATCGGGATCATGAAAACGGCGAGGAACGTGGCCGTCAGCATCCCGCCGATCACACCCGTGCCGATTGCGTGCTGGCTCGACGAACCCGCGCCGTTGCTGACGGCGAGCGGCAGCACGCCGAGCACGAACGCCAGCGACGTCATCAGGATGGGCCGCAGCCGCAGGCGCGCCGCTTCGAGCGCGGCCTGCACGGCCGTCATGCCTTCGTTGATCTGCAATTCGCGCGCAAACTCGACGATCAGAATCGCGTTCTTCGCCGACAAACCCACCGTGGTGAGCAAGCCGACCTGGAAGAACACGTCGTTTTCCAGCCCGCGCATCGTGACGGCGAGCAAGGCGCCGATGACGCCGAGCGGCACGACGAGAATCACCGCGAACGGAATCGACCAGCTTTCGTACAGCGCGGCGAGACACAGGAACACGACGAGGATCGAGATGCCGTAGAGGATCGGCGCCTGCGAGCCCGACTGCCGTTCCTGGAACGACAGGCCTGTCCATTCGTAGCCGATGCCCTGCGGCAGCTTTGCGGCGAGCGCTTCCATCGCGGACATCGCCTGGCCCGTGCTCTTGCCTGCGGACGCCGCACCCTGGATCTCGACGGACGAAATGCCGTTGTAGCGTTCGAGCTTCGGCGAGCCGTAGGTCCAGTGTCCCGACGCCACCGACGTCAGCGGCATCATCGAACCCGAACTGCCGCGCACGTACCACTTGCTCATGTCTTCGGGCGTCATGCGGAACGGCGCGTCGCCTTGCAGATAGACCTTCTTGATCCGGCCATCGGTATCGAGGAAGTTGTTCACGTACGCCGACGCCCACGCAATCGAGAACGTCTGGTCGATGTCCGACACGGTCACGCCGAGCGCTTGCGCCTTCTCGCGGTCGATATCGACCTTGAACTGCGGCGTGTCGGACAGACCGTTCGGACGCACCAGCGCCAGCGACGGATCTTTCGCGGCCATCCCGAGCAACTGGTTGCGCGCGGCCATCAACGCGTCGTGGCCGAGGCCGGCGTTGTCGGTCAGTTCGAAGTCGAAGCCGGATGCCGTGCCGAGTTCGGGGATCGACGGCGGGTTCACTGCGAGCACCGTCGCTTCCTTGTACGACGCGTAGTGCCCGAATACGCGGCCCACCAGCGCCTGCACTTTCTGGTTCGCATGCTGGCGTTGCGAGTAGCCCTTCATCCGCACGAACGCGATGCCCGCGTTCTGGCCGCGGCCCGCAAAGCTGAAGCCGTTCACGGTAAAGACCGATTCGACGATGTCCTTTTCGTCGTTGAGCAGATAGTCGGTGACGTTCTTCAGCGCGCGTGCCGTGGTCTCCTGCGTCGAGCCGGGCGGCGTCTGCACGAGCACGAACATCGTGCCCTGATCCTCATCGGGCAGGAACGACTTCGGCAAACGCATGAACAGGAAGCCGACGGCGACGATCACCGCGAGATACAGCACCAGCCAGCGGCCCGAGCGGCGAATCACATGCTGCACGCCCGAGTGATACTTGTCGCGGCCGTTGTCGAAGGTGCGGTTGAACCAGCCGAAGAAGCCCCTGGTCGTCCCGTGATGGCCTTTCGGGATCGGCTTGAGGATCGTCGCGCACAGCGCGGGCGTGAGAACCAGCGCAACCAGCACGGACAACACCATCGCCGCCACGATGGTCAGCGAGAACTGCCGGTAGATCGCGCCGACCGATCCGCCCGAGAACGCCACGGGGACGAACACGGCCGACAGCACCAGCGCCACGCCGACCAGCGCGCCCGTGATCTGGCCCATCGCCTTGCGGGTGGCTTCTCTCGGCGACAGCCCCTCCTCCGACATCACCCGCTCGACGTTTTCGACCACCACGATCGCATCGTCCACCAGCAGGCCGATGGCGAGCACGAGACCGAACATCGACAGCGTATTGATCGAGAAACCCGCCGCGCTCATGATCGCGAAGGTGCCGAGCAGCACTACGGGCACCGCGATGGTCGGAATCAGCGTGGCGCGCAGGTTCTGCAGGAACAGATACATCACGAGGAACACCAGCACGATGCCTTCGAGCAGCGTCTTCACCACTTCTTCGATCGACATCGTCACGAACGGCGTCGTGTCGTACGGATACTGCACGGCGAGACCGTGCGGGAAGTTCTTCGACAAGGCGTCGATCTTCGCGCGCACCAGCTTTGCCGTTTGCAGCGCGTTCGCGCCCGTTGCGAGCTGAATGCCGAAGCCCGCCGTCGGCTGGCCGTTGTACTTCGTGTCGAAGTTGTAGTTCTCGCCGCCCAGCTCGATGCGCGCGACGTCCTTGATGCGCACCTGCGAACCGTCCTGATTGACCTTCAGCAGCACGTTGCCGAACTGCTCCTGGGTTTGCAGCAAGGTCGCCTGCGTGATGGTCGCCTGCAAGACCTGGCCGGGCACGGAAGGCGTGCCGCCGAGCGAGCCCGCCGCGACCTGCACGTTCTGATTCGTCAGCGCGGTTTCCACGTCGACGGGCGTGAGGCTGTACTGGTTCAGCTTGTTCGCGTCGAGCCAGATACGCATCGCGAACTGCGAGCCGAACAGCTGCACGGTGCCGACGCCGTCGACGCGGCTGACGGGGTCTTCGACATGCGAAGCCACATAGTTCGCGAGGTCGTAGCGGTCCATGCTGCCGTCCGTCGAGACGAACGCCATCACCAGCAGGAAGCTGCTGCTCGACTTCGTCACCTTCGTGCCCTGCTGCTGCACGCTTTCGGGCAACAGCGGCGTCGCGAGCTGCAGCTTGTTCTGCACCTGCACCTGCGCGATGTCGGGATTGGTGCCCGCCGCGAAGGTCAGCGTGATCGTCGCGTTGCCGGAGTCGTCGCTCGACGACGACATGTAGAGCAGATGGTCGAGGCCGCTCATCTGCTGCTCGATCACCTGCGTGACGGTGTTTTCGACCGTTTTCGCCGATGCGCCCGGATACGTCGCGCTGATCTGCACAGCGGGCGGTGCGATGGTCGGATACTGCGCGACGGGTAGATTGAAGATCGAAGCGATGCCCGCGAGCATCAGGATGATCGCGATGACCCAGGCAAAAATGGGGCGGTCGATAAAGAACTTTGCCATCGAATGCGTCCTCGTTACTGCGCGCTGTGCGCGCCGGAGGCAGGCGCGGCGGCTGCCGTTTGCGCGGCGGCGGCTGCATCGGCGTTCGGCAGTTGCGCGTCGACCGTCTTCACGGTCATGCCGGGGTGCACCTTGTCGACGCCCTGCACGATCACGCGGTCGCCTGTTTGCAGGCCGCTCTCGACCACCCAGTTCGCGCCATACGTGCCCGACGTCACCAGTTGCCGCGTCGCGACCTTGCCGTCGGCGCCCACCACGAGCGCCGTCGGGTCACCCTTCTGGTCGTGCGTGACGCCCTGTTGCGGCACGACGTACGCCTGTTCGTTGATGCCTTCCTCGATCTTCGCGCGCACGTACATGCCCGGCAGCAACACACGCTGTGCGTTGTCGAACAGGGCGCGCACGGTGACGGAGCCCGTGGTCTGATCGACGGTGACGTCGGAGAATTCGAGCTTGCCCGTGCCGCCGTATGGACGGCCGTCTTCGAGGATCAGCGTGACCTTGGCCGCATTCGGGCCGCTCGTCTTGAGCCGCCCTTCCTGCGCGTCGCGGCGCAGCTTGAGGCCGACGAGGCTCGATTGCGTGAGGTCCACATAGACGGGATCGAGCTGCTGCACCGTGGCGAGCAGCGTGGCCGCGCTCGACTGCACATACGCGCCTTCCGTCACCGACGACTTGCCGATGCGCCCCGAAATGGGCGAGGTCACGTCGGTATAGCCGAGATTGATCTGCGCCGTTTCGACAGCGGCCTTGCCCGATGCGACATCGGCGGCGGCCTGGCCCTCGGAGGCGACGGCGTTGTCGTAGTCCTGCTTGCTGATGGCGTTCGCCGCGACCAGCACCTTGTAGCGCTCGGCTTCCGCATGCGTCGATACGAGCGACGCCTGTGCCTTCGCGAGCGTCGCCTTCGCGCTGTTGAGCGAGGCGATATACGGCGCGGGATCGATCTTGTAGAGCGTCTGCCCCGCCTTGACCTCGCTGCCTTCCGTGAACGTGCGCTTCAGCACGATGCCGTCGACACGCGCCCGCACTTCAGCCACGAGATGCGCGCTCACGCGGCCGGGCAATTCGACGGTGACGGGCACGCCCGTCGGCTTGACGCTGACGACGCCGACTTCGGGCGTCTGTTGAGGCGGCGCTGCGGGCTTGTCGCTGCATGCGGCGAGAAACGGGATCACAGCGGAGATCGCAGCCGTGGCCGCGAGCATACGAAAGTTACGGTTCTTTAATAGCGCTGGCATCGTACAAACTTGTTTGAATTGAACGGGGCCGGCGCGCAACGAGTGTTGATCCAACACGCACCGACACGATAAGGTCGTGACGATAGGGGTTGTTCGCCTTTCTCGGGTTACAGCCACCAGGCTGCCGTAAGACTTGTTAATCCAACGTGGTGTCGCGCCGACTACGATGGCCGCGTGACTCACACAGTCGCTGCGTGGCTTCGCGTGCGCGGCGCCGAACGGCAGGAGAAAGGCACCCGTCATGGGACGAACGAAGCAACAGGCGCTCGACACGCGGGCGAGGATCATCGACGCCGCCGAGCGTGTGTTCTTCGTGCGCGGTTTTGCGCGCGCTGCGCTGGAAGACATTGCGTCGGAAGCGGGCGTGACGCGCGGCGCCGTCTACGGTCACTTCAGGAACAAGGAGGCCGTGTTTCAGGCGATCTACGAGTGCGCCGACATGCCGCTCGATCCATTCGTCGTACAGTCGTGCGAGCAGGACGCCGATCCGCTGCAGCATCTGCATGCGCAACTGCTGCAGCGCTTGCGCGACGCGTTGCATCTGCGGCGCGCGCGGCGTCTGTACAGCATCGCGCTGACCAAGTGCGAAGTGACGGCGGAAACGGCAGCCTTCTACGAGCGCGTCGCAATGGCGGCCTTGCGCGCCGAAGCGCAGATCGATGCGGCGCTACGGGCCGCGTCGCTGCGCGGACAGTTGCCGCCCGATCTCGACACGCGCGCGGCGGCCGGTTTCATCCACGCGGCATTGACCGGGTTTTTGCACAAGCGGCTGTTGATGTCGGCTGAACCGCGCGTCGATCTTGAAGCCGAGCAGACGCTTGCTTCGGCGCTAAGATGCGTGGGCGCGAACACGACGTTTAAACCGTTCGAACCCGCCCGCGTCTGACCGCACGGCGTCGGGGACGACGGCCGGAATTCAGTTAAGACTTGGTAAGACTTGCTAAGTCCCCAGAACCGGGTTCGCACCGCGTTGCGCTATAGTCATACGCAACATCCGACACCCCGGCGGAAACGACGCTGCCCCGCCCAAGGCGGCGAAGCGCCGGCGCAGCCTGCTCACATCATGCCCGACACGCCCATCCAGGTATTGCTCGTCGACGACGACGCCGACCTGCGCGACCTGCTTCGCAACTTCTTCCAGCAACGCGGCATCGAATTCTCGGTGCTGCACGACGCCACGCATCTCGCGCGCAGGCTCGAACGCGAGCGTCCGTCAATCATCGTGCTCGACCTGATGATGCCCGGCGTCGACGGGCTCACGGCGCTCAAGCAGTTGCGCGCGAGCGGCGACACGATTCCCGTCGTCATGCTGACGGCGCGCGCCGACGGCGTGGACCGCGTGATCGGCCTCGAACTCGGCGCGGACGATTATCTCGGCAAGCCGTTCATGCCGCAGGAATTGCTCGCGCGCATTCACGCCGTGCTGCGCCGTCACAAGCTGCATCCCGATGCGCCGCCCGTGGAGCATCGCGAGGCGCTCGTGTTCGGACGCTTCCGGCTCGACTTCGCCTCGCGTACGCTGTTTTGCGACAACGAACCCGTCAAGCTGACGGGCAGCGAGTACGCGCTGCTCGAAGTGTTCGCGCAGCATCCGATGGAAACACTGTCGCGCACGCGTATCGTCGATCTGCTGCACGGCCCGGATTCGGAAGTGACGGAACGCGGCATCGACGTGCCCGTGTGGCGTCTGCGGCGTCTGCTCGAAGACGACCCGGCCGCGCCGCGCCGCATCCAGACGATGCGCGGCATCGGCTATATGTTCGTGCCGGGCGAAGGCGGCGACGGCGACGATGCCGGCGAAGGCGGCGACAGCGCATCGCAATGAAAAACCCGTTCAACACGCTGTTCGGCCGTCTCGCGACGTTGACGGTCGGCCTGATCGTGGCCGTGCACGTGACCTCGCTGTTCGTCGTCGACCGCGAACGCGGCCATATCGACGCCGAGCATGCTCGCCGCGACGTGATGCTGGCCGTGCAGGCCAGGCACGATGGCGAGGCCGCCGCGCAGCACGTCGCGCAGACACTCGGCATCGAATACATCCCTGAGGCAGACCTGGTTCGCTCGGGCTGTCCGAACGGCTGCACGGGCTCCCATGCGCCGTTCGAGCGCGATCTCCTGCCGCGCATGCCCGAAGGCAGCCGCGTGGTGTTCGATCCGCACACGGGCTCGCTGTGGATACGGTATGGCCACGAGCCGTACTGGCTCTTCATGCGCAACGCGAATCTGCCGGGCATGCGCTTTGTCGGGTCGTCGCTGGTGATGCTGGTGCTGGCCGTTTGCGCGGCGCTGCTGGCTGCGTGGCAGTTTCAGCGTCCGTTGCACAGGCTGGCGGATGCGGCGCGCGAATTCAGAGTGGGCCGGCGGGTGCCGCCCGTGACGCAGAGCGGTCCCGCCGAAATGCGCGCGCTGATCGGCGACTTCAACCAGATGATGCGCGAGCTCGCGCAGTCCGAGCAGGAGCGTGCCGTGATGCTGGCGGGCGTCGCGCACGATCTGCGCGCGCCGATCACGCGCATGCAGGTGCGCGCGGACCTGTTGCCCGACGCGGCGAACCGCAGCGGCTTCCTGCGCGATGCCGAGTCGCTGTCGCGCATCGTCACGCAGTTTCTCGACTATGCGCGCGATACGGCCGATCCTTCGCCGCCCGCGAATGTCGATGCGCATTGCCGCCGTCACTATGGTGACGGGCTGGACGATGAAGCACTCGTGCGCCTGCATCTGAACGCGGGTGAGGGTTTCAATCTGCCGCTCGTGGACCTCGACCGGATACTGTCGAATCTGATCGAAAACGCGATGAACTACGGCGAGCCGCCCGTCGAGATTTCGACCTCCGCGCATAACGGCATCTACACGCTCTCGGTGCGCGATCATGGCGTGGGCATTCCGGGCGAGCAGCTCGAACGCGCATTGCAGCCGTTCACGCGCCTCGATCCGGCGCGCGGCGGCGACGCGCATTGCGGCCTCGGCCTCGCAATCGTGCGGCGGCTCACACGCTACAACGGCGGACACTTCGAATGCGATAACGCGCCCGATGGCGGGTTTCGCGTGACGCTGACGTTCGGGCGCGAAGCCTAGCCGGCGGCGCTTCTTCTTTCACGCAGTGTCTGGATGAAATGCCGCCCGCAGCGGGCGGCATTTTTCATGGATCAGCGATGCGGCGCGAGCAGGATGCTCGAAATCACACCCGTCGCGATCGCGACAAGCACGAAGTCGCCATTGACCTGCACCCAGTGATAACCCGACGGCGGCGGCTGGAGATCATAGCCGCGCCAGTCGTCGACGACATATTGCGAACGGCGATAGTCGGGCGGCAAGCGGTCGCCGCGATGCCAGTCACGGTGCGGTACGGGACCACGCGATGCTTCCGCGCGAACGGGCCCGCCAGCATACTGCGGACCGCCCGGACCACCAGGGCCGCCGGGACCGCCATCGGGACCGCCGCGTTCTTCGGCAGCGGGATGACGGCCCGGACCGCCGTCATCGCCGGGCGCGTATTGCGCGAACGCCTGAGTTTGAGCAACGACAGATGAAGCAGCAAGCAACAAGACCGATACGGTTTTTTTCATCAAACACTCCCCAAACACGGTGAGAGTGTTTTCCGGCGCAACGATTCAAACGGCGTCCTTACTGTGCCTTACGAGCGGCTGCTATGCGTGGTGACCAGGCAGTTCGAGACGCGCAAGCCCGCGAACCGGGCATGGCCTGCAAAAACGCGCCGAAGTCTTCGGCGATCATCATGGGCAGCACAGCTTCGACCGCCCGTCTCGTCGACAGGACGATCGACCTGCAACGCCTCGGCGCGATGCCTCTGCGCATGAACCCTTACAATCCCGTCGTCTGTCGCAATCGTGACCACGCCTCGCGACTCCACAGAGCCACATTAGCAAGCCGACGTGGTCTCGCCATCGTTGCGCTGCCGCTCGCGTCAGGCTACGACTACGACTCCGTTACCGTTTCCCATGCCACCTGCCATTGATGAGTGATACCAGGGATCGAACTTTGCCCGTCGGCATCAGCCAGGACCGTCACTAGCCGCTGCAAGAAGCGGTACTACCAGATCGCTGATCGGCGTCGGGACGCCGCGAGCGCGACCGCATCGCTGCACGACTCCGTTGCGGCAGTCCCATTCGAGCGGACGGCCTGTCTGCCGGTCCGCAAGGATGGATGTACCCATGTCGGCCGGGTAGCGTTGAAACGCATCGACGATCTCTTGCGGCACCTCGTCGCCCAGCGTGGCGCCTTCCGCACGGGCGACGTCCAGACATTCCCGCAGATAGGCCAAAGACAATGTGGCGATGTCGGCTCGGGAGAACATGCCGGATCGGCGTCCTGTCAGAACCATCAAACCTGCGACCGCATTCTGCAAAAGCTTTCTCCACGCGACGGATACGAAGTCGGCAGCTACGTCGACCGCGCATCGCGTGCCGTACAGCGCTGCGAGCACGGCGCTGTTTTCGGGTACGTCTGGCAAGGTGAGGCGCGCCCTGGCGCGCAGCCACACCGACGCGTCCGCTTCACGTTGAGCGGGAAACCACACGACAGAGGGCAGTACCGGGCTGCCCGGCAAGTACGGCGCGATGAGCGATTTCTGCTCGACGCCGTTTTGCAGTACGCAAACGACGGTCTTCTCATTGCACAAGGCAGAAAGCCACGGTGCGGTGGCCGCGATCTGCGTCGACTTGACCGCGACGAAAACAAGGTCGAATCTGGTTTCGATCTTCGCCGGATCGTTCTGCACAGGACCCGGCACGACAATACGGCCGCCATCGAAGCGAAGCTCCAGGCGCTCGTGCGCGGTGCGGCCGAACAGTGCAGGCGTGCGTCCTGCCTCATGAAGCGCTGCCGCTATGGTCGTGCCGATTGCGCCCGGACCCACGAGCGCGACGGTTGGATGTTCAGGCTTCGTCATAAATATGTCCTGATGGTGATGAATGGTCCGACGGTCATGCCGCGCGACGTATCCGCCGGGCACCGACTACGTTCAAGCATGACGCTCTCCTTCGCATAGGCATCGAATCGTGCGGCCCGCACAAAAAACCCGCGATGCATTTGCCTTCATGTCAAAGTCCCAGACAAACCGCGCCGGCGGCTACGACGACGCACGCGAGCCATCGCTTTGCGCTTACCGTTTCGCGCAGAAACACTCGCCCGATCAGCACCGCGAACACCACGCTGGTCTCGCGCAACGCCGATACTGCGCCCATCGCGCCCGACTGCATCGCCCAGATCACGATGCCGTACGCGGCGATCGACACCAGCCCGCCGACCAGCGACGAACCGATCGACAACGGCTCGGCGCGCACTGGCGTCCATAGCGGCGCAAACCCGCGCGTTGCGACGAACAGCAGCGGCATCAGCCAATAGAAGAGGAACATCCACGCGGTGTAGGTGAGTGACCGGCCGTCGGACAACCTCACGCCGATGCCGTCGATCACGGTATAGAGCGCGATCGTCGCGCCCGTCGTCAGCGCGGCCAGCGTCCCCGCGCGCGACACCTGACGCCCCTGCAGCGCAATCGCGATGATCCCGCCTGAGATCATCACGACGCCGAGCGCGTGCAGCGGGCCGATCGCCTCGTGCGCGAAGAGCGCCGCGCCGAGCGTGACGAGCAGCGGCGACGAGCCGCGCGCGATCGGATACGCGAGCGCCAGGTCGTTGTGGCGATACGAGCGCACGAGACTCACGTTGTACAACACGTGCACGAGCCCCGATGCGCCGATGTACGGCCACGCGGCGCGGGTCGGCCACGGCGTGGACAGCGCGATCAGCGTGGAAACGGCCGCGATGGCGATGCTCATCCACGTCATCGAAAAAAAGCGGTCGCGGTTGCCGTGCAGCATTGCGTTCCAGCTTGCGTGAAGCATCGCGGCGAAAAGCACGATGCCGCTGGTGTAACTGAGCATGCGGATGTCGGATTGGAGAGGAACAAGATGGCTTCATTTATTTCAACGAGAAGGATATCGATCTCGTAGCCCGCTAACAAACCAGATAATTTGCCTGTTCGCGTTAGATAAACTCATTCGAATGAAGCGCGCATTGCCGCCGCTCAATTCACTACGGGCGTTCGAGGCTGCGGGCGACCCGGCAATCTTAGGTAAGCCGCCGCTGGGCTGCACGCGATGCACGGCACCCGAGCCGTTTCCCGATCCCTGTCCGTGAAGGTGCCGGCGACATTCACACTGCGCTGGCTGGTGCCGCGACTGGCGAAATTCCGTGCCGACCATCCCGACATGAACGTCGACGCTATTCTGCAGGCATTGTTCCGTGCTCCGCGGCGACAGGAACTGCGCCGAGACGGATTTGCAAGACCTTGCTCACTCGCGCAAACGCGCTCCGCCGTCACGCACCGCGTACATGCCACGAAGCCTGCAGATCGGACGACTTCATATGTTCTCGCAGCGCCTCGGCAAACACGCGAATCTTCGCCGGCTGATGGCGCCGGCTCTGATACGCGAGATTGACGGTGAGCGGCGGCAACTGCCAGTCTTCGAGCACCGGCACGAGCCGCCCTGCGACGATGTCGTCGCGCACGATGTAGAGCGGCTGGACCAGAATGCCCATGCCTGCGCGGGCCGCCGCGCAGATCACCTGGCCTTCGTTCGATTCGAACACGGGCGTGATGCGCACTTCCCGCAACTGGTCGCCTTTGTGCAGATGCAAGACATACGGATCGGCTGCGTGCGTGTAGACCAGCAGATCATGCGAGGCCAGTGCTTCCGGTGTCTCGGGCCAGCCGCGTCGAGCCAGGTACGCCGGCGATGCCGCGAACACGCGGCGTGTCTGCGCCAGTTTCTGCACCATCATGCCCGAATCGCCTTCGTGTTCACGCGTGCGCACCGCGACGTCGATGCCTGCCTCGATGAAGTTCGGATAGCGGTTGGCCGCTTCGATCTGCACGCGCAACTCGGGGTTGCATTCGTGAAAGCCCGGCAGCCACGGCGCGATGTGCAACAACGCAAACGACACCGAGCACGTGACGCGCAATACGCCGCGAGGGCGCGCGCTCAGTTCCCCCGCTGCGGCATCGGCGGCGGCCGCTTCGGCGAGCAGCGCGCTGCATCGCCGATGATACTCGCGACCGGCATCGGTGAGCCACAGGCGCCGCGTCGTGCGTTCGAGAAGCCGCACGCCGAGCCGGTTCTCGAGCGCGCTCAGCATCCGGCTCGCCGCCGCGTTCGACAGGCAGAGCCGCTCTGCCGCGCGCGTCAGGCTGCCGAGATCGGCGGTCAATACGAAAAATTCCATCTGTGCGAAGCGATCCATGACGACTCTCTCTTGTGATCTCTCTTGTGATCTCTCTTGTGATCTCTCTTGTGATCTCTCTTGTGATCGCCGCTTTTATCCGCTGAGCGGAAGAATGTTTTCCGCGACGATCATATTTCTCAACACGCGGCACGATTACAGTACCGGGACACTTGTGGAGGAGACCTATGCGCAACATCAACGAAGACACCATCACCCAGGCCGTGATCGCGTCCATGTCGCACTGCGACGACGAGCGCCTGCGCACTGTCATGACGAGCCTCGTGCAGCATCTGCATGCCTTTGCGCGCGACGTGAAGCTCACCGAGGACGAGTGGTTCCATGCGATCCGCTTTCTCACCGAGGCCGGTCATATCACCGACGATCGCCGCCAGGAATTCGTGCTGCTGTCCGACACGCTGGGCCTGTCCATGCTCGTGACGACGCAGAATCACCGCAAGCCGGCTGCGTGCACGGAAGCCACCGTGCTCGGCCCGTTCTTCGTGGCGGGTGCGCCGGAATACGCGCCCGGCGACGACATTGCGAACGGCGCAGTCGGCGCACCATGCTTCGTCAGCGGCAGCGTGGTCGGGTTCGACGGCGAGCCGGTCGGCGGCGCGCAACTCGACGTATGGCAATCCGACGAACACGGCTTCTACGACGTGCAACACGACGCGGACCCGACAGGCCGCATCGAGCCACAAGCGCGCGGCCGTCTGCGCACCGCTGCCGACGGCACGTTCCATTTCCGCTCGATCCTCGCGCAAGCCTATCCAATCCCACATGACGGCCCGGTCGGCAGGATGCTCGACGCGCTCGGCCGGCATCCGTGGCGGCCCGCGCATCTGCACTTCTGGATTCAGGCCGACGGCTACGAACCACTGATCACCCATGTGTTCCGCAACGGCGATCGCTACCTCGACAGCGACGCGGTGTTCGGCGTGCGCTCGTCGCTGGTGGTCGACTGGAACCGGCACGAAGCGGGCATCGCGCCCGACTCCACGCGGATGGACGTGCCCTTCTACACGCTCGATTACCGCTTCGTGTTGAACCCACGCAAGCCGGCCAACCCGCAAGGAGACAACACGTGATCCGCCATGTCGTGATGTGGAAGCTGCGCGGCGACTCGCCCGTCGAGCGCGACGCCGCGCGCAGGCTCGTGAAGACATCGGTGGAAGCGATGCGCGGCGAGATTCCCGGCATGCTGTCGATCGAACTCGGTCTCGATATGAGCGGCGTCGACTACGCGTGCGATGCCGTGCTCGTCGCCGATTTCGAATCGCAGAGCGCGCTGGATGGCTACGCGACGCATCCCGCCCATCTGCGCATGAAAGCGGCGCTCGGCGATATTCGTATCGCGCGCTTTCAGGTCGACTATGCAATCGAGGACACGCGTCATGCACACCACTGAGTTCGTCTATACAGGCCGCGCCGTGCGTGTGGTGTTCGGCGCCGGCAAGCGTTCGACCCTCGCCGATGAAGTGCGTCTGCTCGGCGCCCGTCGCGCGCTCGTGATCTGCGGTGCGGAGCAGCGCGCGCTGGGCGAAGCGCTTTCGGACGCGCTCGGAAGCGCGAGCGCAGGGCTCTTCGATCGCGCCGCGATGCACGTGCCGGCCGCGCTGGCCCGCGAGGCGCGCGAGGCCGCCGCACAACTGCGCGCGGATTGCCTGATCGCGGCGGGCGGCGGCTCCGCAATCGGCCTTGCGAAAGCCATTGCGCTGACGAGCGGGCTGCCCGTGATCGCCGTACCGACCACTTACGCAGGCAGCGAGATGACGCCCATCTACGGTCTCACGGAAGACGGCCTGAAGCGCACGGGCAGCGACATGAGCGTGCTGCCCCGAACCGTCGTCTACGATCCCGAACTCACCTTGACGCTGCCCGCCGCGCTGTCGCTGACGAGCGGCATCAATGCCATCGCACATGCGGCCGAAGGTCTGTACGCACGCGACGCGAATCCCGTCACGAGCCTGTTCGCGCATGAGGGTATCGCCGCCCTCGCGCGCAGTCTGCCGACAATCGCGCGCACGCCCTCGGACCGTGAAGCGCGTGCCGATGCGTTGTACGGCGCGTGGCTGTGCGGCTCGGTGCTCGGCTCGGTTGGCATGTCGCTGCATCACAAGCTCTGTCATACGCTCGGCGGCAGTTTCGATTTGCCGCATGCGCCGACACACACGGCCGTACTCGCGCACGCGCTTGCGTACAACGCGAGCGCCGCGCCGCACGCGATGGCACGCATTGCCGACGCGCTCGGCTGCGACGACGCGCCCGCCGGCATTTATGCGCTCGCGCGCGACCACGGCGCGCCCGTTTCGCTTGCCGCGCTTGGCATGCGCGAGGCAGATCTGGACCGCGCCGCCGATCTCGCCTGCCAGAACGCCTACTGGAATCCGCGCCCGATCGAACGGGCGCCCATCCGCGCGCTGCTGCAGCGAGCGTTCGACGGCGCGCCGCCCGCGCTTTCCTGACATGTCAATCTTCACCAGCAAGGACACCTCGACGATGAATACACTCGCTACGCATCCCGCCAGACTGCGCATTGCCTGCACGCTGATGGCCGCACTGTTCCTGATATCCGGCATCCGCAAGCTGCTCACGTGGTCGGCGACGACGGGCTATTTCGCGAAACTCGGCCTGCCGATGGCGGAAGCGATCGTGCCGCTCGTGATACTGCTCGAGATTGGCGGCTCGCTGGCCCTGATCTTCGGCTGGCGCCTGCGGGAAATCGCGCTGATTCTCGCTGTCTACACGCTCATGACCGCGTTCGTCGCGCATCGCTTCTGGGACGCCGATCCGGCGCAATTCAATCCGCAACTGAACAACTTCTTCAAGAACATCGCGATGGTCGGCGGCTTTTTGCTGCTGATCGAGCCGCGTTCGGGCACGTCGGCGCGCGAGTGATCGAACAAAGTACGCGCTTGCCGCCTCGCGTCGGCTAAAGCTGATTGATCGCCGAGCCCGCCGCCGGTTTATCCGGCAGCGGGCTCTTCGCTTTTAAGCCCGGCGAACGATGATGAACACGCAGCGCGGCAACTGGCGACAAGCCGCGCTTTCGCCATTCAAGCTGCAACGAAAGCCGCCTTGACCCGCTGCGGCGTCATCGGCAAATCGCGCACGCGGCCGCCGGTCGCCGCCGCAACCGCATTGGCCAGCGCCGCCGCGGCGGGTCCCACGGAGAACTCGCCCGCACCTAGCGACGGCATGTCCGGCCTGTCGATCAGCACGATATCGACGGGCGGCACATCTTCGAAGGTGAAGACTGGATAGTCGGCCCAGCCGCGCGTCGTGATCTCGCGCCGGTCGAAACTCACGCGCTCCTTCAGCGACCAGCTGAGCGCCTGCAGCACACCGCCCTCGATCTGGTTCTTCGCCCCGTCAGGATTGATGACGCGACCGAGATCAGCGGCCATGGCGACGCGCGTGATCTTCACCGCGCCGCTCTCGCGCTCCACGTCCACATCCACGATCACCGCCGCATACGCCTGTATGCTCTTGTAACGCGAATAAGCGAGACCGCGCCCTCGTCCTGGTGGCAGTTTTTCGTCCGCGCGCCAGTTCGCCTTTGCGAGCGCCGCATCGAGCACGGCCAACGCGCGCGGATCAGTGAGATGCGCGCGGCGGAACGCGGCGGGGTCGGCATTCGCGGCGATTGCCAGTTCGTCCATGAACGACTCGATCGCGAAGACGTTGCCGAACGCGCCGAGCGTGCGCAGCGAACTGGTGCGGATCGGCGATTCAAGCAGCAGATGATTGACCACGCGCTGTCGCGGCAACGCATACACCGACACCGCGTTGCGATCGCCGTTTCCGAATGGCTGGGGAATGCGCAGGAACGGCGACGGCGTGAACGGCTTCTGCAGATGCCAGGCAGCGAGCAGATTGATGCCGCCGGGCTGGCCGGGACGCGCCGCGTGCGTGTTGCTCCACACGTCGTACTGCCAGTCTGCGATGCGGCCTTGCGGCGTCAGCGCGGCCCGGATGCGCATCGACATCGCGGGACTGATCGGCGCCCACGCGAATTCGTCGTCGCGCATCCATTGCAGCTTCACGGGACGGCCCGCGACGGCACGTGCGAGCAGCGCCGCATCGAGCGCCACGTCGTCCGCGCCGTTGTGGCCATAGCAGCCCGAACCCGGCACATGCACCACATCGACGGAATCGACAGGCATGCCGAGCACCGTCGCAAGATCGCCGCGCAGCGGATACGCGCCCTGCGTGTGCGACCACACCGTCATGCGCGCGCCTTTGAGCCACGCGAGCGCACATGAAGGCCCGATCGAAGCCTGCGACAGATACGGCCGCGAGTAATCCGCTTCGATCCAGCGGACATCCGAAGGCACGGGCGCATCCTGGCCAGTCGCCGCCGCGACGGTGTCTTCGCTGCGCCAGCTGCGCAGTGCGGCCGGCAATGCGTCGACATCGGGATGATCGGCGTGCGCGTCGCTCCAGCGGGCTGCGTTCGCGAGCACCGCGCGCGCGGCGATTGCCTGTTCTTCACGTTCTGCGGCGAGCGCGAGAAAACCGCCGTCACGGATCACCGCGACCACGCCTGGCATCGCCCGCGCCTTCTCGAGATCGACGTCGATCAGCGCGGCGCCCGCGCGCGGCGGACGCACCACGCGGCCGAACAGCATGCTGGGCAAGCGCATGTCCTGCACAAAGGCGGCACCGCCCGTGAACTTTGCCGGCAGATCGATGCGTGGAATGGAACGACCAATCAACCGATAGTCGGCAGGCTGCTTGACGGGCGCATCGCCCGTCACCGCGCGATCCAGCAGCGACCGCTCGCCGCGCACCAGGTCGCCGTAGCGCACGGTGCGGCCATCCGGCGCGTGGATCACGCCGGCGCGTACGCTCAGCGCGTCGGCAGCGACGCCGAGTTGCCGCGCCGCCGCGCCGACCAGCACCGCGCGCGCCTGCGCGCTCGCGGCCTGCAACGCCGCGCCGCTCTGTTCGACGGACTGGCTGCCGTAGGTGTAGCCCTCGTTCGGGCCACGGGACGTGTCGGCGGAGAGAATCGATACGCTCGCGAAGTCGACGTCCAGTTGCTCCGCGGCGATTTGCGTGAGCGCAGTCAGGATGCCCTGCCCGAGTTCGGCCTTGCCCGTGAAGACTGTCACGTGACCCCGATCGTCGATGCGAATCCAGCCGGTCAGTCGCGGGTTTTCTCGGAAGCTGACGGGCATCGGCGCCTTCTGCGCGCCTTGCGCGGACGTTTGCGCATTCGAAGCGAACGGCGCGAGCGAGAACAGCGCCACCAACGCGCCCGCCTGTTTGCCAAAGCGGCGGCGCGATGGAGAAAAGCGTGAGGATGATGTGTCAGTGGCGTTCATGCGCGCATCGCCTCCGCTGCCCGCAACACTGCGCGCACGATCCGGTTGTGCGCGCCGCAACGGCATTTCTGCCCGGCCAGCGCGGCGCGCACCGCGCTCTCGTCGGCGTGCGGGTTCGCCTCCAGCAATGCCCGGGCCGCCATCAGCATGCCGCTGGAACAGTAACCGCACTGCGCCGCCTGCTCGGCGATGAAGGCCTGCTGCAACGGGTGCGGATGCTCAGGTGTGCCGAGCCCCTCGACCGTCGTCACGGGCTCCCCGCGCACGGCGCCGACCGGGAACACGCACGAGCGCACGGGTGTCTTGCCGAGCATCACCGTACATGCACCGCATTGCGCCTGTCCGCAGCCGAACTTGGCGCCGTTCAGCGCGAGATCGTTGCGCAGCACATAAAGCAGCGGCGTCTCTGGCGCCGCGGGAACAGTGTGCCGTTGCCGGTTCACCAGCAGCGAAATCGTCATCGGAATACCTCAGTGGGAAAGGAAGAAGTACGACGGCGACGCGAGCCGCGCATTCAGGCTCAGGCGGCTTCCGTCGATGGCTTGGGCGTCAGCATGAGGCGCCCGTCGCGCGACATGGCGTACAACATCAGCGACGACAGCAGCGCGGGAATGGCTGCCGCGTAGAAGAGTTGCTGCGCGCTCCAGTGCAGTTGCATCAGCGAGCCCGCGACGATCGGCCCGACGATCGACCCGGCACGGCCAATGCCGAGAGACCAGCCGACGCCCGTCGCGCGCAGCGTCACGGGATAAAGCGCGGCCGACAGCGCATTGTTCGCCGGCTGTCCGCCGACGATCGCAAAGCCGCTCGCCGCGACGATGGCCAGCAGCATCGGCAGCGAAGCGGCGACGTGACTGACCGAGAGGATCGTCACGGTCGCGACGAGATAAGCCGGCACGAGCACGCGAAAGAAACCCCAGTGGTCGATCAACGGTCCCATGGCGACCGTGCCGATCACGCCGCCGACCTGCAGCGTCGTGCCGATGACGGCGGCGTCGGCGACGCCATAGCCGAAGTCGGTTGCGATGGTCGGCAGCCAGTTCGCAAGAAAGAACAGGTTCACCAGGTTCATGAAATTGACGCCCCACGCGAGCAGCGTGACGCGCGCGCGGCCGTCCGCGAAGAGCGCGGCGACAGAGCTTCCCGTACACGCGCGCACGGGCGCGGCAAAACGCGTGTGCATCGCCACGCGCACGGAAGGCGCGACGCGCTGCAACAGCGCGCCAACCCGGGCGGCAGGCGCACCGCGCGCGATCAGGAACTGCATCGATTCCGGCAGCGTGAACGCCATGACGGCGGCGATCAGAAGCGGCACGACGCCGCCGAGCGCAAACACCGCGCGCCAGCCGGCGACGGGAATCAGCAGCGCCGACACGACGCCGCCGAACGCCGCGCCAAGCGTGAAGCCGCACGACACCCACATGGTCAACGTCGCGCGCTTGCGGGCCGGGCTGTACTCGCTGACGAGCGCCACCGCGTTACCCATGATCCCGCCGAGGCCGACGCCCGTCACGAAACGCAGCGCGAGCAGATGTGTGAGCGAACCCGCGAAGGCGGTGGCGATCATCATCGCGCCGACGAACGCCGTGCAGCCGAGCAGCACCGGGCGACGGCCTACGCGGTCGGCAAGCGGCCCCATCGCCAGTGAACCGATCAGCATGCCGACGAGGCTCGCGCCGAACACCGGCCCCATCGCCGCGCGCGACACCTGCCACGATGCGATCAGCGCCGGCGCAACGAAACCCATCGACTGCACGTCGAATCCGTCGACCACCACGCACAGCGCGATCAATACCATCAGCCGCTTCTGGAACGCGCCGACCGGCTGCGCGTCGATGGTGGCGGCGACGTCGATTGCGTCCGGCTGTTGCGCGCGCGTGTTCATGCAAGACCAAACAGGCGGCGCGCGTTGTCCCGGCCAATCTTGTGCCGGTCGTTCTCGCTGATCTCGCAGCGATCGAACCAGCGCGCTGCGTCCTCGTGCTTTTCGAACGGATAGTCGACCGAGTACATGATGCGGTCGCTGCCGACTTCGAGCATCGTCGAAAGCAGGGTCGGCGTGCGGAAATTGCCGCTCGTCGTGATGTACACGTTCTCCCGCAGGTATGCGCCGATCTCACGTTCGCATGGCATGCCGCGGCGGCCCTTGCGCAGGATGTGATCGATACGCCAGACGTTGAACGGAATGCCCTCGCCGAAATGGCCGAGAATCATCTGCAAGCGGGGATGACGGTCGAAAAGCCCACTCGACAGCAGGCGCAGCGCGTGCATGCTGGTTTCGGCCGCAAACGCCCATGTCGGGCCCGTCAGCCAGTGCGCACCGTCGAATATCTTCGCGTGCGACAGCAGCGGGTCGCGCGGATGCATGTAGAACGGCTTGTTCAGCGCGGCGGCGCGTGCCCAGAAGCCCTCATAGCGCGGATCGTCGTAGTAGACGACCGTCTCTGCGTCGCCGACCTGCGAGAAGCCGTTTACCAGAAAGCCGTGAAAGCCCAGCTCGTTCACGCAGCGCTCGAGTTCGCGCGCGGCGAGTTCGGGGTCCTGCATGGGCAACGCGGCAAAACCGCCGAAGCGCGTCGGATGACGGTTGATCTGCTCGGCGAGCACGTCGTTGGCGCGGCGCGCAACGTCGTTGGCCTGGCCGGCGTCCGGAATCGCCTGTACGGCCGGCGAGTTCAGCGACAGGATCGAATATGCGGTGCCCCATTCTTCCATCTGTTCGAGGCGCTGCTGCTCGAAGTCGAGCAGATTGGCGCGCAGCGTCGTCCACACTTCCGGACGTGCATATACCTGCGAGTCGGCGATGGTCTGGTCGATGGCGAAGTGTTCTTCCAGCGCGATCTTGTCTTTCATGGTACAGGTCTCAGGTAATTTACTTGAAAAATCATCTAAATTTCCGGAAAGTATATATTTGATTTTTCAACTATAAACCAGGGATTACCCGTGCGGTGTTTCTTACATTCATGTCTCAAAGCGCATGAAAACACGAGCTGGATGCGGTCGTACCTGTCGCGCCCCGCCTATGGTATATACTTGCATCTTCAACTATAAAACATGGCATGACATGAAGAAGCCGAACCCGCCGCTCATCGAGCATGATCTGGAACGCGCTATTCCGTACCTGGTTGCGCGCGCGGGCAGTCGGATGGGCAGTTCATTTTCGAAAGTGCTGCGCGACTACGGCCTGTCGCTTAGCGAATGGCGCGTGTGCGCGTCGCTTGGGCATCGTCCGCATCAACGGCTGTCGGAACTGGTCGAACGCGCTTGCGTCGACATGTCCGCGCTTTCGCGTATCGTCGATCGCCTCATCGCGCAAGGCCTGGTGTTGCGCGAAAAAAGTTCGGCGGATGGACGCGCCGTGCAGCTCTCGCTTACCGCCGAAGGCGCGAGGTTGACGCGCAAAATCGTGCCGCTTGCGAAGCACTTCGAAGTCACGGCGCTGAACTGCTTCAGTCAGGTGGAAATCGACTTCCTGCGCGATCTGCTGGAGCGCCTGTACGCGAACGCAGAGTCGCTCGAACATTTCACCGGGCTTCCGGTGGAAACGTCTGCAGACTCGAACCAGCAGCCCGTTCGTTCTCGCGTACGCCGCTGAGTTCTCTGTCGCCAGCTTCGGAAGCAGCCCGCGCAATATGCCGATATGCTGTCGGAGCGTGTCCGGACATGCGTCTGAAGGCGTGACTGAGCGGACACAACGATTCGGACTCAAAGACCTGTTAGCGGTCACTGACGCTATTCGAACGTGCGCTCAACGCAATCCCTCATCAATTTGATATCCGAAGCAATGGCCTCGTTTTGCCAGAGCGCGACGGCTAAGCCCCGAGCAGATTCAGCCGGACGAGGCTCTCGGCGGTCGCAACGATGGCGTCCTCGGCCGAACGCGGCTTCCAGCCGAGACGTGCTCTCGCCTTCGCGCTCGTGGCGTTCATGTTGACTCCCAGCAGAGGTGCGATGGCCTTCAGCTGAGGGTTCTTCCGCGCGCCGAGTCGAACGAGCCAGTTGGGCAACACGCGCGTCGAAACCTTGCTGGCCGCCGGCCCCATGCGCCTGCGCAGAATCCTGGCGACATCGGCCAACCACAGGCTTTCGCCCGCGGACGCGAGAAAGCGCTCCCCATCGGCAGTCGGCGCCAACATGGCACGCACATGCAAGTCGGCGACATCGCGTACGTCGACAAAACACGAGTTGAGCCTGGGTATCCCGGGCTGGCCTTCCAGCATATTCTTGATCATTCGAATGGAATGCGAGTAATCCGGGCCGAGGGCGGGACCTAAAACAGTCGTGGGATTGACGGCAGTCATCTCCAGTCCGTTGCCCTCCTGCTTCACGAATTCCCAGGCAGCCTGCTCTGCGAGTGTCTTTGACCGTTGATAGGGCGCGAGGTCGCTTTGCAGATTACTCCAATCGTTATCGTTGAAAGGCCTGTTGAGTGGCTCGTGGCCGCAGCCAACAGCGCCGAACGCAGAAGTCAGCACGAGGCGCTTCACACCTGCGTCGCGCGCTGCCCGCAAGACTCGCAGATTGCCTTCGACAGCGGGCTTATTCCAGTCGTTCTGGGTGGCGTAGTTGCCCGACGGCGTTGAAGAAGCGCAGTGAATGACATAGGTACAGCCGCGCATTGCCTCGGCCCATCCCTCGTCGGAACCGAGATCTGCCGCGACGAACGACAACAGATCTCCTGGTTCTGCACCGCCCGTCTTCAGGTTCTCCCGGACTTCTGCTTCCCGCGACAAGTTGAAGGTTGTGCGGATCTGATAGCCCTGACTCAGCAAAGCCAGCATGCAATGCTGAGCGATAAACCCGGTTCCGCCGGTGACGAGTACCATTTCCTGGTCCATTTTTGATCCTTGGGTTAAGTCGTTTGAATCAGTCGGCCGGCTCAGCGATCAACCGCGTAGCCCTACATCTGCAGGGCAATTCATCGTCGAAGCTGCCGCCAGACAGGCAGCACGATAAGCCACGCTCGCCGTGCTGAGAATGCTTGAAAGTACGTTTTGCTTGTGCAAGAGTACGAAGATGACGACCGATCCGTTCTCCGACATCCTCAAACTGACGCAGGCTCGGAGCCTCGTCACCGGCGGGTTTACGGCTGGTGGGCCATGGGCAGTGCGCTTCCCCGCTCCCGACAAGATCAAGTTTTTTGCAGTTGTGAAAGGGAAGTGCTGGGTACGGCTCGAGGGCGAACCCGAGCCGGTGCGTTTCGAGACGGGCGATGTCGGGTTGCTCTCTGCTCCCCGCTGGTCGATCCTGTCGAGCGATCTGGAGACCGAACCGATTGAAGCGATGGATATCTTCTCTCGCGCCGGACGCTCGACCACGCAGCTAGCAAATGGGAACGAGTTCGCGCACGTCGGAGGACACGTATTGCTTGACCCCGTCAGCGGCCCGCTGCTGCTGGACGTCTTGCCTCCGTGGATCCATATCAAGGCCGCGTCGCCGCAAGCGGCGGTCTTCAGTTGGCTCCTCGACAGACTGGTGGAGGAGCGAGCGGCAGGGCAGCCCGGCTCGCATCTCGCGTCGGCGCAACTGTCGCAGCTGCTGTTCATCGAGATCCTGCGCGCACACGTGGCGAGCTCGGGGCCGCTGAACGCTGGATGGCTGCGCGCGTTGAGCGACGCACGCATCGCTCCTGCGCTCCGTTTGATGCATGAGAGTCCCGCACGGTCGTGGCATCTCGAAGATCTGGCCCAGGCCTGCGCTATGTCGCGAACAACATTTGCGTCTCACTTCAAAGCCGTCGCGGGCGTTGCACCACTGACTTATCTGACCAATTGGCGCATGCGATTGGCGGAACGCGCACTGGGAGACGACGCCACGCCGGTTTCGGTCGTCGCTCAGACACTGGGGTATGCGTCCGAGAGCGCGTTCAGCCACGCTTTCAAGCGCATCACGGGGAGATCGCCAAAGGCCTATCGGACTGCATTGCGTTTGGCAGGCAGGCCCACCATTGGGCGCGACCTACCGTCCACGAGCGGTAGCGCTATTGATCTCACGCTTGCAGTCGAGACGCTTCAGCAAGATTGATGCGGCCAGAGTCGCGTATTGCAGACTAACGATTCAGCCAGCGTTAAACGGGTAATCCGCGAGGAAGCGGCCGCTCACCGGCCAATAGCCATCAGACTTCCGTTTGCTGGCGTCGTAGTCCGGGTCAGCGGTTCGGCACGGCGAACCGCGGGATGTCCACCGTGAAAACCGTTGCGCGCTCATCAGATGCAACCGTAATCGTGCCGCGGTGGGCGTGCGCAATGCACCGGCAGATATACAGGCCAAGCCCCATGCCGGGCGAAGCGCGCTTGCGTTCCCGCGAAGGCGCTGCGCGCGTCAACGGATCGAAGAGGGTGGGCAGTGCGTCGGGCGGTATCGGTTGCCCTCCACTTGAGACAGCGATCTTTATGCGCTCGCCATCGCCCTCCACTTCGACGCGGACAGGCCCAGAGCCATGCTGAACGGCGTTTGCGACCAGGTTGACGACGAGCTGGTTCATGCGTGCGCCGTCGCACGTGCCGATGAGCTCACCTCGGGCTTCCACCCTGATGTGTGAGTCGGGATGCGTGGCGCACACCTCGTCGACCGCGCCGTGGCAGATGCGCTCGAGATCGTGCTGGGCGGGATCAACGGGAAGCGCGTCCCCGAGGCGTGTACGCGTGAAGACGAAAAGATCGTCAACCATCATTTTCACGCGCTCCGCGCTGTGTCGCAGGTTCGCAGCCGCCCGAACGCTGGTCGGCGACAGGTTCTCGTCCTTCAGAACCACGTAGGTCGAGTTGACGATCGCGCCCACTGGCGAGCGCAGATCGTGTGCAAGGACACCCGCGAACAGATCCCTGATACGCTCTGTCGTCTTCGCGAACTGCTGAACCGACTCAGCAACCATCTGATCCACTGCCTCATTGAAACGGATCATCTCCTCAAATGCCGCTGCGTCGAACTGGCAGGTCTGTTGCCATCTGCGCAGGACACTTGCCCGCAACGCACGATATTCCGCCACCAGGGCATTGATCTCGAAGCCGTGCGCGCGCCGGTCGTCGGCGTGTACGCGACCAATCTGGTTGAAGTGCGAATCCGGGCTTGGGCGATGGCCGTAGGATTTGGTCTGTTGCTGCGCTGCAGTCTGCGGTTCCCGCATGTCGGCTGCAATCCCGGTCAGGAGCGCGCGCGCTGAGTTTCGCAATTGCTCGTCGTTGAGCTGGCCGTCCGCGGGGGTCAGTTGGCGCGCAAATGCCGTCCAGTCTTCGACGAGCGGGGCCAGGTTGCTTTCGATGAAGTCCGACAGAGTCATATGTTCCCTCGCCCATCCACGCCTTGGCTTCTTGTGCGCAATAAACAGGCCGCCCCTTGTGTCCGCCCCCTTCCCACGTCCGGAACGGACGATGCTTTGCACGTTGCCAGGCAACTTGAAAAGTATATATCCGCTCATGCCGCTGTCCTCGCCGATTACTCGGTGAACTCAGCGCACGCGCGGTCCCAAAAGGTTCACTCCGCGCCAGCTACTGGTCGTAGATGATCGCAGGGACGAGGCGGAGGCGATCACTGTTTTCCGGGGTCTGTCCGGGTACGACGCAGAACTCGTCCCGGGCAGGAGCGCACTATCCGCGCACTATCCAAAAAGGCGCGTTAGCCTGGAGCCGCATGCGCACGCAGACTCTCTTCATAGCAGGCGGGCGCACTGATTTCGCTGGGAAACCCGGGGCAACGCGGGTCCGAAGGCACTATGATCCAGCGCCCGGTTTATCGCCTGGGTGGCGGATTCTGTCGGCGCCGCCCCCGCCGGCTTTCCGCTTTTCCTGCCGGTAACCGGCTGACTGCAGGGCATCCTGCAACTGCGCGAACGTGTACGGCTTGCGAAGCGCCGACCAGTCGAATGTCATGGTCTGCTGGTCCGGCAGCCTCTTTCCAGAAGCAAAGATGACCTTGAGGCCGGGATGCATGGCCGCTGCGCGGCGCGCCAGTTCCAGCCCGGACATGTCGGGCATGACCACGTCTGTGAGAAGAACGTCGACGTCGATTGCTTCTAGCACTTCGAGAGCTGCCGCTGCGTTTTCGGCACGCCGTGCGTCGATTCCCAGCAGCTGGAGGAGTTCACAGAGCGCGTCGAGCGACGCGCGGTCATCGTCGACCGCGAGGACGCGCAATTCTTCGGGGCGCGAGACGGGACCATTCGGGCCATCGACGGACCCGGTCATCGGCTGTTCCATCGCCTTGCTATCGCCATCACTGTCGCCGAGGACCTGCCGCACTTTCATCGCGAGCTGCTGACGGCTGTACGGTTTGCTGAGCAGTTCCACGCCCGGGTCCAGCCGGCCGCCGTGCACGATAGCGTTCTGTGTGTACCCTGAAGTGAAAAGCACTTTCAGTCCCGGTAGCATCCGGGCGGCTTGCCGTGCCATGTCGGGGCTACGCAACGGCCCCGGCATCACGACATCCGTGAATAGCAGATCGATGTGCACGCCGCTCGCGACGACGGCCAGTGCCTGTTGCGCGTCATTGGCCTTCAACACGGCGTAGCCTAGACCGGTCAGAAGCTCGACGACCGTCGACTGGACCTGCGGATCATCCTCAACCACGAGAATGGTCTCTTCGCCATGCTCTACGCTGCGACTCGTACGAGGCGGGAATTCGACTGCCGTACCGGTCGAGCGGGGTAAATAAATCCTGACGGTTGTTCCTTCGCCAATCTCGCTGTAGAGCTTGATGTGCCCGCCACTCTGTCTGACGAACCCATACGCCATGCTCAGCCCGAGGCCTGTACCCTGGCCTTCCGGTTTCGTGCTGAAGAAGGGATCGAAAGCGCGTTCCATCACTTCCCGGGTCATGCCGGTTCCCGTGTCCGTGACAGCCAGCATGACGTACTGTCCGGGGCTGACGTCAGGAACCGTCGATACATACTCGTCGTCCAGCGTCGCGTTGGCGAGTTCGAGCGTGAGCTTCCCGCCATCCGGCATTGCGTCGCGCGCGTTGATGGCCAGATTCAGAATCACGTTTTCCAGCTGATGGGGATCGGCAAGGATGTTCCAGAGACCGCCCGCGACTACAGACTCGATCTCGATCGTCTCGCCCAGCGCCCTGCGCAACAGGTCGTCCAGCGCGCGAAGCTGGTGTGCGGGATTCATGACGACGGGCGCCAGCGGCTGCTGACGTCCGAAGGCGAGCAGCTGCGAGGCCAGTTTCGCGCCGCGATCCACGGCGTCAATCGCCTTGCCCAGGCGCTCGGCGCTCCAGCTGTCGCGACCGTACCTGCTTTCGAGTACTTCCAGGTTTCCCCGTAGCACCTGCAGTACATTGTTGAAATCGTGCGCGACCCCGCCCGTCAGTTTCCCCAGCGCCTCCATTTTTTGCGCCTGGAACAAAGCACGCTGCGTTTGCTCGAGCAGTTCCGATGCACGCCGACGCTCGGTAATGTCCCGCGTGACCTTCGCAAATCCGACGAGCTCACCATTCTCGCGTATCGCGTCAATGACGACATGCGCCCAGAAGCGGCTGCCGTCCTTCCGCACGCGCCAGCCTTCTGCCTCGAAACGGCCCTCGCGTCTTGCCGTCTCCAGGCCGCGAAATGGCACCCCGGCCGCCACGTCCTCGGGCGCGTAAAACCTCGAAAAATGCGAGCCGACGATCTCGCTTTCGCTGTATCCCTTGATTCGCCGGGCGCCGGAGTTCCAGCTTGTGACCCGCCCGTCGGGCGACAGCCTGAAGATGGCATAGTCGGTGACGCCCTGAACCAGCAGGCGAAAGCTCCGCTCGCTTTCGAGCACGGCATCGTGAGCCGCCTTTTTGTCGCTGACATCCTGAACGACCTTTCCAAAGCCCAGAAGCTGGCCGGTGCTGTCACGAAGTGCTGTCATGACGACATTGGCCCAGAACCTCGAGCCGTCCTTTCGTACACGCCATCCTTCAGTAACATAGCGCCCCGAACTGGCCGCAGCTTTGAGCGCGGCCTCGGGCACGCCCGAGGCACGCTCGGTCTCCGTGTAAAACACGGAGAATGGCTGCCCTATAACTTCATCAGCCGTGTAACCCTGGATACGTTCGCCTCCCGGGTTCCAGGTCATCACGATGCCGTCAGGCGAGAGGGCGAAAATGGAATAGTCGTCAGTCGACTCGGCCCATAGCCGAAGCCAGACAGCGCTAAAGCCAGTGGCGGGTGCTGTGTCGTCGTTCATGTGCGACCGGTGTGCGGATGCCTGCCGGACCAGGTGCCGGGGATAAAAACCGTCACCGTAGCAATTTTTATGCCGGGCAGATGTAACCCGAAGAACGCGAATCTTCATCCACGCCGGTTGCTGTACCGCCCTACTTGTCGAACGCCGCGCCGGTCAACTCTTCGGAAGCTTTGGAGGTCGGGAGTCGGCTCAGCGACGCGCAATCATCGGCGCCCTGCGGATTTCCGTGATCGGCCATGAGGAGGCATTCCGGCGCGTTGCCGTTCGGACGTTCGGATGTCGGTCGTTTTGGGTAATCAGCCATTCCATTCAGCGAAAATATCCGGAAACGGCTCGGTTGTTCATCGGTCGAACGCGATCAAGTCCTTGAAGATCAGGTGACTCCAGCTTTTCCCGCGCGCATGCACAAGCAGTCCGCCCTCAGAAAGCCCGCCGAGCTGGATAGGCGCGAATCCGAGCTGTTCCGCAAGCGTACCCATCTCCGCTGCAGCGCCGCCATCGTCGCTCGCGAGGAACACGACCCTTCTGCCACCGTGTACGGCCGGGTTCTGGCCGAGGACGGCAGCGACCAGATGGTTGAAGCCTTTCACCACCCTCGCTCCGGCAAACACCCTCGCGACGTAAGCGGAGGACGGGACACCGCCCAACTCCTCGAGCGGGGCCTGCGTGTTCATCGCGTCGACAACAGTCTTCCCCTTCCAGTCGGGCAGTGCTTTTGCGACCTCCGGGTGCGACTCAAAACGGACTGCCAAGAAGATGACGTCCGCCTTGACGGCTTCCGCGAGGGTATTGGGAACAATCGTGGGTCCGATCGCGGCCGCGTCGGCTGCAAAGCTTTCCGGGGCGCGCGTGGTTGCAACGACCACTTCGATGCCGTTGCGGGCGAACGCCTTGGCAAGTGCGTGGCCGATCTTGCCGAAGCCAATGATCGCGTATTTCATCAGGTTCTCCTTCGTTTCCGGGTGCGGTCAGAGCTTGTAACCGCCGCTGGCTTCAATCGTTTGGCCGGTCACCCAATGGCCGTCATCGGAGGCCAGGAACGCCACGACGGCGGCGATTTCCGAAGGCTCGCCAAAGCGGCCGAGCGCGATCTGGGCCTCGGCTGCCTTGACGAGTTCGGGGTTCTGGCGAAAATCGGCGTTCGCATCCGTCCGCGTGAAGCCAGGCGCGACGGCGTTCGCGGTGATGCCACGCGGCCCCAGCTCGATAGCGAGCGTATGGGTCAGCGTGTTGATGGCCGCTTTCGCCATCGAGTAGACGGGCGCAGCCGTCACGGGCTTCGTGGCGGCAGCGGAAGAAATGTTGATGATGCGTCCACCATCGGCGAGACGATCGAGAGCGGCCTGAACGATGAAGAAGGGCGCGCGGGCGTAGACCGCCATCAGAGTGTCCCAACTCTCCGGCGTTGCGTCCTTGAAGCCAAGCCAGCCGGAATTGCCAGCGTTGTTGACCAGAATGTCGAGGGCTTTACGTCCGTTGCGCCTGGTGAACTCGTCGTCGAGTCTCTCGAACAAAGTCGGGATGGCCGCCGGATCAACGAGATCCGCATGGACCGCGAACGCGGAGCCTCCCGCGCTCTCGATAGCCGCGATCACCTCGTCCGCGCCGGATTTGCTGGCGTTGTAGGCTAGCGCGACTGTCGCACCATCCTTTGCAAGACGTTCAGCGATGGCGCGGCCAATGCCGCGTGATGCGCCGGTAACGAGCGCTGTTTTGCCCTTTAGTGATCGTGTCATTTGATTGTTCTCCTCAAAGTTGTGCCAGGCCACCGTCGACGGCGACTTCGCTGGCGGTCATGAAGCTGCTGTCCGACGACGCAAGGAAGGCGGCCACCGCCCCGATCTCCGCGGGATCGGCCATACGTTGGAGCGGCGTCATCGCGCCGTAGGCCTTCTGGCCCTCTTCGCCGAGCGCCTCCTTCGCCAGTTCGGTCGCCGTCGCGCCGGGCGACAGCACATTCACCCGGATGCCCGTACTCTTCAGTTCCTCGGCCCAGGTCCGGGCGAGGTTGCGCACCGCCGCCTTGCTCGCGCTGTAGGCCGTGAATCCTGGGGCTCCCGTGGTGCCTGCGCTCGATCCCGTCAGGATGATCGAACTGCCCGAGCCCATCAGCGGCAGCGCCTTCTGGACCGTCAGGATCGTCCCCTTCACATTGGTCTCGAAGATGTCGTCAATGTGCTGGCCGGTGATCTGGCCGAGTGGAAGCGGGCTTCCCGTCCCGGCATTGGCAAAGACGATCTCGAGGGTTCCGCGCTCGGCCTTCACCGCCGTGTATAGCCGGTCCAGGTCGGCCAGATTGGAGACGGAGCCCTTCACCGCGCGGGCATTGGGCCCGAGATCGGTCAAAGCGGCGTCGAGCGCGTCCTGCCGGCGGCCGAAGATGAAGACGAAGGCGCCCTCCTCGATGAAGCGCTTTGCTGCGGCGCGGCCGATGCCCGAAGCGCCACCCGTTATCACCGCGGTCTTTCCATTCAGTCTGTTCATGTGTCATGCATCCTTCGAAACAAAAGCGACAAACCCGATTCTGCGACTCTTGCTTCATGAAGCCAATTGACCGAATATCTATAAATACCATCTACTTTTTAGATAAATATGTTGGACAACGTCACCATCAATCAACTGCGGGCGTTCGTCGCCGTGTGTGATGAGGGAAGCTTTTCCGGAGCCGCACGGCAGCTAAGGCGTGCGCAGTCAGCGATCAGTCATGCGATCGGCGCACTCGAGAGCGCCTTTGATGTGGTGCTGTTCGAGCGCAACACTCGCAAAGCGACGCTGACGGCTGCGGGCCGCAGCCTGCTGCCTGATGCGCGTGGGGTAATCTCACGCACGGAGGAGATGAAGATGCGTGCGGTTGCGATTGCTGAAGCCGGCGTGCCTCAGATCTCGGTTGCCGTGGATACCTATTTCCCACGTGCGCACCTGATCAAATGTCTGCGCACCTTGCAGGCGGACTTTCCAACGGTTGCAATCAATCTGCGCATGACGACCATGCAGGGCGGCGAGCGTTTGGTTCTCGAAGGCACGTGCGCATTGGCGGTGACGATCACGGACGTGCCGGAGTTGAGCCCCGGCACCATAGAAAGGCAGCATCTATCTGAAGTGCAAATGGTGACCGTCTGTGCACCATCGCATCCGCTGGGTTCAATCGCGGGGCCGATCCCGCGGGAGGAATTCGGCCGGCACATCCAGCTTGTCGTAACGGACAATCAGCCCGATGCGGAAAAGACCCAACAGGGCGTCGCCAGTGAACGCCAGTGGTGGGTGAACGACCTCGGCGCGAAGCACGATCTGCTCAGGGGAGGCTTGTGCTGGGGCCACATGCCGCGCCATATGGTCGATGAAGACCTCGCAAAGGGAACACTTGTCGAACTCCAACGGCGCGCATGGCATATGCGTCCTCTCACCTTCATGATCTCGCAGCGGCGCGGGTACTCTTTTTCCGAATGCGAGGCACAACTCGTTGAGCGTCTCGGCGATCACCAGAACTGCCCGAAGGATGCTATCGGAAGCTCGGTCCCACATAAAACCAGAAAAGCCCGGAATCCCGCCAAGCCTGAGGAACGACCAGTACGGCCTGGCGCTCCTCGGCGGACATCCGCAAAGTAGACCTCATCCGATCGGCCACAACCGGTCGTCGAGGCCGCATCCAATTCGGATATCTAATGTTTCGTCCGCCCACGCTAAATGGCCGGTCTTCGGCGAGCATATCGCTGGTGCCATTGCCTCGAAGCGGCCATGAAGCGACGCTCGCCTGTCCCGCAGGTTTGTCTTTCGAACGGCTGCTTTTGTCCAAGGATCAGTGCGGCAGGCGTGCGCCTCACTCGCATTTTCTCCGAAACAGTAAGTGTGATTGTTGACTGAATCGTGGACGTAGGCCTTTCTCTGTCCCATATGCCGAAATGCCGCGACACTTGATTTGCGGTCGCCGCGTAACCGTGCCTATCCTTGCAGTGCTGCGCCTGTCTGCTGAGTTACCGCGCAATCAGGCCATGTCGCGTTTCGACCATGAATAACACTCAGGGAAACTGTCATGCAGCTCACGCACGGGATGATCACCCGACTCGCGGTCGCGGCAATAGCAATGGTCGTATCGATTGCATCGCAGGCTCAGACTTCGCGTTACGACGCGCTCGTCAATGCCCAGTTTGACAAGGATTATCCAACGGCCGATACCGCTCGCAGTCTGCGCGATGAACTGATCTTCCAGCGCGCGACGCAGGCGTACCTGTGGGCACTGCCTGCCATTAATATCTGGGCGATGAAGGAGGGCTCTGAAAAGGTCTTCGGTGACGGATACAACGTGCTGCCCGTCTGGAAAGAGCGGATAACGGCATCCACACTTGTCACGACGCCCAATTCCGACGTTGTCTACGCGATGGGCTATCTCGATCTGCACAAGGACGGTCCGCTCGTCGTCGAGGCGCCGCAAGGCGTGCAAGGCATGTTTGATGACTTTTTCCAGCGTCCGCTGATCGGCCCCACCATCGATGGCCGTACCTGGATAGGCGACGTTGGTCTTGCCGGTCCCGACAAAGGCAAGGGCGGCACGTACGTTCTCCTGCCACCCGACTACAAGGGCGAGCCGCCGAAAGACAGCATGCCCAAGGGTGCCTTCGTTTATCGCTCGCGCACCTATAACGTGTTCCTTTTCTGGCGCACGTTCTTCACCAACCCAAAGGATCTGACGAGGCCGAACGCCCAGATCGCCGCGACGCGCATTTATCCGCTCGGCAAGAAGGCGAGCGCGAAGCCGATGCAGTTTCCGGACGCGAACCAGCGACCTGCCGACCTGCTTTTCCCACGCGATATCCGCTACTTCGAAATGATGTCGCGCTTCATCGATAGCGAATACGTCGATCCGTCCGATCTCGATATGCGCGGCTTCCTGCATACGATCGGCATCGAGAAAGGCAAGCCGTTTGCGCCGACGCCCGAGATGCACGCGCTACTGGACAGCGCCGCGCAGGCCGGATTCAAGATGAGCAAGGTTGTGATCACCGAGATGCTGCCGCAGGAGCCGGGTGGCAAGTACTATCCTGATCGCCAGTGGGTCAACGTATTTGCGGGCGAGGACACGGCGTTCCAGTCGAGCCACACCTTTACCAACCTCGAACAACGCTCCGGGTACTTTACAAGCGCCTATTCGGCGAGCCCGGGCATGGTGAAGAATCTCATCGACGCAGGCGCAAAGTACCCCGTGACGTTCCGCGACAAAGACGGCAATTTTCTGGATGGAGGGCAGTCGTACACGCTGCATCTGCCGCCTGACATCCCCGCGAAAAACTTCTGGTCGGCTACGGTGTATGACGCGACCACAGCATCTGGCCTGGATAGCGGACAGCCGCACCCGTCGCTGAACAAGATGGATCAGCCGATGCAGAACGCCGATGGCTCCCTCGATCTTTACTTCGGCCCCACCGCACCCGCTGGCAAAGAGAAGAACTGGCTTCGAACGGTCCCCAGCAAAGGCTACTTCGTGATCTTCAGACTCTACTCACCGGAGAAGGCCTTTTTCGATCAGACCTGGAAACCTGGAGACCTCGAAAAGAAAAGTTGATACGCCTGAATCTATAACTGAGAACCCGCGCAACGAGGCAAACATGGCTGATCAAGATGATGTGAATTCCACGCGAAGGCTCGTCACTACGATGAGCGCAGCATTGCCGCTCGCTTACGCAGCGTTAGCGGCTGTGCCGCGATCTGCCGACGCCGCTGCCGCGAAAGACAACGGGTCGAAGCGCGCGAATCCTGCAACCAGCACATCGGTGAAAGAGACGCTCCCACCAGCTGGAATCCTGATGCATCCGGAATACGCGCAGGTCATCGCGCGTATGGCCTATGTTTGGGGCTGGCCGATGGTCAACATGTTGAATCGCAACGCGCGTATCACCAAGGCGCCGTATCCGGGCCTGCTGGCCGGCGTGCTGCCAGCGGCTCCGCGCGGGCAGGTTGGCATGCTTCACGACTACATCGATCCAGCTGAGACCTTCGTGACATGCCCTAACCAGGACGTGGTGTATGGTCTGGGTTTTTTCTCGCTCGACGAAGAGCCCGTCGTCGCCCAGGTGCCCGACTTTGGCGACCGGTTCTGGGTCTATGCACTGTACGACGCGCGAACCAATCAGTTTGGTCATCTCGGCAAGCCTTACAAAACGCGGCGCGGATTCTATCTGCTCGCCGGGCCGAACTGGAAGGGTATCAAGCCTGTGGGCATCACCGACGTGATCCGCTGTCCCACTGCGCTCGCCAATGCAATTCCGCGCGTCTTCCAGAACGACACACCACAGGATAAGCAAGCCATCCAGACGGTACTGAATCAGATCGTCTTTTATCCGCTCAAACAGTTTAATGGCCGCATGAAGACGATCGACTGGATGAACGCGCCCATCATCCAGCCGCCAACGGAAGACAAAGGCAGTGACGAGGGCGGCGGTGAAACGAAGTGGGTGATCCCCGAGAAGTTCTTTGATCAGTTTCCTCAGGTGCTCGATACGGTTGCGCCACTGCCGGGCGAGGAAGCGCTCTATGCGCAGTTCAGATCGTTGATGGAAGTGGCAAACCGCGATCCTGAAATCAAAAAGATACTGGTCTCGACGGCCGTCGACACGGAGCAGCAAGCTATCGCTCCGTTCTTCGAATGGCGGCGCAACGGAGTGCCAGCCGGCAACAACTGGAATCGCTCGACCAACAACGCACAGACGGGGTTCGATTATTTCGACCGCACGGGGACGGCCAAATCGAACATGTTCGATAACAGGCCGAATGAGACGCAGTATTTCTACACGGATTTCGACGCGTCTGGTCAGGCGCTCAACGGCGCGAACACCTATGAAATTACTTTCGCCAAAGGGGAAGAGCCGCCCGTCAACGGTTTCTGGTCGCTGACGCTCTACAACGACAAACATCTCTTCCATGCGAACGACCTGAAGCGCTATTCCCTTGGCACCAAGAACACGAGTCTCAAGCGTAACGCGGATGGTTCGATGACGCTCTACGCTGGAGCGAAATCGCCCGGATCAGATCGCGAGTCAAACTGGCTACCTGCGCCAGCTCGAGCATTCTCGCTATACATACGGGCCTACTGGGGAAAGCAGTCGATCCTCGACGGTTCCTGGAAGCCGCCTCAGATTCGAACGATGGCCTGACGATCGCAACGGATGGCCGTTCCGCTTCCATACCTGTCGTTGCGCTGTTCATATTTGAGTTGGCTGATACATCGGCCCGTTTCCCGCTCAGACTCACAAACACAGCAAAAATCACGGGGATTTTTTCACGACTTCCAGTACCGCAAGACGCCCTCGATTGCGATCGCGCACTTCACGTCGTGCCCGAAACGCATCCAGCGCCTTCAATAACGACTCGCCGTCAAACCCGTTTCGATAGTCGAAATCGACATGTGCAAAAGCGACAATGCCGTCCTCGTCGAGAAGATATGTCGCGGGCACGGGAACAAGAAACAATCCTGACCGTCTTTTTTTAGGAGGTACGTACCCGAGATCGATGTACCGACCGCGTAGCTCCTCGGGCAGATCGAAGGTCAAGCCAAACGCGCGTGCGACGCGAAGATCCGTATCGACGAGTTCGGGAACGGGTAAATGGGCAGTTTTCAGCGACGCATCCGGCGGAGCAAGCGCAACGGCCTTCGCTCCCGCTGACACAATACGGCCGTGTATCGCGGAGAATCGCGCGAGATTCTCTTCACCGAACGAGCACCACGAACCGCGCAGAAAGTTGAGCACAACGGGACCCGAGCGCAGAAGCTGCTCCAGCATGACCTTGTTGCCAAGCTTGTCGTGCAATGCAAACATCGGCGCCCGAGCACCCGCGCGCAACGCATTGGTTATGGTGGCCGACGCACGGGCCATCGCGATCTCGGCCGACGCATCCGTATCCATGTCCGATATCACCAGCCCTTTTCTCATGATCGATCTATCTCCTGGAAACCGACCGGACACATCACAAACGTGATGCGTGCGGCCGGCTTTTTTCTGTCGGACTCGATCCCGCCCGCGCAGGTGCACGCGGTTAAACTGCCTCTGCACTTTCCTCGTCTTGCACAGCGCCGTTCGCCGCTTGCTCGGCTTCGTATGTCGGAAAGTCCGAGTAGTTCTCCTCGCTTCCACCCCAGAACGCGGCACGCACATACGGCGTGAGCGGCAGATCGTGTGCAAGGCGATAGGGAAGGTCAGGATTCGACGAGAAGTGGCGTCCGAACGCGACCAGATCCGCCACGCCCGAATTGACGATCTCGATTGCGCTTTCGCGGTCAAACCCGCCTGCTGCGATGATGGGGCCTGAGAAGTGTGGGCGCAGATACGCAGCCGCAACGACAGGATGGCCGTGGTGCAACGTGTCGTCGCCTTTGATGCGCGGTTCGATCACGTGGAGGTAGGCAATTCCGTACGCATCCAGCGCCTTTGCGACATGGCTGAACGTCGCTTCGGGGTTGCTATCCGACACACCGCCCCATTCGCCCGATGGCGAAATGCGCACGCCGACGCGATCCGCGCCGAACACGGAAATCAACGCTTCAAGTGCTTCGCGCAGAAACCGCACGCGGTTTTCGATCGGACCGCCATATTCATCCGTGCGCCGGTTCGTGCCGTCCTGAATGAACTGATCGACAAGATAACCGTTGGCGCCGTGCAACTCGACGCCGTCAAAGCCCGCCTTCTTTGCACGCTCGGCAGCCTGACGAAAGTCTTCAACGATGCCTGCAATCTCGTCGGTCTCCAGCGCACGGTGCGGCGACACAGGAACGAAGCCGTCGGTGGTCAGCGCAACGCCCTCGAACGGTACGACTGAAGGCGCGACCGGGTCGCCGCCGTCGTTGACTTCGACGTGGCTCTGGCGGCCGCCGTGAATCAGCTGCAGGAACGCGCGACCGCCCTTCGCGTGCACTGCGTCGGCGATAGCCTTCCAGCCCGCGTCCTGACCATCGTGGAAGATGCTTGCTGCGCCAAGATACGAACGGGCCTGCCGGGAGACACTCGCCGCTTCGATGATGACAAGGCCGCCTTCCGATGCACGCTGACCGTAGAAGTCCGCCATCATCGGGCTCGGAATATCGTCCGGCTGGATGGTGCGCAGTCGGGTCATCGGAGCAAGTACGACGCGATGATTGAGGTCATATGCGCCGACCTTTCTGGAAGTGAAGAGCCTGGTCATGATGTTTCCTTTGAGAGTTGGGGTTGAGCACCTCAGGGAGCGGTGCGTCACGCGATGCGTTGGGATCCAATGTAGAGAATCCGAGGCGCCTGAAATAGGCCTCTATCAGGATGAGGTCTATTCCGTATCGGGATAAGTCAGCGCGCAGCGCCGAGTTCGTCATCAATGTCGCCTTCCGTTGTCTGCGGTAACGACACGCGCATCCCGACGATCGATTCGGCCGCTGTGCCAGGTCAGCATGAGTGCGCCGAGTACAACGACAGATGCGATCCAGGGTGTGCTCATGAGCCCCATGTGGCTGACGATGGCGCCGCCCGTCCACGCTCCACCCGCCACACCCAGATTGAACGCAGCGATATTCATCCCGGAGGCGATATGGACCGAGTGCGGTGCGAAACGCTCGGCCTGTCTCACGACATAGATCTGCAAGGCCGGCACGTTGCCGAAGGCGACGGCGCCCCAACCGAGCACGACGATCAGGACAAGCGTTTTACTGGTCGCCGTGACGTCGAGGAGCAGCAGCACGCCTGCCAGCAGGGCAAAGATCAGCTTGAGCGCGGTAACGGGTCCGAGCGAATCGGCCAGCCTTCCACCCGCCATGTTTCCGAAGGCCACCGACACGCCGTAAACCAGCAGAACCATGCCGACGACAGGCGGACTGAAACCGGAAATCTGCTCGAGAATCGGCGCGAGATAGGTGAACGCAATCAAGGACCCGCCGTAACCGACCGCCGTCATTGCAAACACCAGCAACAGGCGCGGCTTCAGAAATAACTCAGCTTGCCGGCGGATTGACGCGGGCGGCACATGCGCGATATCGCGCGGTACAAACACCAGCGTGCCCATCATGGCGACGAGGCCAAAGGCCGCGACCACAAGAAAGGTTGCCCGCCATCCAAAGTGTTGACCTATGAGCGTACCAAGCGGAACCCCCGTCACGAAGGCGACGGTAAGACCGCTGAACATCGTCGCGATTGCGCTGCCCGCCTTCTCTTTAGGTACGACGCTCGTCGCGATGATCGAGCCGACGGAGAAAAAGACCCCGTGTGCAAAGCCGCTTAGCACGCGCGCGACGATAAGCGTTGCGTAGCCCGGTGACTGCCACGCGAGCAGATTCGCGAACGTGAATAACGCCATCAGCGAGATCAACAACGTTTTGCGCGGCATCCGGCCTGTCAACGCGGTGAGCACCGGCGCGCCGACTGCCACACCCAGTGCGTAGAAGGTGACCAGCAAGCCTGCCGACGGCAACGATACCGACAGATCAGCGGAGAGCGTCGGTATCAGCCCGACGATAACGAATTCGGTTGTTCCGATGGCGAATGCACCGATTGTCAGTGCAAGCAGGGCGAGAGGCATGATCGACTCCAGACGTGAAGGCATCCGCGACACCAACACGATGAGAAAAATGAACGTAAGGGATTCAGGTCGACGCACGATGGCCCGGCCGGAACGCGTGCCCAGACGAGTGCCAGGCAACGACGAGCCCGATCATCACGAGCGCCAGTAACACCCACGCCATGGCGCCCACGCCGCTGGTGTCGAGCAGGATGCCGCCAATCAGACCGCCGCCTGCGATGGCGCCATTCCAGACGGTCACGATCATCGATTGCGCCGTGTCGGCGCCTTCGCCCGCCGCATCGGCCGATGCCGTCTGGAGAAGCGTCGCTGCGCCGCCAAAGGTCGAGCCCCACGCCGCAACTGCGGAGTACACCACCCACGGCAATGTTCCATCTAGTGCGAGCGCGGCCGACGCAAGCGCGAACACCGCGAGACTTGCGAGCACGAGTGCGCGAAGCCATCGGTCGATCAGAGCGCCCGTGACCCAGATTCCTGCGATGGCGGCCAGGCCGAAAACCAGCAGCACGGCTTCGACGCTCTCGGTCATATGAGCCCGCACGAGAAACGGCGCGATATAGGTGTAAAGGATGTTGTGGGCCAACATCCACGCGAGGATGACGAACAGCACGGGCCGAACGCCCGGTGTCCGGAACACGTCGACGACACTCCGCCCCGCTCCGTCACGTTGTCCGGCAAGCTTGGGCGCCTTCCACATGACCCAGAACACCAGCACGATCGTCAATGCCGACATCACACCAAATGCTGTACGCCAGCCGAGCAACTCTCCCAGCCATGTCCCGGCGGGCACGCCGAGCGCAAGGGCGATGGGCGTGCCGACGAGCGCAATGGCCATCGCGCGGCCCTGCAGATGCGCGGCAACCATGCGGCGCGCGTAGCCCGGTACGAGACCCCACGTCACGCCCGCTGCCGCACCCGCCATGAATCGCGCCGCAAGCGTGAGCCAATACCACGACGACAATGCCGTGACCGTGTTGAAGACGAAGAACAGTGCGATGGCGAGTAACAATACGGTTCGTCTCGACCATGCGCGCGTCGCTGCCGTCACCGGTATCGCGGCCGCGACGGAGCCTAGCGCATAGAGGGTGACCATCTGACCGGCCCATGACTCCGGCACGTTGAGCCCACGACTGATTTCAGGCAGCAGTCCCGCTGGCAGTGTCTCGGTAAGAATGGCGATAAAGCCGGTCATCGCCAGTGCGAGCAGACCAGCAACAGGTAACGAGTCAGCGGGCGTAGTCCGCACACCCGCGTCAATCTCACAGACAGGAAGTTGGGTAGACATGATCGGAATCCTCGATAAATGCGCGAGTGCCAGACGAAATGTCGTGCACCCGGTTTCGAGTCGAATGTATCTGCGCGTACCCGCTCGAACTAGACGCAGGCGCGGATAGGCTTCATTCCAGATCGGAGGGAAGTGACACGACAGGATGTGCGGATGGCGCACGTGGCGCTAATGCAAACGCACCGGCAGGCGCATTGCTTTTGTCAGCGATACGGATCGGGTTGACGGGCTTACAAGGGGGGATGTGTACGACATCGCCGACAGGTCACCGCCTGGCGGGAACGAACGCTGCGCGCGCTCTGCGGGCAAGCGAAGCGATGCGAGGCTACCCAAAGGCATCTCTCCGCTTCGCCGCCGTCATGAAGTACAGCACGCACCAACTCAGTGGCGCGTGGCAGTGAGGCGTATCAGACGCTCACCACGATCTTGCCGAACTGGCCATTCTGTTCGAGATAGCGATGTACCTCGACCATGTCGTCGAATTTGAACTCGCGATCGATGACCGGTTTGAGCTTGCCCTGCTCGATTCCTTTGAGGATAAACTCGACGGCAGCTTTTTGCCGCGCTGGGTTGCCGGTGGTTACCCACAGGTTGTGCGCCCGGATGGTTTGCAGTTTGGCAATCATCGGCAGAACGGGTATCTCCGTCGGACCTTGTGCAAGCGCGCCATAAATAAACGCGATGCCCTGGAACGCAAGCACCGAGATCAGTTTAGCGAAGTTCGGGCCGCCTACTGGATCGAAGACGACGCGAGCACCGTTACCATCGGTGATGCGCATGATTTCCGCAACAAAGTCCGTTTCGTTCGTGACGATAACGTGAGCTGCGCCGGCATCCAGCAAAGCCTGACGTTTTTCAGCCGTACGCGTCAATGCGATGGGCGTCGCGCCCGCATAGTTGGCGATCTGGATCGCGGCCAGACCCACGCTGCTCGAAGCAGCAGGCACCACGACGAAATCGCCCGTCGTCACCCTGGCGTCTTCGATCAGCGCGCTATATGCCGTGATGAACATCATCCAGACGGACGCGGCCTCCGTGTATGACAGCGACTTCGGATGTGCGACAACGGCGTGCTCGGGAACAATGATGACTTCCCCGTATGTTCCGTACTGGTTAAACGAAAACGATGGAATGACGTTGACCTCGTCACCAGGTGCGATGCCCTCGACGCCCGGTCCGACAGCATCGACGATACCGGCCGCTTCGTACCCTAGTCCTGCTGGAAACGTAACGGGTTCGATGTAGTCATCACGCCGCCACATCGACTCTGCGCGGTTGATGCCGATCGCCTTCACCTTCATGCGAACTTCGTTGGCGAGTGGTTCGCGTACGGGGACATCGACGAATTCAAGAACGTCGGGGCCACCTGCGGAGGAAAACTGAATAATGCGAGGCATGGCTATCTCTTGAGTGAAGAAAAAAGTGGTGTGCGGGCTATTCTTTCGGAGTGGCGTCGTAGGCCGGGAAGTCCGAGTAGTGCCGTTCGGTGCCACCCCAGAAGGCTGCCCGCACATACGGAGTCAGCGGAAGCTTGTGTTTGAGCCGGTAAGGCAGATCGGGGTTCGAACTGAAGTACCGACCAAACGCAACGAGGTCGGCATCGCCCGAAGCAACGACAGCCTCAGCGCTGTCGCCGTCGAAGCCGCCTGCAGCAATGATCGGACCTGAGAAATATCGGCGCAGGTACTTCACCGCAACGGGAGGGTGACCTTCATGCAGCGTATCGTCGCCTTTGATGCGTGGTTCAATCACGTGCATATAGGCGATCCTGTAAGAGTCCAGCACCTGTGCGACGTGACTGAACGTCGCCTCGGGATCGCTGTCGGAAATGCCACCCCATTCGCCCGAGGGCGAAATGCGTACGCCAACACGATCCGCACCGAAGACCGAGATCAGCGCTTCGACTGCTTCGCGCAGAAAGCGCACGCGGTTTTCGATCGGACCGCCATAGGCATCCGTGCGCGTGTTGGTCCCCGTCCTGGATGAACTGATCAACCAGGTAACCGTTCGCGCCGTGAAGCTCAACACCATCGAATCCCGCGTCTTTGGCCCGCTGCGCAGCCACGCGAAATTCCTCGATGATGCCGGGTATCTCTTCCAGGCCGAGCGCGCGATGAGGCGACACGGGCACGAAGCCATCCTTCGTGAGCGCCACGCCCTCGAACGGAACAACGGAAGGCGCCACAGGATCGACGCCGCCCGTCATCTCGACATGACTCTGACGTCCGCCGTGAATCAATTGCATGAAGGCATATCCGCCCTTCGCATGCACCGCGTCGGCGATCGCTTTCCAGCCTTCGATCTGGCCATCATGAAAGAAACTCGCCGCACCGAGATACGAGCGTGCCACCTTCGAAATGCTCACACCTTCAATCAGCACGAGACCACCTTCGGACGCGCGCTGCCCGTAAAAGTCGGCCATCATCGGGCTCGGGATTTCGTCCGGCAAAATGGTGCGCAGCCGCGTCATAGGCGCAAGCACGATTCGATGTGAAAGCACAAAAGCGCCGACTTGCTTTGGAGTGAACAGGTGAGCCATGGCGTTTCCCCCAGCGACGTGATGAAGGGTGAGATGTGAACGCTGCTTCGGTGTTTCGGACTGTAGTTATTTCTATGCGGATAGATAAGAGGCCGTATTTGCATAGGGCCTATTCCGTAGCGGGATAAATCGCAGGGGTGAATGTCAGTGTCAGGCGCCACGACCTCGAAAAGCTGGCGTCCCGAAGCACCGCCCTTGACAGACCACCATGTCAGGTGACCATTTACGCACTATCCTTCGTTGTTTCCGTGCGCCTTGGCACGACCTGATACAAGCTGATATTTCCCGGCCGGACGCCGGCGGACAGGTGAGGTACGCTATCGGCACATCCGACAACACACCAGACAGTGTGTGGCTGAAGCCCACACAGGCCGTGCGCCGTTAGCCTTGCGTCGTTCAGGAGAATCCCGATGGACCGCCTTGCAGCATTCGAAATCTATATCCGCGTCGTCGACACAGGCTCGTTTTCAGCGGCGGCAAGACATTTCGACGTGGGTCAACCGGCTGTGTCGAAGGCCGTGGCGCAGCTGGAGGAGTGGCTTGGGGTCAAATTGCTGCTGCGTTCGACGCGCTCGTTGACGCCGACCGAGGCAGGCCAGAATTTCTATGCGCGGGCAAAGCGCGCGGTTGAGGAATCGGGCGCTGCTGTGCTTGCTGCGCGAGGTACGGCTGCTGGTCTGACAGGCAAACTCCGCGTGTCGGCAGCAGTCTGCTTCGCGAGGCTTCACATCGTTCCAAAGTTGCCCAATTTTCTGAACCGGAATCCCGACCTGGACGTCGAACTCGTACTTGACGATCGAAACATCGACCTGGTTGAAGAAGGCGTCGATCTGGCGTTACGGATGGGCGATCTGGCCGACTCCAATATGACCGCACGTCGCATTGGGGAGGCACGACGGCGAGTGCTCGCTACGCCCGCCTACTTTGAACGATGCGGTGTGCCATCGATGCCCGCAGACCTGCTGAAGCATCACGCGGTAGTCTATACGCGCGACATCAATAGTGGCGAGGACTGGACCTTCCGAAGGGATACTGTAGAACAGTCGATCAAACTCCAGAGTCGCGTCAAGATATCCGCAACGGAGGGACTCCGCGCCGCGGTTTTCTCTGATATAGGGCTTGCGGTTGCATCCGAGTGGGCGTTCGCCCCGGAACTGAAGTCCGGGGTTGTCGTTGCTGTCATGGATGACTGGAACCTGCCGAGCATCGCACTTTCCGCGCTTTATCCGACCGGGCGTATGGCCAGCAGCAAGGCCCGTCAGTTCGCCGCTTTCGTCGAAGAATGTCTCTCGTCCGAATTTGCGCCGACTCTCCTGTCTGCGTAATCGGTCGAGCACTGCCCGAATTCCTGCGTCGCCATCCGCGCGTTCTGTCTGAATGGCATTTTGACCCGTCCGCGCTCGCGTTTGAATCAAAATCTTGAAATGACGCGGCGCCTCGGTTTGTGAATCCGGATTGTCGGGTCGGGCTCGCTCAGGGCCAGGGCGACAAAATCAGAAGGGGCTCCACTTCTCTAGATCGAGAAGTATGGCTAGCCCCTTGTTTGCAGATGAAAGATTGAATATCGGATTGTCGGCGGCCGACCTTAACCCTTGGCGTATTCGAATTCAGGGAGCTTGCTCAGCGCATCCTTGCTGGCACCATCCAGTATCATTTTCGGTGAGATCTGCTTGAACCGCTGCACCGGGATAGCGACGCGGTGCGCGGCGATGCCGAGAAATCCGCCAACATCAATAATGGCCACGGAAAGTGACCCATCGGGCGCGACAATCATGTCGTCGACCCGTCCTATCTTTTCGTTTTTCTCGTTGTACACGTCGGTGTGGACTAGCTTCGATGCACGCCACCCCTTCGCTACGAGTTGCGTTTGTGTGACGCTCACGCCGAGAGGTACCGCGCCCGCGATCGGTGCCTCGGACTGCTGCCCGATCGCGAGGCCGGCCGGGAACATGGTTGTCGTCACGGCGAACAAAACTGAGAGGATTCTTGTAGCCTTTTCGATTTTTGCATTCATGATGTACTCCCGATGCGCACTAGTAAATGGGGCACCCTGCGCCGCCACTGTTGCTGAGTGCTACCAGCAGCACTTGAGTGATCAGGGTCTGCATAGGCCGAGCGGCAATGGAATCCACCCGTCTCTTCGGCTCGAACCATGGCGAAGCCCTGTAACGACCGTCGCGGCCCGTCAGCGTCGCTGGTGCTCCGATCTCAACCAAGGGTAACTTCATCCACGGCATCAGATTTTGCGCCGATCTGATTGCCCATGAAGTCAAGCGTAAGCCCGCCAAGAGCGCGATTCTTTCTCTTTTCTGCCGAGATGTATCAAAAATCTGCAGTGTGACCCGCGCCCGGACCGGTCGTGAAACGCTGTCATGGTATTAAGAGATGTTGGCGGAACTCCAGTAAGCGCTCGTTGCGCCCCTGATGCAAAGGCCGGCGAAAATCTCGGTGCCGCAAACGGAACCCTGAAACAATTGATGCCTGCCTTCGAGCCTGGTCAGGACCGTCTTTTGCAGGTTATGAAGTAGAAATCGTAGTTGAGCACTGCGAATTGATAAGCTTTTGACCAACGATCTCCGACTACGGACCAACGACCGATGTGTCACGGGATCGTGCGACTGCGAACGCCCGCTGAGGTGCGCAGAACTGACATTTGACGGTCCGTCAATGTGCACCGACGAACGGCTGGAGTTGGCCGATTGGGTGAAGTGGCCAACGGCCGATTATGGACACACCGGCTCGCAAAAGCTGGATTCAGCTGACTGACCGGGTTGGAGAAGGTCATCTGACCGGAGTGGGTCGGGCCGCGTCTGTCCGCTCATCGAACTCATCGCTGGAAAGCGGCCAGTCGGCAGTGCGGACTCCGAGGGGCCGCCTGTTGACCACTAGCGCGATCCGCTTCCTGCGTCGTGCAACGACGAAGCTCCAGCCGCCCCGAACCGTGTCTCGGCGTAAGGTTCGATTCGCGCTGCCGTTACCGGTTTGCCAATGAAATAACCTTGCGCCGCGTCGCAACCGAGTTCTTTGACGAGGGCGAATTGCGTTTCGGTCTCGATGCCTTCCGCGACCGTTCTCATGCTCAGCGCGCGCGCGAGCGCCACCATTGCTTCGACCATCGCGCGTGCCTGGCGACAGGTCTCCTTGACAGTGAGCTCCTGCACGAACGACTTGTCGATCTTGATGCGATCGACAGGCAGCCGTGTGAGGTATGCGAGGCTGGAATAGCCGGTGCCGAAATCGTCGAGCGAGACGGTCACGCCGAGCCTTCTTACAGCTGAAAGCGCGCGCGACGCGGCCGCGAAGTCGCTCATGACGACCGTCTCCGTCACCTCGATGTCGAGTGCGGAAGCGCATACTCCGGCCGTCTCGGCCGCCTCCGAAACCAGTGCGGCGAGATCGCAGTTCTGGATCGTCGTGGCCGAGAGATTGACGGCGACCTTGAACGGCATGCAGTTCGCCGCCTGCCATTTCGCCGCCTGGCGGAACGCAAGGCGAATGAGCCAGTCGCCCGTTGCCTCGTAGGCCGGCGATTCATGCAACACGTCGAGAAAGTCGGCCGGCGTGAGCAGCCCCAGTTGCGGATGGTTCCATCGCAGAAGCGCCTCGGCTCCATAGACGCGGCCAGTATGCAGGTCCAGTTGTGGCTGGTAGTGCAGTTCGAACTGGCGCCCGGCGCTCGCACTCTCCAGATCCGCGCGTAGCCGCCGGCGATGCGAGAGGCGCTGCGCATCCTCCTTGCCAAACGACCACACATGCGACCCACCCGCACGCTTCGCGTGATACATCGCGATGTCCGCGTTGCGCAGCAGCTCGGCTGCATTCGATGCCGAAATGGGATAGCGCGCCACGCCGATGCTCGCGCCCACCGAGGCCCGCACGCACGGCGTCTGAATTGGCTCGCGCATGCGTATTGTGACGTCGCGCGCGACTCGCGCGGCCTCGCCCTCGGGAGCGTCGACGAGGAAAATGACGAATTCGTCACCACCGATGCGCGAAACACTGGCGCCTTCGGCACACATGGCGGAAAGACGCTCGCCGATGGCACGCAGCACTTCATCGCCCGCCGCGTGGCCAAACGAGTCGTTGATATCCTTGAAGCGGTCAAGGTCGACGAAGAGCAGATCGACGGAAGCGGCCGCGCCTTTGTCGACGAGAATGTTCAGGCGCAGTAGCAGTTCCCGCCGGTTCATGAGACCGGTCAGCTCGTCATACGTCGCCTGGCGCGACAAGCGTTCGGAGATAGCGCGCGCTTCGGTGACATCGCGGACCAGCACGACGATACCGTCGTCGCTTGGGAACGCCCGCACTTCAAACCAGGCACCGAGCGGCGCGTAGAAGTCCGTCGCGGTGCTGGGCTTACGCGTCTCGGCCGTCTGCCGATAGGCTGCTTCGTAGCTCGACCCGATGAGATCTGGGTATTCGGCCCAGATCTCGCGACCCAGCAGGTCCTCGGACCGACGCTTCAGCAGCCGCCCAGCGGTCCGGTTGATGTTCCGAAACCTCCACTCCCGGTCGATCGTCATGACGCCGTCCGTGATGTGATCGAGTATTTGAAAACTTTCCACGTCCTTGTCCCTTCCTTGATCGACCGGTGCTATGGCCCCGATATGTCTCTTTGATCGCTAACAGTGCGTATCGTAGGAGGAAATTGGCATGTTAGCGAACCGAAAGCTCAGCAGGAAGCGGACATTCACGGTGCCGGTTCTCCCGATCCGGCGGTTGTCGTTAGTGCAATCACGCATCACGCGTCCTCTGGTCGCTCGAACAACTGTCGGGATAAGGCGATCATCGGCACGCCCGCATCCGAAGAGATTTTCGATGCCGGAATCGACGTGCCCGAATTCGCATTGCCGCGGAACCAGCTCGAACTCAGCCTGATTCCGGCCAACGCAAACACCCTCATTCTTCGCTAATTCCCCGCCGCTACGATGCAGATCGTTCGCTAGTGCAGTCCGTCATCACCGATCCGAAAACATTTCTTTTTTCGTCTGACGCATTCGTCTGAAGGAGATCATCATGTCGCTCGCAGCCATTCTTCACGGCACGCCCATCTGGGTCTGGGTGCTGCTCGCATTCCTGCTCTCGCGCGGGTTCAAGGCCATGAACAGCGGCACCGCGCCGCTTCCCAGACTTGCCACCGTGCCGCTCGTGTTCGCGGTCTGGGGCATTGCGCATCTCGTGACAGACCCGCTGACGGGTTGGGCCGACGCGAGCGTCTGGGTGGTTGCCGCGCTGGCGGGTGTCGCGGCGGGCGTGTTCATCGCGAGCCGCACGCGCTTCATCGTCGATCCCGTCGCGAACACGGTGATGCTGCCCGGTTCCATGCTGCCGCTGGCGCTGATCGTCATCACCTTCGCCGCCAAGTTCTGGCTCGGCGTCGAACTGGCGACGGCAACCAGTCTGGCGTCGCTCGGCACGTATATGTTGATCAGCGCAGCCGTATCGGGCGCCGTCGCAGGCATGTTCGCGGGCCGCTTCCTGACGTACTGGCGAGCCATGAGCGCACGCCGCATCGTTCAGGCCTTTTCGCAGGGCGCGTGAGAGGGACCCGCGCACCTCCGTAGCATCCGCGACTCAAAAGAAATATCGCCAAACTTGTTACTCCCGGCATTCGCTTTCGAGGTCCAGACTGTCTCACTGCAAGCAACGCACGATGAACAAGCAACGAAGCCGCGTCTCATCCCCGAGGCGCGGCAACTTGTTCAAATCAGGAGGTCGCAAGCGCCATGGGTACATCGGACAAAAACGGAACCAACGGTGGACAACGTGCGATGCGCACACCACCCGTCGTATCGCCCCAGCAATGGGAAACAGCACGCGAGCAACTGCTCGTGAAGGAAAAGGCCCACACGCGCGCCCGCGACGCGCTCGCCGCCGAGCGCCGCCGCATGCCGTGGATGGCCGTCGACAAAACCTACGCATTCGAAGGGCCAGCGGGCACGCTCAGTCTGCGCGATCTGTTCGACGGCAGGCGTCAACTGATCGTGTATCGCGCGTTTTATGAACCGGGCGTATTCGGCTGGCCCGAGCATGCGTGCCGCGGCTGCTCGATGGTCGCGGACCAGGTCGCTCATCTCGCTCACCTGAACGCCCGCGACACGACGCTCGTTTTCGTCTCGCGCGCGCCTCAGGCGGACATCGCCCGATTGAAGGCGCGCATGGGCTGGCAGATACCGTGGTTCACGATCACGGATAGTTTCGACACCGACTTCGGCGTTGGCGAATGGCACGGCACGAACGTGTTCTATCGCGACGGCAATGGGATATTCCGCACCTACTTCATCAACAATCGCGGCGACGAGCAGATGGGCGGCACATGGAGCTATCTCGACATCACGCCGCTCGGCCGGCAAGAGGTCTGGGAAGATTCGCCCGAAGGCTACCCGCAGACGCCGACCTACAAATGGTGGAACTGGCACGACAGCTATGTCGACGACGCGCCGCCGGACAGGAAGTGGGTCGAGGTATCGGATGCGGGCGAGGCGGCGTTCAGGAACAAGCCCGAGCCGTGAACGCCCCGGCACGTCATTTGTCGATCTGCTTCACCGTGACCACTTCGGGCCGACCCGCCGCTTCGCCAGTGCGCAGTTTCACGCGCCAGCTTCCGTATCCGGCAAACGGAAACTGCGCGAACGCGCTTTTGACGAGCCACGGAATGGGATGCAGCGCGTCGGCATTGCGGTCGCGGCTCGTCGCCGTGACCTTGTAGACTTCCTTGCCCGTCGCGGCGTCGAAGAGGCGCAAGGTCATCGAATGCTGATACTCGCGCCCGAAAAACGGAAAGCCTGGCTTCGCCACGCCATTGCAGGCGGAGTCCGCGCAGTCGCCCTGGATCACGCCGACAGCGGCCGGCCGCGTATCGTAGGCGAGCGAGAGCATGTAACTCGCGCGCTCCGCCGATCGATCGACGAGCCCGTAATTGCCGAGCTCGCTGTGAATCAGCGCTTCGTACTGCTCGCGGGCGGCGCCCGTTTCCTGCGACGGCGTCTGCACGATCGCATAGGTGCGCTCGCCCTGCAGCACGACGGGCGTTCCCGACACCTGAACGTCCGTCGTCACGCCCGCGCATCCCGCCAGACCCGCCACGCCCGCAACAACGATGGCAGCACAACATAGCGTCTTCTTCACGTTCTTCTCGCTTCGATCGAATACAGATTCATGTGCGCCCTGAGCGTTCGAGTTGTTCACGCATTCGTCTCGTCGAGCGCGGGCAGCGTGATCGTGAATGCCGTGCCCCGACCGGGCGCGCTTTCCACATGCACATCGCCGCCATGCCGCATCACGACGGCTTTCACGAACGCCATGCCAAGCCCCGTACCCGTCGCTTCCGGCCGTTCGACTTCGTGAAAGCGTTGAAACCGCTCGAACAGATGCGCCTGGTTTTCCGCCGACATCCCGTAGCCTTCGTCGCGAACCGTGCAGCGCACGCGTGCCGGCCATTCGCCCAACGCGGGCTTCTCCGGCGCGACCGTGCAGGTAATGCGCGTGTCGGGCGGACTATATTTCACCGCGTTGTTCAGGATGTTGACGAGCGCGCGCGTCATCAGCGAGCGGTCCGCGTTGATCCAGTGGCCGTCGCCCTGTTCGTCGTAGGCGGCCTCGAGGCGAATGTGCCTGGCCTGTGCCTGCGGCCACACTTCATCGCTCGCGTCGATCACCAGTTCGACGAGACTCACGGGTTCGAGTGCGTAAGCCTGGGATTCGGCGCGCGCGAGTTGCACGAAATCGTCGGCGAGCATCAAGGCCCGCTGCGCGTATCGCTCGACACGGTTCAACAATTCGCGCAAGCGTTCGGAGTCGGGCGTGCGCGCGCGTTCGAGTTCGACGAGCGCAAGAATCGACGCCTGCGGCGAACGCATGTCGTGCGACAGCAGACGCAGCGCGTCTTCACGCAGCCGTTCGGCCGCGTGCACAGCCGTCACGTCGACCAGCCCCGCGATCCATCCGATCACCGCGCCTTGCGCATCGGTGCACTTCGCGTAACGCAACAGATGATCGCGCTGGCTGCGATCGCGGACCTCGATGCCCCGCTCCATCATCTCCACGAAGGCGATGCGGCCGGGATCGAGCAGCGCGGGCCAATGCGAGCGTCCGAGCGCATCGTCCTCCGCGCGCGAACCGATCGCCTTCACGAACGCGAGTTCGCCGAGCACGTGGCGCAGTTGCTCGCCTTCGGGCGCTGCCGCGCCGAGCCGCTCGCAATACGCCTTCGCCGCGTGGTTCGCAATCAGCACGACGCCTTGCACGTCACTGACGAGAATCGGCTCCGGCACGCTATCGAGGCTGCTCCACACGAAGCGCTTCATATCCTGCACGCGGCGCGCCGCCTGCGCCATCAGCGCCATCTGCTGCGCGAGCGCGTCGCCGCGAAATTCGCGGCTGCGTTGCGGCGCTTCGGGCAACAGATGCGGCTCGTCGGCGAGACGCTGCAGTTCCTTGCGCAGATACGACATCGTCATTTCGAGCCGCCGCCAGTTCCAGATCGGATAGACGGCAGCGAGTCCGACGATCGCGGGCACGGGCGACATCCATAGCCGCATGCCGTACAACAGCGCCGCGCTGAGACCCAGCATCGTCGCGCTGAGCACGATCGTCATCAGCAGCGAACGCAGCGGCGACAACACGAGCAGGCCCGCCAGCAGCACACCGAGCGGCACCAGCGACACGACGAACACCCACAGGCCGTTGACGGGATCGATCGCACGGCCCGTCACGAGCGTATCGAGCACGTTCGCGTGAATGTAGACGCCGGGCAGTGGCCCGAGCCGGCCCGACACCGGCGTCGAGAACCGGTCGTAGAGGCCCGATGCCGTCACGCCGATCAGCACGATCTTGCCGCGCAGCATGTCGCGCGGCACGTCGCCCGCGAGCACGCTGGCGAACGACACCTTCGGATAGGTCTGCGCGAGCGGGCCGAACGGGATCAGGACGCGTGCCTCGTCATTACCCGCGATCGGGGTACGCTCGGGCACATCGGCGGCGGCGCCGGCGCCGTGCGCCAGCTTCACCGTGCCGGCCTTGATCGCGCGCCAGACGGGCACCATCAACTGCGGCCAGCGCAGATGCGCGTCGCCTTCGAACAGCGCGACACTGCGCACGATGCCGTCGGCATCCACTTCCAGATTGATATGGCCAAGTCCCGCAGCCGCGCTCGCGAGCGGCTCGACCGGCTTGACGGCAACGCGCTCGCCGTTGGTATCTTCAGGAGACAGGAGAATCGGCAGATACGTCGGCGTCGCGGCGAGCGCGCGCGCCAGTTGCACGTCGTCCGGCGCGGGCTCGGTGAAGAGCACGTCGTAGACCACGGCAGCCGGCCCGGCCTTCGCGATTTCGTCGAGCAGTTGCGCATGCACGGCGCGCGGCCAGGGCCAGCGGCCGAGCCGTGCAATGCTCGCGTTGTCGATTTCGACGACGGCGATATCGGGCAGCACCGGTTGCGCGTGCAACCGCAGGAAGCCGTCGTAGACGAGATGGTCGACGCTCGCCGTCAGCCTGCCGGGCGAGCCGGCCAGAATCACCAGGACGCCGAGGCAGCCAATGCACAGCCATTCGAAAAGAAAGCGGCGCCCGACTGGCCGCCCAAGACGTATGCGCGGGTCGAAACTCATGCGCGGGCCGCTGGTGGTCATCACCGTGCCAGTGTAAATGAGCGGATCGCGCTGCCCTTCTGATATAGCCGGCCGTTGTCGAACTGCTCCGCGATCACGGTCCAGTAGTAGATGCCGGGCGGCAGATCGGAGACGGCGATCTGCCCCGTCGCGAGATCCGTGCGATCGACGAGCGGCTCGCGCAGATCGGCTGTCGTTGCCAGAACGAAGCGGAAGCGCGTTTCGACACCCGTGCGGCTGGCGAGCCAGCGGAACTCGAAGTCGCGGCTGCCGCCACGCGGCCCGGCTGAAACATCGAGTCCAAACTGGCGGCGCTCGAACGCATAGATATGCGGCAGACCTTCGAGGCCCATGCCGTCGATCGACGAAATGCGCACGAAGTAGTTGCCGTCGGGCAAATCGCCGAACGTTGCGTGCGGCATGTTCACGCGCTGGTCGCGGATCAGGTCGAACAGGTCGGCGTCGCGCGCGATCTGCACGCGGTACGCGCGTGCCTTAGCGTCGGGCGCGAGGTCGAACGCGACGTCCTGTTCGTCTTGCACCTTGCCCGGGTCCAACAGTGCGGGCGCGGGCAGCAAGGCCACCGGCCCGCCGACGCCGCCCGTCGAGCGCGTGACGCTGCCGAATTGCGCGCCGATGAGTTGCGTCGATGCCCGTAACGGCACGCCCGGCGCACGCGCCGCCATGCGCGCCGCATCGACACCGACCGCGCCGTCGAGCACGGCGACGGCTGTCGACTGTTCGTCGCCGTCGTAGCTCACGCGAAAGCGCGTGCCGCGCACGCCCGCCACCACCGACGGCGAGCGGATCTGGAAGCGGTCGTCTTTTTTGGTCGCGTGGTTGACCTCGCTGTCGACCTCGCCCCGCTTCAGGTCGATCACGCGATCTTTCGCGCCCGTCAGCACGGTCTGCCGCAGCGCGCCGATTTCGATGGTGCTGTCCTGAGGCACGGACACATGCGAGCCGTCGTCGAGTTCCAGCGTGACGAAGCCGTTGTGCCCCGTCTGCACGCGGTCGCCTTCGACCAGCACCATGCCGACCGTGATGGGCGTGAACGGATTCTGTCTGAACGCATGTCCGGCGGGGCCGCTGACGGCGACGACCCGCGCGGGGCGCGACTCCTGCTTCAGCAATGCAACAGGCAAACGCAACTGCACGCCGGGCTGAAGATGCAGCGGATCGGCGACGTGATTCAGCTTGCGCAGCACGGTCCAGTCGCGTGGTTCGCGCAGATAGCGACCGGCCACGTCGTACAGCGTGTCGCCGGGCCCCGTCACGTAGATCGCCGTCGCCACGGTTTCATGCGCAGCGGATGTCTGCGCGTTCGAACTGGCCGGCAGCAAGGCCGCCGCCGCGACCAGAACCGCGATGATGCCGGGTGCGCGCCGCACCGCCCGCCAAAGCGCACGCGGCGGTTTGCCCGATACAGCCACCGTCACGCATCCCCCTTTTCGATCCGTTCCAGCCGGTAGCCGTAGCCGTAAATGGGAGTCAACCGGTAGCCGTGTTCGGGGCGCAGGCCGAGCTTGGCGCGCAGCATCGAAACGTGGGTGTCCATGGTGCGCGATGGAATGTCGACGTCCTGCCGCCAGATCGCTTCGAGAATATGCGCGCGCGACAGCGGCTGGCTCAGATGCCGGAACAGCAGCAAAGCGAGCTCGAACTCCTTTTGCGTCAGCGTGACGGGCGTGCCGCGCGCGATGACCTGTTTCGATCCCAGCTCGAACTCGAATTCCCCGAAGCTTTCTTTGGTCGCCATCTGGTTGAGTTGATACGCGCGGCGCAGCAGCGATCGCACGCGCGCGAGCAGCACGCCCGATGCGACGGGCTTGACGACGTAGTCGTCGGCGCCTTTGTTCAGCATCGACGCGATGTCCGTTTCGCGGCTGCGGCTCGTCATGAACAGCACGGGCAGACGGTCGGACAGGCTCTGACGCACCCAGTGCAGCACCTCTTCGCCCGACATGTCGGGCACGTTCCAGTCGAGCACCAGCAGGTCGAACGTCTGACGGCGCAGGTGCTTGACGAGCGCGCGGCCTTCGGCGAACGCATGGCAATCGTGCCCATCGACCGCCAGCGACTGGCAGACCAGATCGGCTTGCGCCACGTCATCGTCCAGGACTGCAATTCTCATAGATCCCCGCACGCGAAATCGTTCATCGGGCCAACGGCGTGAGCGCAGGGCTCGCGCCGCGACAGACGTGGATGCGACGGGCGACCCGTCTGTGGCGTCTAGGCTTGCGCGCCGTTCAAGCTCACCACGTCATCGTCACTGCTTTTTTTCGACCGCAGGTGCGCAGTCAGCGCTGCCTCCAGATGAAGCCGCACATGTTCCCAAGCGCCATGCGCGTAGTCCGGCTCGCGCGCCGCCCATTCCTGAGCGAGGCCGAACACGCGGCGAACCGTCGACGCACAATGCGTCAGCCCCGCATTGCCGCCAGCGGCGGAATCGCGCAGCCACTCGGCCAGCCACGGCATTTCGGACGCACACGAATCCGCATACGCCTCAGTCGCCGCGCGAGCGTGCGAATCGGTCGCGGGATCGAGTTCGACTCGCTGCGGATAACCGCTGCGTCTGCGCCTGTGCTTGCCCGTCTTGAAAGGAATCCGTGTGGTGCCTGGCCTGAAAAACATCCGGTCCCTCGATATGCAACGACGATTCAGATCCACTGCGCCGACTTACCCCGTTTGCCCGCGAATCGCCATCCCGGCATCAACGTTTTTCAACAATTGAGAGCGACAGTATAAAAAGAGGGCGCAATAAAATCATTTAAAGATTGTCAGATCGTGGTGCGCGCCCGCTCAGGAGGTGTTGGTTGGTCTCCTCCCGCTGTCCTGCTGCTGCCGTACTTCACCCCGTTCGATTTGTAAATTGGCATGCAAGGCTTTGTAAGCCTCTCATTCACTATTCCGGAAAGGAATGTGAAGCGCCGATTCTCCCTGATTTCTGCCTTTTGAATTCTGACCGGCGTCGTTTCAAATCCGTGTCCGTACTATATGAGATTCATTGCTTGAAGACTTTTAGCAATTGTCAAGTCATGAAAGCGCTTGACAGCAAAGACTTTAAAAATGCGCTTCTTGCGGTCAAAACTTCACTAACATTATTTGGCAAACTGGCTCGCGCCGATTTGCCGATGTGCCAGCCGTGCAAGGTGGTATGTGAAAAGGCGCTGCAACTAATCGCAGCTTGAGCAATGCCAGCTGAATTGCGAGGGGTTCATCATGCTGATGTGGATTGCAAACTGGGCAGCACGCCACGCTCCGACTCCCGAAAAACAGGCCGAACGCGCGCTTCATGAATTGCGCATGGAATTGTTCCGCGCGGAACAACAGGTCATGGACGCACAGTTGCGCGCTGAATATTTCCGCGCGCGGCTGCTCTTTCTCGAAGATGTCACACGACAGGGCATTGAAGCGGTTTCTGATCAGCGTAAAGGCCAGCAGGAATTGACGCAGCCATCGCGGCCAGGCCCGAGACTCACTGCCGCGCAATAGCAGCGAGACGCATGTGATCGCGGCGCACGAAAAAAAAGCCGCAGCGCTATTGCTGCGGCTTTAACACGCTACTCGCGGTACGGTCACCGCAATTTCATTCTCTGACTTTACGCTGAACGCATCAACATTGAATGGGTGGATTTGACTATCTTTAACAAGGGTCGCCCGATTCGGCTTTCGACTTACGCAGACCGATTCAGGCTCGCCAACGCCTCCCCGCGCTCGACCCGTTCCACCAGCAACGGCGAAGGTTTCCAGAACAGCGGGTCCTGCTTCTCGAACTCACGGATATCGGCGAGCAATGCGGGCAAACCGATCGTATCCGCGTAGTGCATCGGACCGCCGCGATACGCCGGAAAGCCGAAGCCGTTGATCAACGTCACATCGACATCCAGCGGCCGCAACGCGATGCGCTCGTGAATCACGTTCGCGCCCTCGTTGATCATCGCGGCCATGTAGCGACGCACGATCTGCTCGTCGCTGAACGCGCGCGGGGCGACACCCGCGCGCTCGCGCTCCGCGACGACGATCGCTTCCACTTCCGGATCGGGCGTGCCGGCACGCTTGCCTTCGTCATAGCGGTAGAAGCCGCGCCCCGTCTTCTGGCCGAACCAGCCGCGCTCGCAAAGGCGATCGGGAATCTGCACATAGCGCGCGTCGGGATCGCGCGTCGACGCGCGGCGCTTGCGCGTCGCCCAGCCGATGTCGCCGCCGGCAAGATCGATCACCTGATACGGTCCCATCGGAAAGCCAAACTCGCGCACGGCCTTGTCGATCTGATACGGCGACGCGCCGTCCTCCATCAGATGGTCCGCCGCCGCGCGATACACCGCGAGCATCCGGTTGCCGATGAAGCCATCGCACACGCCCGCGCGCACGGGCACCTTGCGCAGCTTCTTCGCCAGATCGAATGCGGTTGCGACGACGTCGGCGCTCACGCGCGCGGGCACGACGACTTCCAGCAGCTTCATGATGTGCGCGGGCGAAAAGAAATGCAGCCCGATCACATCCTGCGGCCGCGACATGCTGGCGGCAATCGCGTCGATGTCGAGATACGAGGTGTTGGTCGCGAGCACCGCGCCTTGCTTGCACACGCGGTCGAGTTCCGCGAACACCGCCTGCTTCACGGCCATGTCTTCGAACACGGCTTCGATCACGATATCGACATCGGCAAGCGCGTCGTATGACGTGCTGCCGACAAAGCGCGCCAGCTTCTTCGCTTTCGCATCGCTGGTGAGGCGTCCTTTCGCGATCAGGCCGTCGTAGACCTTGTCGACGTGCGCGCGGCCGCGAGCCAGCGATTCGTCATCGCGCTCGATCATCGTCACGGGCAAGCCCGCGTCGAGCAGCGCGACGGCGATGCCCGCGCCCATCGTGCCGCCGCCGACCACACCTGCCGACCCGATCGGCCTCGGCTGCGCGCTGCGCGTTTCGGGCGCCTTCTGCACTTCGCGTTCGGCATGGAACGCGTGCACGAGCGCCGCGCGTTGCGGGCTATCGAGGCATTCGAGGAATTGCTTGCGCTCGAAGCGCAAGCCTTCGTCGAAGGGCAAATTCAACGCGGCCTCGACGCAATCGACGATCTTCAGCGGCGACAACAGGCCGCGTGATTTCTTCGCCGTCTCGGCACGCGCGGCGGCGACGGCGGCCGTAGCCGCCTCCTTGTCCGATAGCGCTTGCGCATCGCGCGTGCGCCGCACGGGAGCCTGTTCGACGAGCAGTTGCTGCACATATGCGAGCCCTTCGGCGAGCACGTCGTCGCTCAGGCCAACGCGATCGACAAGCCCGATCTTCAGCGCCTCCTGCTCGCCGATATGCTTGCCGCTCAGCATCAACGACAAAGCCGCCTCGGCGCCGATCAGGCGCGGCGCGCGCTGCGTGCCGCCCGCGCCGGGCAGCAGCCCGAGCAGCACCTCGGGCAAGCCCAGCTTCGCGCCCGCGACCGCGATCCGATAGTGCGATGCCAGCGCGATCTCGAGCCCGCCGCCGAGCGCGGCGCCATGAATCGCGACCGCAACGGGCTTGCCGCATGTCTCGATGCGGTTGCACACGTCGGGCAGCGTCGGCATTTGCGGCGGCTTGCCGAATTCGCGGATGTCGGCGCCCGCGATGAAATTGCGGCCCGCGCCGACGATCAGCACCGCGCGCACGGCCGGATTCGCCTCGGCGGCTTCGATCGCCGCGACGAGGCCGCGCCGGACGTCTACGCCGAGTGCGTTGACGGGCGGGTTATCGACGGTGACGAGCAGGACGTTGCCGCGTAACTCATGGCTAACGGGCGATTCGGGCACAGCGGCGCTCAGCGTCATACGGTTTGTCTCCTCGTGCAGCGTTCAAACGACATGGCCATCGATTGTCTTGGGGACAACCGGAATTGACAATCGCATGCTCAATTGACAGAGTGTCAAAGAATTTTTGACAGTAGGACCACCGTGGACGTCAACGCGCTAACGCTGCTGGTCGAGATCATCGATGCCGGCAATCTCAGCGAGGCTGCGCGGCGGCTCAAGATGACCCGCGCCAATGTCAGCTACCACCTCAACCAGTTCGAAAAATCGATCGGTCTGCAACTGGTCCGGCGCACGACCCGCCGCGTCGAGCCGACCGAGATCGGGCTGAAGCTCTACGAACATGGCCGCGCGATCCGCAATTCGCTGCTGGCCGCGAAGGAATCGATATCGACGCTCGGCGAGAGCCTGCAAGGCCGCGTGCGCCTGTCGGTGCCGAGCGGCTACGGGCAGCTGGTGATGTCGGCATGGCTGATCGCCTTCAGGCGCGAATATCCCGGCATCGTGCTCGACGTGATGTTCGAGAACCGCGTCGAAGACCTGTTGCGCGACGAAGTGGACATTGCCGTGCGCGTGATGTCGGAGCCGCCGCAAAATCTCGTCGCGCGCGACATGGGGCCGGTGAGATGGGTGGCGTGCGCGTCGTCCGCGTATGCCGCGCAGCATGGCATGCCCGTGCAGCTCGACGAGCTTCGCACCGCGCCGATCATTACGTCCGCCGTGGTGGGCCGGCAACTGCGCGTCGCGGCGTATCTGCGCGACGAACGGCATGAGGTGTTGCTGGAGCCCGGCCTCATCTCCGAGAACTTTCTGTTTTTGCGCGACGCGATTCTCGCCGGCCTCGGCGTCGGACTCGTGCCCGACTACGTCGTACACGACGACATCGGGCGCGGCGACGTCGTCACGGCGCTCGACCCGTGGCGGCTCAGCATCTTCGGCACGAACATGTACATGCTGTATATGCCGAATCTTCACCATACGCGCGCGACGTCGCAGTTCATCGAATTCATGCTCGACGAAGCGCGCAAGGCCGGACGCGGCGCGACGCCGGCCAGGCACGCCCCTTTGTAGCGCAATGTATCCGCGGCGGCAGCGGATACATACGCATACACACGCCCGTTTCCACGACACAAGCGAGATACATCCGCACGCTTCAATACGGTCATCGATTGTTTGCCCCCTCACCTACTCAACGGAGCACGCACCATGACGCGTATCGACAACGTACTGTACACAGGCAAGGTTCACACGACGGGCGGCCGCGAAGGTGCCGCGCGCAGTTCGGATGGCCGTCTCGACATCAAACTGTCGACGCCGGGCGGCAATGGCGCGGGCACCAACCCCGAGCAACTGCTCGGCGCAGGCTGGTCGGCATGTTTCATTGGCGCGATGGGCGGCGCTGCGCGTGCGCTGAAGATCTCGCTGCCGGCCGACACCAGCGTCGGTGCCGAGATCGATCTCGGCACCACCGACAACGCTTATTTCATTCAGGCACGTCTGAACGTGAGCCTGCCTGGCCTGCCGCGCGATGTGGCCCTGGAAGTGGTCGACCGTGCGCATCAGACCTGCCCGTACTCGAAGGCGACGCGCGGCAATATCGGCGTCACGATCACGCTCGTTTAAGCCGTATGAAGAAGGGCAGTGCGAACACTGCCCTTGTCGCGGTATTGCATATGCAACAAGAGCGTCGACACGATCCCTGTGCCAGAGTCACCCGGAAGATCGCGCAAAGCTGCCTGCTCACCCGCACGCGGCAGATTTCAAGAGTGCTGACCGCGATCTACGATGAAGCATTGAGGCCGTTTGGCGTCAACGCGTCGCAATTCTCGCTGCTGGTGCAGATCATGGAATTCGGGCCGCTTAGCCGCGCCGCCCTCGGGCGCAAGAACCATCACGACCGCTCGACACTCACGCGCAATCTTCAGCCGTTGGTCGCGCAGGGATGGGTCGTCGAAGGCATGCCTGGCGACGACGGCCGCAGCCGCCCTCTTTCGCTGACGAAGCGAGGCAAGGCCTTGTTGCACGACGCCGCGTCCGCGTGGTCGGCCGCGCAATCGAAGGCTCAGTCGCTGCTCGGCGAGGCGGGCGCAAACGCGCTGATAGACATCGCAGGCGAATTGCCGGATCGAATCAGCTGATTTTTTGCTCGTTGATGTTGTATGTGCAACACGCAGCACGTTCGGTCCGCGTAGCGCACAGTATCCGCTATGTGCCAGCAGGTATTTGCGCTGGCAAAGGCATCGTTTGGGAAGACACGCGCGCTGTGTCCGCATCGTGCGGCCAATGGCTCGTGCAATCGCGCGGCCATTACCTGGAATCATTGGCGCAAAGCCAGTCGGAGTTCTTATGTCAGACCACTTTCCTCCTCAATCGCCGTCGCGCCGACGCTTCGTCGGTGCCGCCGCGGCCACGCTTGCAGCAGGTTCGTTGAGCCAGCTTGCATTCGCACAAACGAATCAGGCCATCACTTCAGTCGCGCAGCCGAATGGCGGCGACAAGACGGCGATTCGTCCGCTTCGTGTGCACGTGCCCGACGCGCAACTGATCGATTTGCGTCGACGTATCAAGGCGACGCGATGGCCCGAGCGCGAAACGGTTGCCGACAACACGCAAGGTGTTCAGCTCGCGATGATGCAGGAACTCGCGCGCCATTGGGCCAGCGGCTACGACTGGCGCAAGTGCGAAGCCAAGCTGAATGCGCTGCCGAACTTCGTGACCGAGATCGACGGACTGGATATTCATTTCATCCACGTGCGCTCGAAGCACGACAACGCGATGCCGCTGATCGTCACGCACGGCTGGCCCGGCTCGGTAATCGAGCAGTTCAAGATCATCGATCCGCTGACCAACCCGACCGCCTATGGCGCGAGCGCGTCGGATGCGTTTCATCTGGTCATTCCGTCGTTGCCGGGCTATGGCTTGTCCGGCAAGCCCACCACGACGGGCTGGGGGCCGGAGCGCACGGCGCGTGCGTGGGTCGTGCTGATGAAGCGTCTCGGATACGACAAATTCGCGGCGCAAGGCGGTGATCTCGGCGGTGTCGTCGCGAACGTGATGGGCAAGCAGGCGCCGCCCGGGTTGCTGGGCATCCACGTCAACTTTCCGGCGACCATTCCGCCCGAGATCGCCAAGGCGCTTCAGGCGGGCGACCCGCCTCCGTCCGGCCTGTCGGAAGATGAAAAGCATGCATACGACCAGTTGAGCAGCGCGGCCAAAAAGCGGCGCGCCTACGCGCTGGAGATGGGAACGCGCCCGCAAACGCTTTATGGCATCTCGGACTCGCCGATCGGCTTGGCCAGCTGGCTGCTCGATCACGGCGACGGCTACGAGCAGCCGGCAGCGGCGCTCACTTCTGCCGTATTCGGGCGGGCCGTCAATGGCGAGTCGTCAGGCGCGCTCACGCTCGACGACGTGCTCGACGACATCACGCTTTACTGGCTCACGAACACGGGTATCTCAGCGGCGCGCTTTTATTGGGAGTCGCATTTCAACTTCCTCGCCGCCGCCGATGTGTCCGTTCCCGCCGCCGTCAGCGTCTTTCCTCGCGAGAACTATCAGGCGCCGCGTAGCTGGACCGAGCGCGCGTATCACAACCTCATTTACTACAACCGGCTCGACAAGGGCGGGCATTTCGCGGCATGGGAACAGCCGCAATTGTTTGCCGAGGAAGTGCGGGCGGGCTTGAGGCCGTTGCGCGGATAGCGTGCTGGGCGGGGGAGCCGTCACTCCCCCTCTGCGCGACTCCGCCTCGCCCCCTCGACCAGCGCGCGGATCGCCCAGCGCTTCACTTTGCGGGCCCGCGCGTCGTCGAGTTGCAGCACGTCTTTGAACACCACCATCGCCTCGGTGCCGATCACCAGTGCGAGCGCTTGCGTCAGGGTTTCGAACGCGGCGGGCTTGAACTGATTCTGCACCGGCTCCAGCGCCGCCTCGATCAATGCAGTCCGCCGATTCTGCCGCAGCGGAATTTCACTGTCGGTATCGCCCTTCGCCACGCGCTCCAGCGAATGCGCGAGCATCATGCGCAGCGGCGCTTCGTTGGCGAGGATCATGTCGTGAAGCGCCGTATCGACGCGCGTGAGCCGCGCCACGGGATCATCCGACGCGCGCGGGCCGAACAGCGCCGACGCATCCGGCGTCGCGACGTCGAGCGACGCTTCCAGCAGCAGCGCATCCATGCTCGGAAAATGGCGATATGCGGTGGCGCGCGACACCATCGCTTCTTCGGCGATCTCTTCGAGACCCGGCTTGCGCCCCTGCTTCATCAAACGAGAAGCCGCCTGCAACAAGTCCTTGCGCGTGCGCCGCTTCTGGTTCTCGCGCCCGTTGACCGTGATGTCGGCCATATCAGGATTGCGGCAACTGCCGGATGATCGCCGCGAGATCGACCCATACGTTCTCGCGCGCGATCTGCCCGCTTTCCGCGAACTCGAGCACATGCAGCATGCGGAATTCCAGCGGACGCCCGCGCCCTTCGAGTCCGAATGGCCGCCCCGGCGCCTTGCCGCGCCACAGCGATTCATCGACGACAAAACCGTCTCCGTGCAGACGCCGCAAACACTCCACCCGGCTCTCCGACAGATCCGCGAATAGCGCCTCGTAGAACGGCCGCACTTCGTCGCGCCCACGCACCGGTCCCGCAGGCCATCCGACCACGTCATGCTCGACGTCCGGCGCGAGCGTGGCGAGCACGCCTTCGACGTCGTCGCGTCTCTCGAAACCGAAATGCTCTTCGATCTTCCCGTCCATCTGCACAGGCGTCAGCGTCATGATTGGCTCCTCGCGATTACGTTCGCACCGCTCGTCAATTCATTTTAGTGAGACTTGTGTCTCATTACAAGATCGTAATGTAGCTTCGGCCTCAGGTAGAATTTCGTCCGGCATCGACACTATGATCGAGTGCGGTCCAGGCAGTCTTCCTGCAATCGGAATCACCTCATTCAGGTTCATCCACAGCCTTGAAGATCGAGCATCCGACCGACGGCCCGCCCCGGCTCCCGTGGGCTCACGACTACTTCAGCACCGCCAGCGAGTCGCCGCAGCAGCAATTGCTCGCGTGGCGGCATCGCATCGGTCATATCCTGGATGTGCCCGTTGCAAGGAGTCAGCGGGAAAGCGGCTTTCAAGGGAGCATCGACAGTTATCGCGTCGCGGATCTCGCCTTCATGGACTGCCGCACCGACGCCGTCCTGCAAACCCGCACGGCCGCGCGAATCTCCACGGACAACGTGCGCCAGTTCGTATTCCATGTGCTCGTCGACGGCCAGATCGAGACGAAGACGGGCTTGTATCCGAAGCACGTTGCCACGCAGCTCAGGCCCGGCATTCTCGCGCTGGACATGGGCCAACCCATGCGCATGGAACGCACCGACTGCCGCTTGCTGGCGATCTTCCTGCCGCGCGACATGCTCGAATCGGTGCTACCCGAACCTGAGTCGATTCACGGCAATGTGGTCGAGTACGACTCGCCGCTCGCGCGCCTGATTCCGGGCTATCTCGCCGCGCTGTCCCAAACCGCCCAATCGGCGGATCCTGCCGGTTTCCACGATGCACTGAAAACCTGCACGATGTTGATCGCGGCCGCCTTCGGCAAGCGGTCGGGCCGCACGGGCGGTGCACGCGCGGCCGCGCGCGCCGCCGTGTTCGGCACCCTCCGGCGCTACATCGAAGCGAATCTGCACGAACCCGATCTCTCACCCGAAAGCGTGCTGCTCGCGTCGCAGCTATCGCGCCCGACGCTCTACCGTCTGTTCGAGAGCGAGGGCGGGCTCGCAACGTATATTCGCAACCGGCGGCTGAGCCAGGCAGCGGACGAACTGCGCCGCTATCCGAACAAGGCGGTCGTCGAAATCGCGTATGGACTCGGGTTCAACAGCGCGTCCGATTTCAATCGCGCGTTCCGCCGCGCATTCGATATGTCGCCGCTCGACTACCGGATGTTCGCGCTTTAACCACTCTAACGTCCCGCCACAAACGCTCAACAGGAGAAGTCATGTCGGCTGTGTCGGCATTCAAGCTGGTTCTGCTCTCGCTGATTGCGATCATCGCGCTCGAACTGCTCGCGAAGCGTCTGCGGCTGCCGCCCGCAGCCGCGTTGCTGGTCGGCGGCGCCGCGATGGCGTTCATGCCCGGCCTGCCGCCCGTCGTGCTCGACCCCGACCTCGTGCTGATCGTGTTCCTCCCGCCCTTGCTGATGAATGGCGCGTACTTCTTCGTCTGGACCGACTTCAAGCGGCATCTGAAGCCGATTCTGCTGTTCGCGATCGGCGCGGTCGCGTTCACGACGTGGATAGTCGGCGTCGTCGTGCACATCGTCGTGCCAACGCTACCGTGGGCGGCCTGTTTCGCGCTCGGCGCCGTCGTCTCGCCGCCCGACGCGGTCGCGGCGAAAGCGGTGCTCGAACGGCTCTCGCTGCCGCGCCGCCTGATGGTGCTGCTCGAAGGCGAGAGCCTGCTCAACGACGCCGCCGGCCTCGTGCTGTTCCGCTTCGCCGTCGCCGCCGCGCTGACGGGCGCATTCAGCGCGTCGCATGCCGTGCTGAGCTTCGCGGGGCTGGCGGTGGGCGGCGTGGTGGTCGGATGCGTGGTCGGCTATGGCGTCGTGTGTCTGCTGCGTCTGCTCGACGACGACTATCTGGTCATCACGACCTCGGTGATCTCCGCGTGGATCAGCTACATCGCGGGCGAATTACTCGGTGTATCGAGCGTCATTTCGACTGTGACCTGCGGCATGCTGCTCGGCTGGCATCAGCACGAAGTCTTTTCCGCCACCGTGCGAACGCGCGGCACGGCGTTCTGGCAAGTCGTCGTGTTCGTGTTCGAGGCGCTCGTGTTCGTGCTGATCGGACTGTCGCTGCGCGGGGTGATGCAGCGGCTCGGCGGCATCGACAATGCGCTCGCGGCGCTCGGCCCCGCCGCGATGGCAGCCGTGATCACGGTCGTCGTTTCGCGCTGCGTGTGGACCTTCGCGCTCGAATTGGTCAACGCAATACTGCACCGCCTGTCGCGCCGCGCGGCACCGCCTGCCGACTGGCGCTCCGCTGCCGTGGTGAGCTGGGCGGGCATGCGCGGCGTCGTAACGCTGGCGATCGCTCTTTCGCTGCCTGAAACAATGCCGGGCCGCGATCTGATTCTGTTCTCCGCGTTCGTCGTCATCCTGTTTACGGTGCTGCTGCAAGGCACGACGATCGGACTCCTGATCCGGCTCGTCAATCCCGCCAGCGATGCACACACATCGGCCCATCTGAACGAGATGCAGGCCTGGGCGCGGCTGGAGGCGGCGCAACTGGATGCGATCAAGCCGCTCGTCTACGCGCCGGACGGCAGCGTGCTGCATCCGCGACTGCTCGAACAGTACAGCTATCGCGCGCGTTTGACCGAGGAGTTCCAGCACGCGCCGAGCTTTCCGCTGGAGGCGCGCAGAGCGCACTACGACGTCATCCTCGCCGCGATCGCCGCAGGCCGCGCTGAACTGTTGCGCCTGCATCGGAGCGGTCTGATTCACGACGATCTGCTGCACGCGATCGAACACGATCTCGACCTGCAGGAAATCTCATCCCGCCACGCCCGAGGCTAGACGCGGCACGCGCATGCGGCACCGGCGCGCGGTCGGCTCAAGTAATGACCTGACTTGCCGATATGCAATTGAGGTACCGCCTCGCCCGATTTCCTAGCCGCCGTCAGGGCCCGATATGCGTGTCGCACTCGCCGCAAGCGTCTCTTTACAGGTTTCGACCGCAACGTCACGTCATGAAAACGGGCCCTTGATTCACGGCAATCGTTTGCCGTTCGCCGCCTCGTTCATTCCCTCGCTCAAACAGCCCTGCTCTTCGATCCGAAGGGCCGCTCGCGCTCGCGCTGGCGTTCGCTGCGAAGCGCACGCGCAAGCGTTCATGGCGACGCGGCCGGTTTTCTCGCGAAGCAGGTTGCGACGGCGTTGCCTCCGACAAGCGACCGCTCGCGACTAGGTGCCGCCGATCCACTCCGAAACTGAAAGCGATTCTCACGTGCGACGACTTGCGCTTGCCTCCCTGCTATCTGGCCTGGTGACTCTGATTTTTTTGTCGTTGTACGGTTGTCACCAGAAGGATTCTGCTTCGCCGGGCGCGTCCGCGCCGGCGAAGACGATCATTACCGCGCTGATCTGGGCGCCTGACTGGCCGGAACAGATGCTCCAGATCGCCGCCGAGTTCAGCAAGGAAAATCCGGACATCGGCGTGAACGTGCAGTTCATGGTCGGCAATTCGGTCGAGGCGAACATCAAGCCGCGAATCGCGTCGGGCAATCTGCCGGATCTCGTCAGTGTGAACCCGAATGCGTACTCGGCTGAACTGGCAGACCAGCACATCCTCGCCGACGTCAGCCAGACGGCAGCGTGGAGCAACATGATGGCCCCGTTGAAGGGCGACTGGACGAGCCGCCAGTCGAAAGCATTCGGCATTTCCGGCGGTGTCGCAACGGTGCTGATGTACTACAACGAAGAGATGTTCGCGAAGGCGGGAATCAGGACACTGCCGACCAACTTTCGCGAGTTCCTCGCGGTTTGCGAGCAGCTCAAGCGCGCGGGTTTCACGCCTGTCATGTGGAACGGCGGCTTTCCCAACATGCTGGGCAATGGTCCCTTCAGCTCCGGCTTCGCGAACAACGTGGTGGCGCGCGACCCCGCGTGGAAGAAGAAAATCGACGATGGCACGCTGAATCTGAACACGCCTGCCGTCGCCGATATCTTTGCCAAAATGGCGCTGCTGCCGGAACGCGGCTACGTGCAGGACGGATTCATGGCGACGGACTACGACGGCGGCATCCGCCTGTTCAAGGAAGGCAAGGTCGCGATGGCGATTCACGGCAGCTGGGCAGCCGGCCTGTTGCTGCACGGCAATCCCTTCCCGACAGGCGTCTTCATTCCGCCATGGAATGCGCCCGGCAAGCGGGTCGTGCCGATTGTCGGCAGCGAAACAGGCTTTGCCGTGTGCGAAACGCCGAACAAGGTTGCCGCCATGCGCTTTCTCGAGTTCATCGCCGCAAAGGGTTTCGCCATTGTCCAGGCGAAGCGCCAGAACATCTCGCCGTTCAAACAGAGCGCGGGCGCGATGGCGGGAGATCCGACGATAGTCGAGTACACGAACGAAGTCAGCCGCTATCCCGTCACCGCAAGTCCGTACTACTCGGTGCTTCCGTCCAACTCCATCGAGCGCTTGCACCGCTTGATGCAGGATGTCCTGCTGAACAGAATCACGCCCAGGCAGGCAGCCCAGCTGCTGGACGCGTCCGTCAAGAATGAAGCCAAGATGCATTACAAATGAGCACGATCATCGGGTCACTGCAGCGCGTGCTTGAATACCTGTCGCAGGATCTGCTGCGCCGTGTCGAAATACGTTACCGGCTGATCACCGCGTTTATCCTGCTATCGCTGTTGCCCGTGCTCATTTCGGGCTACATATCGTATGCGGAGTCGACGGCGGCCATCAAGGAGAAGGCCGAGATATTCTCGAAAGAGGTCGTCAAGCAGGTCTCGCGGAACGTCGTGCTGCGCATGGAGCAGATCGAAACGGAAAGCAGCCTCCTCGTGCTTTCCGATCAGGTTCAGTCCGCGCTGATGAAGGTCGCGAACGGCAACGCGAAGGAACAGAACGAGGCGCGCCTCGACATGACGCGTCTATTGCTCGATCACTACGGCTCCGTCGATTTCATCAACGAGAAGTATCTGCTCGACACGCACCACCGGGTGATGGACACGCAGGCATTCGCCCAGCTGACGCGCGGCGTGATGCGTTTCGTCAAGCAGGCACCCGATCGCAACGGACGCCCGTACTGGGGCAGTTACGACAACGGCGTCGGACAGCTGAACCTCGGGATGGTGCGCGCCGTTATCGGCAAGAGCAACAACCGGCGTCTCGGCTATCTGGTGCTGGTGATTCGCCCCGAGCATTTCTCGACGATCTTCAACGATGTCGCGTTAGGCACGGGAACGCAAATCTACGTGCTCGACAGCAGCAACAACAAGCTGATCGTGCGCGCCGACGACATGCCCGCCAGCGCGGACGCGACGGCCGAACCCGGCCTGATCGACGGAATCGCGCATAACACCGAGATGCTCGGCCAGCCGAACGGCTTCGTCAGTTTCGAAGGCAAGAATCACGCGGGCTATTTCGCGGCCTACACGCGCATTCCCGGCACGACATGGTTCGTCGTCAGCACGATTCCGGAGAAGAAGCTGACGGCCGAGGCGCAATCCGTGCGCAACCAGATCGTGCTGGTCGGCATTTCGGGCTTTCTGCTGTCGATCTTCTTCGCCTGGTTCATCTCGCACAGCATATCGTCGCCGCTGAAGGATCTCGTGCGGAAAATGCACGACACGGGCAGCGATGCGGGCGCCGAAGAGCAGGCGCTTGCCGAAGATCACGTCGATGCCGGCGGACAGGACGAACTGGGCCGGCTCGCGCAGCGCTTCGAACGAATGCGCGGGGCGATCCGGCAGAAGATCCAGAAGATCAACGAGATCAACGCGTCGCTGGAGCAGACCGTGGTCGCACGCACGGCGGAGCTGGTCAGCCGGGAGCTGGAGTCGCGCACGCTGATCGAGAATTCGCCAGACACGATCACGCGCTACGACCGCGATCTGCGCCGCACCTATGCGAACCCCGCTTTTTGCACGTCGGCGGGACGCACGCTTGACGAAGCGCTCGGCAAGCGGCCTTCGGAAATACCCGGCGGATCGAACGCGCTGATCTACGAGCGAAAGATCAGCGAAGCGATTTCGACGGGAAAAAGCGGGCAATTCGAGCTGCGCTGGGTCAGCAAGGACGGACAGCAACAGTGCTCGCACATTCGCCTCACGCCGGAGATCGATCCGTCGGGCAAGGTCAATTCGGTGCTCGCCGTGGGCCGCGACCTGTCGGACCGGATGGCGTTCGAAGCCGCCATCTGGAAGCAGGCCAACTTCGACACGCTGACGCAACTGCCGAACCGCCAGATGTTCCAGAACCGTCTGGAGCAGGAAGCGAAGATCGCGCAGCGCTCGGGGCACCGGATGGCCTTGATGCTGATCGATCTGGACCGGTTCAAGGAAGTCAACGATTCTCTGGGACACGATACGGGCGACACGCTGCTGATCGAAGCCGCGCGTCGAATCAGGTCGTGCGTGCGCGAAGCGGATACCGTCGCGCGTCTGGGCGGCGACGAGTTCACCGTGATCCTGCCGAATCTCGATCACGTCGGCAGCATCGAGCGGATCGCGCGGACCATCATCGACACACTGTCCGAACCGTTCACGCTCGGCCCGGACGAGGCGTTCATTTCGGCGAGCATCGGCGTCACGCTGTATCCGGACGACGCGAGCGAACTCGACGTCCTCTTCAAGAACGCCGATCAGGCGATGTACGCGGCCAAGAACGCGGGCCGCAACTGCCTCAGCTATTTCACGCAGGATTTGCAGATCGCAGCGGAGAGACGCCTGCGGCTGACCAGCGATCTGCGCGCCGCATTGCCGGGCGATCAGTTCCGGCTCTACTACCAGCCGATCGTCGATCTGACCACAGGCGACATCTACAAGGCCGAAGCGCTGGTCCGCTGGCTGCATCCCGAGCGCGGCATGATCAGCCCGCTGGACTTCATTCCATTGGCCGAAGACACGGGCCTCATCGTGCCGATCGGCGATTGGGTGTTCAGGCAGGCCGTGCAGCAGGCCAAGCATTGGCGCAACCGCTTCCATTCGCCGTTTCAGATCAGCGTCAACGTGTCGCCGGTGCAGATTCGCCAGGACAACCTGGTGTGCTCGCAATGGTCCGAGTATCTGCATCGCGAAGGCATGCCGGGACAGAGCGTTGCCGTCGAGATCACCGAAGGGCTGCTGATGCACGCCGACCTGAAAATCGACGAAAGGCTGATGACGTTCCGCAATGCAGGCATCCGCATTTCGATCGACGACTTCGGCACGGGTTATTCATCGCTGGCGTATCTGAAGCGCTTCGAGATCGACTTTCTGAAGATCGACCGGTCCTTCGTGCAGAACCTCGGCTTCGACGCGGACAATCAGGCGCTCTGCGAGGCGATGGTCGTGCTGGCGCACAAGCTCGGGCTGAAGGTCATTGCCGAAGGCGTGGAAACCGTCGAGCAGCGCGATTTCCTGATGACCGTCGGCTGCGATTTCGCGCAAGGCTTCCTGTACTCGCCGCCGGTTCCGCCCGATCAGTTCGAAGCGCTCGTCTGGCCGCGCGTCGAAGTCAGCCCGGCAAGCAGCTGAGGCGCGCCGCCGGGGCGCGCCTCATTGCTGCGGCGCGGCTGCGGCGCGCGGCTTCATGCGCGCCTGCACGGCATCCGCTACCTGCCCGGCAACCTGTTTGATATCGGCCTGCTGGTCGTGGCCCGCCATCACGTAGCGTGCGGCCGCTGCATACGGATTGAGCTTGACGATCGCGCCGGGAACGTGCCCGTCCGCCTGCCCTTCGACTGTTTGATAGAGCGGCGCGGGCGATTCATTGGGCAAGGGATCGATGGCGACCGCCAGTTCGATCTTGCCCTGTCCCGCGCCGAAGCCCACGACGGCGCGCCGCACGCGATTGCCTTCGTCCACGCTCACGAATACGCCGCGCACCAGCCAACCCTGCGCGGGAAGCGGCGCGTCGCCGGGAAGACGGCGTGCGTCGATGCCGTCGCGCTGCAAATCGGCGACGAGCGTTTCCGACATCTTCGCGACCAGTTCCTGCGCTTTCTTCTGCGGGTCCTGCTCCGACAGATGCAGCGGCGACAGGCTGCCCGCGAGGCGTCGCGCGCGGCTCAGGCGGCTCTGGTCGGGTGTGATGTCGGCGGCATCGAGTTCGAAGTCCGACACGTAGACGACGGGCGCCGGGGCGCCCGGCGCGCCGCCTTGCTGCGCGAGCGCGACGGACGCGAACGCGAACACGAACGCAAACGCAAACGCAGACGCGAACACGCCAGGCCAGAACGCTGCAGCCGGGCATTTCCACCATCGATTGTTCATCGCTGTCTCCTGATCGCGGCCGTCGTGCGGAAACTGTTTGCGCCAGAGACGAATATACGCCGCCCGCCTCCGGGCGGCCGACACGGGCGCTTCGACGACCCGGCGATGCCCACAGGATTAGGCAAGACTTCCGGAGTTTTCGAACAGCAGAAACGGCCGCTTTGAGCCACACTCCGACACGTTCGCATTACTTCGTCATCGCTGCGCATGCCGCAAGCGCGAACGCGGGCAACCGTGTAAAACCAGAACCCGAACCTACTCGGAGTCATCGATGTCCACCACTTTGATTCTCAACGGCAAGTCCACGACGCTGGATGCCGATCCCAACATGCCGCTGCTCTGGGCCATCCGCGAGGTCGCCGGTCTGCATGGAACGAAGTTCGGCTGCGGCATGGCGCAATGCGGCGCGTGCACCGTTCATCTCGAAGGCCAGCCCATCCGCTCCTGCATCACGCCCCTCGCGGCTGTCGAAGGCCGTCACATCACGACGATCGAAGGCTTGCAGGGCAAGCCGGCCAAGGCCGTGCAGGCCGCCTGGGTAAAGCTGCAAGTGCCGCAGTGCGGCTACTGTCAGTCCGGGCAGATCATGTCGGCCGCCGCGCTGCTCGCGCAAAACGCCAAGCCGTCCGACGCCGATATCGACGCGGCGATGAGCGGCAACATCTGCCGCTGTGCGACCTACACGCGCATTCGCGCGGCGATTCACGACGCCGCCGATTCGATGGGAGCGTAATCGATGACGACCGATATCGTTGACGTTCAGCGCCCGTCGCGGCGCACCTTCCTGAAAGGCGCGGGGACGGCGGCGGCCCTCGCGCTCACCATCGGCTTCGAATGGGCGGGCACGTCGCGGCGCGCCATCGCCGCCCAGCCGCCTGGCGCCGCCTTCGCGCCGAACGCGTTCCTGCGCGTCGGCGCCGACGACAGCGTGACCGTAATCGCGAAGCATGTCGAAATGGGCCAGGGCGCGTACACGGGCATCGCGACGATCGTCGCGGAAGAGCTCGACGCGGACTGGTCGCGCGTGCGCGTCGAAAGCGCACCCGCCGATGCGAAGCGCTACGCGAATCTCGCGTTCGGCACGATCCAGGGCACGGGCGGCAGCTCGGCGATGGCCAACTCGTGGACGCAGTTGCGCGAAGCGGGCGCGACCGCGCGCGTGATGCTGGTCACGGCGGCCGCGCAGCAGTGGAAAGTGCCCGCATCGGAACTACGCACGGAGCGCGGCGTCGTTTATCACGACGCGAGCGGCAAGCATGCGACGTACGGTTCGCTGTCATCGGCGGCTGCCGCATTGCCCGTGCCGGAAAACGTGGCGCTGAAGGACCCGAAGAACTTCAGGCTGATCGGCAGCCAGGCACCGCGTGTCGACGTGCCGCCCAAAACCGACGGCACCGCTCAGTTCACGCTCGACGTGACGCTGCCCGGCATGCTCGTCGCCGTGATGCAGCGTCCGCCGCTGTTCGGCGCGACGGTGCGCTCGTTCGACGCATCGGCGGCGAAGGCCGTGCCGGGCGTCGTCAACGTAGTGCAGGTGCCGCGCGGCGTCGCTGTCGTGGCAAAGAGCTTCTGGGCCGCGAAGCAGGGCCGCGACGCGCTGAAAGTGGAATGGGACGAGACGCACGCGGAAAAGCGCAGCTCGGCGGACATCATGGCCGAGTACCGCAAGGCCGCCGAGCAGCCCGGCCTGCCCGCGCGCACCGAAGGCGATGCGTCGAAGGCGATCCAGGGCGCGGCGCGCAAGCTGTCCGCGAGCTACGAGTTTCCGTACCTCGCACATGCGCCGATGGAGCCGCTCGACGCCGTCATCAAGCTGACGGCCAACAGTTGCGAAATCTGGGCGGGCGATCAGTTCCAGACCATCGATCAGGCCAATGCCGCGCGCGTCGCGGGCCTGCAGCCGCAGCAGGTCAGCATCCACACGCTGTATGCGGGCGGCAGCTTCGGCCGGCGCGCGAATCCCGGCTCGGACTATATCGTCGAAGCCGTGTCGATCGCGAAGGCGCTCGGCGCGAACGGCACGCCCGTCAAGCTGCAATGGACGCGCGAGGACGACATCCACGGCGGCCTCTACCGCCCGATGTATTTCCACAAGCTCGAAGCGGGACTGACGCGCGACGGCAAGCTGGTCGGCTGGCAGCATCGGATCGTCGGGCAGTCGATCGTCGCGGGCACGCCGTTCGCCGGGCTGATCAAGAACGGGATCGACGGGACCTCGGTGGAAGGCGCCGCGAACATTGCGTACGCCATCCCGAACATCTCGGTCCAACTGTCGACGATGCAGACGGGCGTGCCCGTGCTGTGGTGGCGGGTGGTCGGCAGCTCGCACACGGCGTTCGCGGTCGAAGCGTTCATCGACGAAGCGGCGCACGCGGCGGGCAAAGACCCTTACACGTTCCGGCGCGATCTGCTCGAACACGAGCCGCGCATGCGGGCCGTGCTCGACCTCGCGGCGCAGAAAGCGGGCTGGAGCAGCGCGCCGCTGCCGCCCGGCAAGGGACGCGGCATTGCCGTCGCGGAAGCGTTCAAGACCTTGGTCGCGCAGGTCGCCGAGGTGTCCGTGGATAAAGACGGCAAGGTCAAGGTCGACCGTGTGGTGTGTGCGGTCGACTGCGGCACGGCGATCAACCCGGACGTGATCGCGGCGCAGATCGAAGGCGGTATCGGCTTCGGGCTGGGCGCAGCGCTGTATGGCGCGATCACGTTGAAGGACGGCCGCGTCGAGCAGAATAATTTCGACGGCTACCGCGTGCTGCGCATCGACGCGATGCCGAAGGTCGAAGTTCACATCGTCGCATCGACGCAGGCGCCGACGGGTATCGGCGAACCGGGTGTCGCGCCCGTGGGCCCCGCTGTCGCGAACGCCATTTTCGCGGCGACGGGCAAACGGGTCTATGCGATGCCGTTCTCGACGGAAAACCTTGCTTGAAGCAAACGATCGCGAGCCGCCTCCGGCAGGCGGCTACGCGATGCGTTGACCGTCGCGGCAGGCAGCGGGCAATGCGCCCGCTGCCTCCACTTCAATTTCCGAAAAATACCGGCTGCGGATTCCCGTCCGTTGTCGCCGCTCTAGGCGAGCCCATCTGCATCGTGCCGCTCGGCGCGACGCCGCCCACGGCCGTGTGTTCCATCGGCTGATCGCCTGTCGAGGCTTTCGCTTCGGCTGCCTGGATGTCGGCGGGATAAGTGGCGTCGTCGGCCACCGGGCGGTAGCCCGCCTGTTCGACGCGTTGCAGGTCTTCACGCACCTGGGCACGCGTGACCTGGCCCTGGTCGGCCTGAGCGAAGGAAAGTGCCGGCGCAGCTAGCGCACACGCAACGACTACGGCCTGAATCAGTGCTTTCATGATGGTTCACCTGCAAGAGAGTCCTCGACCAGCGCCACATCCTCGCGGGTATGGCCCCAATGCCCTTTGCCCGTTGCGGAATGCGCAAAGGCGGGTTGCAAAGGGTTAATGCCATTGTGTGCACGCGCCGCTGACCTAACCCTGTCTCTCAGATGACAAATCGGTCATTTACGAAATCGCGATGCTTCGCCGCCATTTATCCTCTGCGTTAGATGTCGGATTCGTAATGTCACAGTCACTGATCAGTAAGTGCCCCGCCGCCACACTGCGACCTTGTGCATTGCCCGCGCGTGATCCGCGTGCGGGCGTACCGACAGATCATCGTCCAAGGAAACGTCATGTGGATCGTCAAACTGGCCCTGCGGCGGCCTTACACATTTATCGTGCTGGCTGTACTGCTCTTCATCATCGGGCCGCTCGCGATCCTGCGCACGCCGACGGATATCTTTCCGAACATCAATATTCCTGTCGTCAGCATCGTCTGGTCGTATAACGGCTTTTCCGCCGAAGACATGGCGCACCGGATCACCTCGAACTACGAGCGTGCCCTCACGACCGACGTCGACGATATCGAACATATCGAATCGCAATCTTTGAACGGTGTGTCGGTGGTGAAGGTGTTCTTTCATCCGGGCGCCGACATCAACCGCGCGATCGCCGAGGCCGCGTCGAATTCCGCGTCGATTCTGCGCGTGCTGCCGCCAGGCACACTGCCGCCGAACATCATCTCGTACAACGCATCGACGGTGCCGGTGCTGCAACTGGGCCTGTCGAGCAACACGCTGCCTGAACAGACGCTCTACGATCTCGGCAACAGCTTCATCCGCACACAGCTCGCGACCATTCAAGGCGCGGCCGTGCCGCTGCCATACGGCGGCAAGATCCGCCAGATCATGGTCCAGCTCGATCCGAAAGCGCTGCAGGCCAAGGGCCTCGCGCCCATCGACGTGGTCAACGCCGTCAACGCGCAAAACCTGATTCTGCCCGGCGGCACCGCGAAGATCGGCGCGCGCGAATACAACGTCGAGATGAACGGCAGCACCAACTCGGTCGCCGCGCTCAACGATCTGCCCATCAAGACGGTCAACGGCAGCGTGGTCTATGTGCGCGACGTCGCGCATGTGATCGACGGCTACGCGCCGCAGACCAACATCGTGCGCAGCGACGGCAAGCGCGCGGCGCTCCTGCAAATCGAAAAGACGGGCAGCGCATCGACGCTCACCATCATCCAGCAGGTGAAGGCGATGTTGCCGAAGATCGCCGCCGGCTTGCCGAGCGCGCTGAAGATCACGCCGCTTTCCGATCAGTCGGTGTTCGTGAAGTCCGCGATTTCGGGCGTGGTGCGCGAAGCGCTGATCGCCGCATGTCTGACGGCCGCGATGATCCTGCTGTTTCTCGGCAGCTGGCGCGCGACGCTGATCATCGCAGTGTCGATTCCGCTCGCCGTGCTCACCTCGCTCGTTGCGCTGGCCGCCCTCGGGCAGACCATCAACATCATGACGCTGGGCGGCCTTGCGCTCGCCGTCGGCATACTCGTCGACGACGCGACCGTGGCGATCGAAAACATCACGCATCACCTCGAAAACGGCGAGCCGCTGCACGACGCTATCCTGAACGGCTCGGGCGAGATTGCCGTGCCGACTTTCGTCTCGACGCTGTCGATTTGCATCGTGTTCGTGCCGATGTTTCTGCTTTCGGGCGTCGCGCGCTATCTGTTCGTGCCGCTGGCGGAAGCCGTCGTGTTCGCGATGTGCGCGTCGTACTTCTTCTCGCGCACGCTGATTCCGACGCTCGCGATGTATCTGATGCGCGCGCCTTCGAAGAACGGTCACGCAGCGAAAGGCCCGTTCGCGATCTTTGCGCGCTTTCAGGCCCGTTTCGAGCAGCGCTTCGAAGCACTGCGCCACGGCTATCACAACGTGCTGCAAGGCGCGATCGCGAATCGCCGCCGTTTCATACCGGTGTATCTCGCGCTGTGCTTCGGGTCGCTCGCGCTGATTCCGTTCGCGGGACGCGACTTCTTCCCCGCCGTCGATACGGGCGAAATCCGCCTGCATCTGCGCGCGCCAACGGGAACGCGTATCGAGCAGACCGCACGTATCACCGATGAAGTCGAAGCAAAAATTCGCAGCGTGATTCCGAAGACCGAACAGGCAGCCGTGCTCGACAACATCGGCGTGCCCGTGAGCGGCATCAATCTGACGTACGACTCGTCGGACCCGGTCGGTCCCGAAGACGCCGACATCATGATCACGCTGAAGCCCGATCACAAGCCGACTGCACAATACGTCGCGCAGTTGCGCAACGTGCTCGCACAATCGTTTCCGGGCGTGACGTTCGCGTTCCTGCCCGCCGATATCGTCAGCCAGATTCTCAACTTCGGCCTGCCCGCGCCTATCGACGTGCAGATCGTCGGCAACAAGCTCGATCAGAACCGCGTCGTCGCCGACAAGCTGCTCGCGCAGATGCGCGGCGTGCGCGGTCTCGTCGATGCACGCATCCAGCAACCCGGCGACGAGCCGACCATCGACGTCAATGTCGATCGCACCAAGGCGATGCAGGCGGGCCTCACGCAGAAAGATGTCGCGCAGAACATGCTGATCGCGCTGTCGGGCAGTTCGCAGACCACGCCGAATTTCTGGCTCGATCCGAAGAACGGCGTCAGCTATCCGTTGCTGGCGGAAGTGCCGCAGTACGACATTCACTCGCTGCAAACGCTGGCCAACATTCCGTTGACGACGAACCAGGTGAGCGTCAACCCGCAGAATCAGCTCGGCACGCTCGGCACGATGTCGCGCACCATGCAGCAGGCCGTCGTGTCGCACTACAACGTGCAGCCCGTGCTCGACATTTTCGCGTCGACGCAGGGGCGCGATCTCGGCGGCGTCGCAACCGACGTGACGAAACTCGTCGACGCCGCGCGTGCGCAGTTGCCGCCCGGCTCGTCGATCGTGATTCGCGGACAGGTGCAGTCGATGAACGAGTCGTTCGCGGGTCTCGGCGCCGGTCTCGTATTCGCGATCGCGCTCGTCTATCTGCTGATGGTCGTGAACTTCCAGTCGTGGCTCGATCCGCTGATCATCATCAGCGGCTTGCCGGGGTCGCTGGCGGGCATCGCGTGGATGCTGTTCGCCACACATACCACGCTCAGCGTCCCCGCGTTGACGGGCACGATTCTGTGCATCGGCATTGCCACGGCCAACAGCATTCTCGTCATCAACACCGCGCGCGAATCGCTCGCCAACGGCATGGCGCCGCTGGCCGCCGCGCTCGATGCAGGCTTCAACCGCTTCCGCCCCGTGCTGATGACGGCCCTCGCGATGCTGATCGGCATGCTGCCGATGGCACTCGGACTCGGTGACGGCGGCGAGCAGAACGCCCCGCTCGGCCGCGCGGTGATCGGCGGTCTCGCGATCGGCACGGTGTCGACGCTGTTGTTCGTGCCCGTCGTGTTCGGCATGGTGCATGCGTGGCTCGCGAAGCGCCGCGCCCAGCGTGCCGCCGATTCAGCCGGTTCCGCCGAAGTGACCACACACGCCCAGTAAGGACTTTTCATGACCACGCCCAATCTGCCGACCGGTCACGAGCCATCGGCCCGCACCGACCTCGCGCTGTCCAACGGCGCGCCTTTGCCCCACAAGCGCCGCTTCGTGCTGCCTGTCGCGCTCGCAGCCATCGCTGCCGCGCTGCTCGCGATCGGCATCGTGCCGCGGCTTCATGCCAGCAGCGAGCTGACAAAGCAGGTCGATGCGCAGCGCTATCTGAGCGTCGACGCGTTGACGCCGACGCGCGCGCCTGCATCGCAGGAACTGCTGTTGCCGGGCAACGTGATGCCGTACGCCGACGCATCGATCTACGCGCGCACGAGCGGCTACATCCAGCACTGGTATGCGGATATCGGCACGAAGGTCCAGGCGGGCCAGACACTCGCCGATATCCAGACGCCGGAACTCGACGCGCAGTTGCGTCAGGCGCGCGCCGACGAGGCAAACGCGAAGGCCAACTACAGCTTCGCGGACAGCACCGCGCAGCGCTGGCAAACGATGCTGCAAACGCAGTCGGTGTCGCAACAGGACGCCAACGCGAAGACGAGCGACAGCGCGGCGAAGCTCGCCGCATGGCAAGCGGCGCAAGCGAACGTGGCGCGGCTCTCCGAACTGGTGTCGTATGAAAAAGTGACGGCGCCGTTCAACGGCGTGATTACCGCGCGCAAGGTCGACGTCGGCGCGCTGGTGACGGCGGGCGGCTCGCCCGGCATCGCGGCCAACGGCGGCGAGCTGTTTCATATCGAACAGACCGACCGCTTGCGCGTGTATGTCGACGTGCCGCAGAACGACGCGCAGAGCATCGCGCCCGGCACGAAGGTCTATCTGACGACGCAGCAATATCCCGGGCGTCAGTTCGACGCGAGCGTCGCACGCAGCGCCGATTCGATCGACCCCGTGAGCCGCACGCTGCGCGTCGAAGTCGATGTCGATAACCGCGACGGCGCGTTGCTGCCGGGCGCGTATGCGCAGGTTCATCTCGCGCTGGTCGCGGCGCATCCCGCACTCGAAGTGCCCGTCAGCGCCCTGCTGTTCCGGCCCGACGGCGTGACCGTCGCCGTGATCGGCAAGGACGACAAGGTGCAACTGAGGACGGTGACCATCGGTCGCGATTTCGGCACGTATGTCGAGGTTGCAACGGGGCTCGATTCGACCGACCGCGTGATCAACAATCCCGGCGACGCGATCAGCAACGGCGAAACGGTGCGCATCGCGCCAGCGGCGTCGGCGACGTCGGCGAAGCGCGGTTAAGCACGATAAGAGGCTCATCATGTTCAAATTCCGTGCGTCGCTGGTTCGCAAGTCGGTCGTCATCGCCGTCGCAAGCGCGTTGACGGCGTGTTCGACGCTGCCGCACTATTCGCCGCCGCAAACGGCTGTGCCCGATCATTTCGCGAGCGTGCCGCAGGCGTCGGCGGGATGGACGCTCGCCGCACCCGCCGACGCGCAGTCGCGCGGCCCATGGTGGACGCTCTATGGCGACGACGAGCTAAACCATCTCGAAGCGCAGGTCGACGTGTCGAACCAGACCGTGCGCAAAGCCGTCGCGCAACTGGAAGCGGCGCGCGCGATGGTCGACTATCAGCGCGCCGGTTATGCGCCCGTCGTGACGGCGGGCGCATCGGCGCAGCGCTATCGCACGTCACAGAACGTGCAGCATAAATCGCTGGCGGGCAAGACGCAGCCCGACTTTTCCGTCGGACTCGCGGCGAGCTGGGAACCGGATCTGTTCGGCCGCGTGAAGGACGCCACCGTCAATGCGCGCGACAACGCGCAGGCCAGCGAAGCGGATCTGCAATCGGTGCGCCTTGCCGTCGCCGCCGATCTCGCCACCGACTATTTAGATCTGCGCTCGCTCGACCGGCAAAAGAAGCTGCTCGACGATACCGTCACCGCCTACGCGGCCGCGCTGCGCATCCTGCAACAGCAGTTGAACGACGGCGCAATCGATGCATCGGCCGTCGCGCAGGCGCAAACGCAGCTTGAAAGCACGCGCACCCAGGACAGCGATATCGACGTGCAGCGCACGCAGCTTCAGCATGCCATCGCGACGCTGATCGGCCAGCCCGCTTCGTCGTTCTCGCTGCCGCCGAGGGTCGAGACCATCGCGCTGCCGCAGATTCCGGCAGGCGTGCCTTCGCAGTTGCTGGAACGCCGCCCCGACATCGCCGCCGCCGAGCGCCGCGTGGCCGCGGCGAATGCGCAGATCGGCGAAGCGCATGCGGCCTTTTATCCGAATCTGACCTTGTCGGCGACGGCGGGACTCGAAAGCACGTTCTTCGCGCCGTGGCTCACCGCGCCGAGTCTGTTCTGGTCGCTCGGCTCGCAGATCGCGGGCACGCTGTTCGACGGCGGACGGCGCACGGCCGCACTGAAAGGCGCGAACGCGCAGTATGACGGCGCTGTCGCCGATTACCGCCAAACGGTGCTGGTCGCATTCCAGCAGGTCGAAGACAACCTGTCGTCGCTCGATACGCTCGCGAACGAAGCCGACAGCCAGCAGCGCGCCACGACAGCGGCGGACCTCTCGCTGAAGCTGACGACCAACCGCTTTCAGGCAGGCGCGGTCAATTACCTCGATGTCGTCACGGCGCAGACCATCGCGTTGTCCAACGAGCGCACGGCCGAGCAGATCGACGCGCGGCGTATCGACGCGAGCGTTCAGTTGCTGAAAGCGCTTGGCGGCGGCTGGGACCGTGCCTCGTTGACGGATGCGCGCGCAACGGATTGACAGCCGCTTGCGCACACGTGCCGTGCAAATGCGCTGTCGCGTGTTGTCCCCAACTGCAGCGTGGATGACGGTCGTCGTAATATATGACCGTTCATAACGCAGCGGGGAAATCGTGATGCGCAAGCTGTTGTTGCCGGGAATCGTTTTGACGGGTCTTCTTTTCGCGGGCGGCGCTTGCGCCGATGAAGGCAAGGTCGAGGTGCTGTACGCGGGTTCGCTGGTGAATCTGATGGAACGCAGCGTCGGTCCCGCTTTCGAAAAGGAAACCGGTCTGCATTTTCAGGGCTATGCGGCAGGCTCGAACCTGATCGCCAATCAGATCAAGGGCAAGCTGCGACGCGGCGACGTGTTCATCAGCGCGAGCCCGACGGTCAACAACGGCCTGATGGGGGCGGAGAACGGCGATCATCTGTCGTGGTACGTGAATTTTGCCGAGTCGCCGCTGATGATCGGCTACAACCCGCAAAGCCGCTTCGCCGCCGACTTCAGGAAAAAGCGCTGGGATGCAGTGTTGCAGGAGCCGGGTATCCGCATCGGGCGCACCGATCCCAGGCTCGATCCGAAGGGCGCTTTCACGGTTCAGATGATGACGAAGGCGGCTGTGCTCTATCAACAGCCGGACCTCGTCCAGAAGACGCTCGGCGATCCGGAGAACCCGGCGCAGGTGTTGCCCGAAGAGACGCTGGTTGGGCGGCTGCAATCGGGTCAGCTCGACGCAGGGTTCTTCTATTCGACGGAAACCTCCGATCTCAAGATTCCCGCGCTGCGCCCCGCGCCCGAGTTGCAGGCGAAGGCCAGCTACACGCTGACTATCCTCAATGACGCGCCGAATCAGGCGGGCGCCGCGCGCTTCGTCGACTTTCTGCTGAGCGCGTCGGGCCGTGCGTTGCTGAAGCAGCATGGCGTCGATATCGTCAAGCCGGTCGTAACGGGCAACGCGCGGGCCGTGCCGTCGTCCGTGCAAGCCGTGCTCGACGCCGCGCAATGACACGCAAGACCGCGCGGCCGCTGCTGTGGCTCGCCTGCCTGCTCGCCGTCTATCTGTGCGCGCCGTTCATCGCGAGCATTCCGCAGTTGGGCCACGCGGACTGGACGGGCGTCGACTGGCGCGGCACGTGGTCGGCTGTCGCCGTCTCGGCGGGCAGCGCGAGCATCGCGGCGCTCGTGATCCTGATCGGCGGGGTGCCGCTCGGCTACTGGCTGTCGCGCTCGACGTCGCGCGGTATGGCGTTGCTCGGCTTTGTCGTGCAGTTGCCGCTCGCGCTGCCGCCGCTCACGAGCGGCATTTTGCTGCTGTTTCTGCTCGGGCCGTATAGCTGGCTCGGCCGGCTGACGAACGGCGCCCTCACCGATTCGTTCGCGGGCATCGTGCTCGCCGAGACGTTCGTGGCCGCGCCCTTTCTGATCGTCGCGGCGCGCTCGGCGTTCGCCGCGATCGATCCCGTCTACGAAGACGTCGCGGCGACGCTGGGACACCGCGCGGGGAGCCGATTCTTCCGCGTCATGCTGCCCCTCGCCTGGCCGTCGATCCGCGCCGGTCTGGTGCTCGCGTGGCTGCGCGCGTTCGGCGAATTCGGCGCGACGGTGATGGTTGCCTATCATCCGTATTCGCTGCCTGTGTACACATACGTCGTGTTCGGGGGCCAGGGCTTGCCCGCGATGATGCCGTTGTTGCTGCCGACGCTCGTCATCGCCGTGTTGTGCGCGGCCCTTTCCGTGGCGTGGCGCGACGGTCGTTCGAGCCTGTTCGAGATTGCCGAAAACGGCGATGCGCCGGACCAGGCCGCGCAGGATGACGCGCGCCCTGCTCTGCCGAATCCGCGTCTTGCGTTCGCGCTCAAGCGCCATCTCGGCGCGTTCGATCTCGACATCGAATGGACGCCTTCGACGCGGCGGCTTGCGATCATCGGCCCCTCGGGTTCGGGTAAATCGCTCGCGTTGAAGCTGATCGCGGGACTCGAAGGCAATCAAGCGGGATTCGTGCGCCTTGGCGAAACGCAACTGGATGCTCTGCCGCCCGAGCAGCGCCACGTCGGTTATGTGCCGCAGGACTATGGGCTGTTTCCGCACATGACGCTGGCGCGGCAGCTGTCGTTTCCCGTCGATTCGGACGCCGCGAGTGCGCGTTACTGGGCCGGGCACCTTGGGCTGTCGGCGCTGATGGAGCGCTTGCCGCGCCAGTTGTCGTTCGGTCAGCGGCAGCGCGTCGCGCTGGCGCGCGCGCTTTCGCGGCACAGCCAGCTTCTGTTGTTCGATGAGCCGTTCTCCGCGCTCGACACGCCACGCCGTCGCCGGCTGCAACAGGCACTGCGTGCGTTGCAGCGCGAAATTTCGGCCGTCACCGTGCTCGTCACACACGATCCCGACGAAGCCGCGCTGCTGGCGGATGAAGTGCTCGTCATCGAACGCGGGCGCGTGCTGCAGGCAGGCGCAGTCGATCACGTATTCCGCCGGCCCGCGTCATTGCAGGTCGCGGCGCTGCTTGGCTTGCATAACGTCGGCGAAGGCGCGATACGCGTGCCGGGTTCGATCGAAACCGCGTCGGGGCTGGCCATCGGCACGGCGGACCGCGCCATTCCTGCCGGCCAGCGGGTGATGTGGCGTGTCGCGCCGTCTTCGATTGCGATCGCGGTAGACGGCGCGTACGCCGGGACCATCGATTCCGTCGAGCTACGGCACGGCGATCTGTTCGCGGTCGCGGATATCGGCGGCATGCGCTTCGATATCGCTTGCGACGGCGAACAGGCGCACGTTCCGCAGCGCGGACCCGCGCGCTTTGCCATCGATCCGCGCGGCGTCAGCGTGTGGACGAGCGGCACGGGTGCCGCGCCGGCGGAAAGCGTCTTGCCGGTTGCTTCGCGGCCTTAGCCCGTGCAAGGCGCTCACGTCAGGTCAACACGACGATCTTGCCATTCGCTTCGTTTCGCTCCATACAGCGATGCGCCTCGACAATCTCATGCAGACGGAACACCTTGCCGATATTGATGCGCAACTGGCCTCGCTCGATCATGCGAATCAGGCGTGCAAAAGGCGTAGTGACGAATTCCTGTGAACCGCCGCCGTAGACGGTCAGCTTCACCGTGCTCGGAATGGCTGCCAGCGGATCGAAATCGTCGAACGTCCAGGCATTGCCGACGATGCCCGTCATGCAGACGGTTCCGTTCGGTCGCACGCAACGCAGCGAGTCCTTCAGGGTCGTCGCCCCGACGAGGTCGATTGCCTTGTCGACGCCCCCGCCAGGCAGCGCCCTGACTTCGTCGGCGATGCTTCCGGAATCGATCACGACTTCGTCGGCGCCGTTTTCCAGCAGAAACGCGACTTTGGACACGTTGCGCGTGGTCGAGATCACGTACGCGCCCGCATGCTTCGCCAGCGCGGCGGCTGCAAGGCCAATGGACGTCGTCCCGCCACGGATCAGCAAGCGGTCTCCGTGTTGCAGCGCGAGCGCTCTCGACAGCGATCCCCAAGCCGTTTGCAGCATCTCGGGCAACGCGCCGAGTGTTTCCCACGGCAGGTTCGCGTCGAACTTCTTGATCTGGCTTGCCGGCACGCACGTGTATTCCGCGTACCCGCCGTCGAACTGACGCCCCATGCCGCCCATCGCCGTGGCCACGACATCGTCCTGTTGAAATTCGCCGCCGGGCGCTGCTTCGACGACACCCACCGCTTCGATTCCCAGAATGCGTGGAAAGCTCACGTCCGGTGAAAGCCCACGGCGCGTGAAAAGTTCGGAACGGTTCAGCCCGAATGCCTTGACGCGTATGAGAACCTCGCCGACCTGAGGCACGGGGACCCGGCGTTCTTCGAGTCTCAACACTTCCGGTCCGCCCGGTGCCCGGATCACTGCCGCCGTCATCGTCGCCATCGCTGTCTCCCTTGTGTCGTTCTCCGGATGCCGGTTCGACGCGGCACGGCGTGCACGCCGCGCGCGATGACACATTCGCGGTTATCCGGGGATTCCTTTCGTTGTGGCGATACTCGACTGATCAACGCGCGGCTTCCATGATGTAGATCATGAAGGCACGCTGTTTTGATGGCGATGCACGTTCGGCGCGAGCAGCGAACGTGCTATATGCCCGCTTTCCGAATGACGATGTCGCACCTCACGGATGTGACGTCTGGCGGAACGCGTTAGGGTCGATGCCATGGCGGGTAATCTTGTCGTATAGCGTTTTGCGCGGCAGGCCCAGCTGTTCGGCAGCCCTGATCACCTGTCCACCTGCGCTGCGCAGTGCTTCCTCGATATAGCCGCGCTCCGCGCGCACCATCCGCGACGCAAGCGAATCGGCGCCTGCAGGCGGTTGCGGCAAGCCATCATCGAGGCCGAGCGTAAAACGCTCCGCCACGTTCTTCAGTTCGCGGACATTGCCCGGCCAGTCGTGCAGTTGCCAGCGCATCATGTCTTCCGACGTCCATGCGGGTTCTGCCTTGCCGTAGCGTGCGCATGCCGCCCGCACGAAGTGGGCGAACAGTTCGGGGATATCGTCGGCGCGTTGGCGCAATGGCGGCAGTTCGATCGACACGACGTTGAGCCGGTAGTACAGGTCTGCGCGAAAATGGCCCTGATCGGAGAGCTGTTTGAGGTCCTGCTTGACGGCCGCGATCACGCGCACATCGATCGCCACGGACGTGTTGCTGCCCAGCCTTTCAATACAGCGCTCCTGAAGCGCGCGCAACAGTTTGGCCTGCAACGCGAGCGGCATCGTTTCGAGTTCGTCGAGGAAAAGCGTCCCGCCATTCGCATATTCGAACTTGCCGATTCTTCGTTGCTGCGCGCCTGTGAACGCGCCCGGCTCGTGACCGAAGATCTCGCTTTCGAACACCGCTTCCGGCAACGCCGCGCAGTTCAGCGCCACGAACGGACCGCTGCGGCGGCTCGCCGTGTGCAGCGTTCGTGCCAGCACTTCCTTGCCCGTGCCCGTCTCGCCGACGATCAACACATCGGCGCCCGTCGGTCCGATTGCATCGATCAGACCGTGGATACGCTGCATCGGCGCAGACCTGCCGAGCAAGGTCCGTTCGCTGCTCAGTTGCGCGCGCAAACTGCGATTCTCGACGACGAGCTTGCGATGCTCCAGCGCCCGGCGCACGGTATCGAGGAGGCGCTCCGAGTGAAACGGCTTTTCGATGAAATCATAGGCACCTGAGCGCATCGCGCCGACCGCCATCGCGACGTCGCCGTGACCGGTTGTCAGGATGACGGGAACGTCGGCGCCGTCGGGACGCGCCTTGATGCTGTCCAGCAATGCAAGTCCGTCGATGCCCGGCAAGCGGACGTCGCTTACGATCACCGCTGGCGGCGCCTGCCTGAGCGCGGCAAGCGCGCTTTCGGCGTCGGCGAATTCACGCACGGCGATGCCTTCCAGCGACAACGCCTGCGTGCAGCCGAGCCGCACGACAGGATCGTCTTCGACCACGTAGACCAGCATGCTGGCGAAGTTATCGGGCGAGTTCATAGCCTGGTTGTGACCTTTTCCGTGACGCGCTGCAATTCGACGACGAAGACCGCGCCGCTCGAGCCTGAATCCGTATCGCGGCTGTTTTTTGCTTCCAGGCGACCGCCGAACTCGTCGACGATGGCCTGCGAGATGACGAGACCCAGCCCCAATCCTTTGCCCGACGGCTTGGTCGTATAGAACGGCTCGAACAGCCGCGACATCGTATGCGGTGCGATGCCGGGACCGCTGTCGGCAATACTGATACGCACGCGCGTATCGACGACCTCGGTGGTGACGAGCACTTCGCGCTTCGCTGCGGCGGCCGCGCTTGCGTCGATTGCGTTGGTCAGCAAGTTCACGAAGACCTGCTCGATCCGTATCGGACTGGCAAGCACGACGACGTCACCCGGCACCGACGCCACGCGCACCGACACGCCGGCAGCCTTGCGATGCGATTCGATCAGCGCGAGAGCCTGTTGTAACGATTCGGCGATCGCGACAGGCTCCCTGCTGGTCGCGTCGTTTCTGGCAAACGCTTTGACATGCGAAATGATCTTGCCCATCCGCGCGGCCAGTTCGTTGATGAGCGTCAGGTTTTTCTTCAGATCCTCCGGACGGTCGAGTTCGGTCATGCGGATCGCGTTGCTGGCCAGTGTCATCACGGCCGCGAGCGGCTGATTCAACTCGTGAGTAATGCCCGCCGCCATCTGGCCAAGCGCCGCGAGCTTGCCGGCCTGAATCGCCGTGTCGCGCGTATCGCGCAGAATGCGGCGCGCGTCGTCGAGTGCGTCGACCTTTTCTTCGAGCGCGGTGTTGGCGCGCGTCAATTCGGCGGTGCGTTCCGCAATCCGTTGTTCGAGATCTCGCTGCGCCTGTTGCAATGCTGCCCGCGCGCGCTGCCGCTCCTCATTCCGGCTGTTGCGCAGGCGCGCGGCCCAAATCAGCGCAAACACGAGAGCCGTTGCCGCGCCGGCGCTGATGGCGGCGAACATCGCGCTGCGCTCGTCGTCGGCGTCGTCGATCAGGATCGCGACCTTCCATCCGAGCGGCCCAACGGGGCGGTAATGCACGTGAAACCACTTTGAGCCTTGCCCCGGTGGCGCGACGAATAGCTTGCCGGGACCGGGCGCTTGTTCGGACTGGCTTGGCGCGGCATCGGCGCGCCCGGCTGTTGCAGACCGCACGGAAAGCGCGGCGAGCGCGGCATCGCCGTATTGCTGCGTCTGCTGGAACGCGCGCCGCGTCGCGTCCGAGAGCGGCGCCAGCGCCCGGTAACGCCATGCCGGCACGGACGAGAGAAACGCGACATTGTCCCGATCGACGAACAGCACGATGTCGCCGCTCTTCGCCAATGCGCTCTCGTAGCCATCCAGCGCCGCCTTGATCGCAACGACGCCCACCACCCGTCGCGCCGCGCCCGAGCCTTCGCTGACAGGCACGGCCAGAAAATATCCCGCCTTCTTCGTCGTGTTGCCCACTCCGTAGAAACGTCCCGTGCCACGTTTCATCGCATCGATGAAATAGGGGCGAAATGCATAGTCGAAGCCCACGAAGCTACCCTCTTCGTCCCAATTGCTCGCAGCCAGGGTTTTGCCGCTCATGTCCATCACGTACGCAGCCGACAGGTCGGCATTCGTCTGGACTGCTTTCAGATAGGCGTTCGCCGCCTGCTGCAGCGCGGGATCGCCGGGCTTCGCGAGCAGCCGCGCAAGCACGGGATCGAGCGCGGCAACGCGCGGCAGCGACTCATAGCGGGCCAGTTGCGACTCGAGCGTCAATGCGTAGAGAGACGCGCGTTGCGCGACTTCGGCTGCGTGAGCGCGCGCGTAGTAATGCAGCGCGGCGACGTACGCGAGTCCCGCGGTCGCGATGCAACACGCGAGCACCGCGAGCGCCGTTGCCGCATGCCGTATCCGTCTCACAGGATGCGTTCTCACGATGCCGTGTCCTCGTGAAGACGGACACCATTGGCGATCTTCAGCGGGACGTCAGTCCTTGATGAGCGAGTGCTTGCCGGTGTCGCGCATGCAGAGGTACACCACCAGCGAGCAAAAAATCGCAGCCGTGACATACCAGTAGAAGAGCGGTTCATGTCCTGCCTGTTTGAGCCATAGCGCCAGATATTCAGCGGTGCCGCCAAAGACGGATACGGTCAAAGCATAAGGAAGTCCAACGCCCAACGCACGGATTTCCGCCGGGAACAGTTCCGCCTTGACGACGGCGTTGATCGACGTGTAGCCCGAGACGATCACCAACGCGGCCATGATCAGGAAGAAGGCGACCCACGCATCATGCGTCTGGCTGATGGCCGTCATGATCGGCACGGTGAACAGGGTGCCAAGTACACCGAAAGCGATTAGAACAGGCCGGCGGCCAATGCGGTCGGATATCGATCCGACGATCGGCTGCAAAATCGCGAACAGGAAAAGCGACGCTGCGGACACCAGCGTCGCGTCGTGCTTGCTCATGCCGACCGTGTTCACGAGGAATTTCTGCATGTAGATCGAGTACGTATAGAACGCGATCGTGCCGCCCATCGTCAGTCCGACGACGGTCAATACCGCGCGCGGGTGCTTGCGCAGTTCCGCAAGCGAGCCGCGCCGGTCCTTCTTGTGTTTCGCCTTCTCGAATTCGCCTGTTTCCTCCATCGTCGAGCGTAGGCGCATGGCGGCAAGCGCGGCAGCCGCGCCGATGAAAAACGGAATGCGCCAGCCCCAGCTTTCGAGTTGCTGCGTCGTCAGAAGGAACTGTTGCAGGATCACGAGCAGCCCGAGCGCGAGCAGCTGCCCGGCGATCAGCGTCACATACTGGAAGCTCGAATAGAAGCCGCGATCTTTCGCGGTGGCGACCTCGCTCAGATAAGTCGCGGATGTGCCGTACTCACCGCCCACGCTCAAGCCCTGCAGCAGGCGCGCGAGGACCAGCAGCGCGGGCGCGGCCACGCCGATCACCTCATAGCTCGGACACAGCGCAATGATGAGCGAACCGAAACACATCAGCACCACGGAAACCAGCAGCGCCGAACGGCGCCCGTGGCGATCCGCGTAGATCCCCATCAGCCAGCCGCCTATCGGCCGCGCAAGAAAGCCGACTGCAAACACAGCCGCCGTGTTCAGCAACTGTGCCGTCTGGTTCCCGGCAGGAAAGAACGACCGCGCGAAGTACAAGGCAAACGCGGAGTACACATACCAGTCGTACCACTCGATCAGGTTGCCGGCGGAGCCGGAGAAGATCGACTTGAGGCGTCGAAGGCGGTCGCTGGATGCGGCGGGTGCGTTTGAGTGGGATTGCGGCTGACGGGCGGGCGCGGCTGCTTCCGTGTAGCTCGGGTCCATAGTGTCTCCTTGGGTTTTATCGGATGCCGCACGACGCGGCGCGCCCGTATTCGCAACTCCGATGCCAGGTTGGACATGTCACGCGCTCCTGCTAACCCTTTGTTTTTATTTGATTTCGTGGGAGCGCGAACTTTCTTGCGCCGTGGACTGTGCGGATTGCCGGAATCCGGCCGTTTCGCTGTGCGGCCAGCCGCTCAGATGGTCATAGCGATTGATACGGACGCGAGCGCGTTCAAACGCCTTGCATGGATACACACGCGAACCTGCCATTGATTGAGGGTCAGGTATGGCGTTTGCTGCTCCCGCCGGGTTTCCTCACATCAACTGAACACGTTACGTGTGGCCGCAACGGACCGCGTCCGCGACCCATAACCCAAGACGTCCGTCGACATGACAAAGCTACCGGTCTACGCCAGCCTCGCCTATCTCATTTGCAGCGCGCCAGCCGCCTTGGCGCAAACGCCGTCGCCCCTTGGCGAATGGCAATATTCCGCGGGCATCCCGCTCGAAAAGCTGTTCAAGCCGGACAACCGGCCTGATTGGGAGGTGCGGATCGGCATCGGTTCAACCTTCGAGCCGCGCTATGACGGGTCCGACCGCTATCACACGCTGGTCGGGCCAAGCACCGACATCCGCTACAAAGACCTCGCTTTTCTTTCGACAGGTGAAGGGCTGGGCGTCAATGTGCTGCAGGGCCCGAACTGGCGCGTGAGCGTCGCAGCCGTCTACGATCTGGGCCGGCGCGCGCACGACGATCCTTCACGTCTAGATGGCATGGGCAATATCAATCCGGCGCCCGAGGTGAAGCTGGCCGGGGAATACGTGATCTCGAAGGAATTTCCGCTGGTGTTTCGTGGGGCGGTGACGCGTAGCTTCGGCGGGTCCAACGGGTGGGTTGCGGACCTCGGCGCGTATATGCCGTTGCCGGGCAGTTCCGAGAGTTTCTTCTGGTTCGCCGGACCGTCGGTGACCTTCGCTGACTCGAAGTATATGAATAGCTGGTTCGGCGTGAATGCGACGCAGGCGGCGAATTCACGCTACTCGCAATACGATGCCAGCGCAGGGCTGAAATCCGCTGGGTTCGGCGTCACGATGATCTGGTTCGTCAACAAGCATTGGTTCGTAACGGCGGATGGCGCGCTCAAACGGATGCTGGGCAGCGCGGCCAACAGCCCTATCACGCAGACAAAGACGAACGGCGTCTGCGACGTGTCGATCAACTATCAGTTTTAGCGGGCTTCTGCCCTAGGGTTCGCGCTTCGAGGGGATGTCGTAGCGCGGACAGCAGATGGTTCGGGGGACTGCCTGCAGCGGCTTTCTTCCCGTTGAATTACCTGGTGATCCTGATGGTTCATCGAACGGCGCCGTGCACGCGACGGTCGCCGAGCGGGTCGAAATAAGTCTTTCTGGCTTTTTCGACCAGAGAATCTGATCGCCTCTTCGTTGATAAACACGTACGGCACGCCACTATTTACCGTAAATAATAGGTTAATCGGCGTAATGTCCCCGCTTGGGGTGAGCGTGGCCGCGATGCGCGCGCGTCTATGATGATTCGGCGCGAATGTCCCCATCTAGGGTGACTACTACGAGAGATCTTTTAGCAGCGGGGCGTCGGCAGGGGCACACAAGGCTGACAGGGGCGCTCAGAAGCCTTTTTGCGGCGCTGTCGAAGCAAAAATGGCGTCAATGTCCCCATTCCGGGTGGCGTACGTCGTCGTCCTGATCCACGTCCCCTATTGTCCCCAACTGGGGCGCAAGAACCTGACTGACGACGAACTGGCTGGCACTTATTTACGATAAATACGTGGGCCGTAAAGTCCGAAGTTTGCGAGGCTGAGAAAATTGCGTTTTGCAGTCAGAGAGTTAGCTCTGGTTTTTGTTAACGCTTCGAGCTTCCTTAGATCTCCCGGTGCGTCGAATGTTTGGGTTGTATTCGAATTTCTCGATGGAAAACAGCAACCAAATCCGCTGAAATTGTCCCCGGATGGGGTGTATTGAGGTTTGTATACCGTTTGGTTAACAACGTTTACTTCGTTTACACACCTAGGACCCTTATCCAGTAAGGCTTTCCAGACGTAAACGTCCCCGTTTGGGGCGTTAACCGACCCTGGTTGGGGTGCTATTTCCACCTATACGTCCCCGTCTGGGGCGTTTCACGACCCCAAATGCGGCGGAATCGTCCCCGTTTGTGGTGAATCGATCGAAAGAGGTGTGGACAAGTCTCGTCGCGCAACGCAAATTGGGACGTTTCAACTTTGCCGTCGAACAGATGTCCCGTGGGGTGATTGCGCAGTGGGGTCATTTAGCGCACAATCCCGGGC